>NZ_JBVUBB010000038.1:0-62500 GCF_055791185.1 Bradyrhizobium ingae
TCGATCCTGGTCGGCGCCTTCATCCAGTCGATGCGCCTGGCCTGCTCGGCCCAGAAGCCGTTCGGGTCCGAGATCGAGCGGGCGTACATGTCCTTGTACCTGGCCTGGTCGACCCAGGCACGCTTCGCCCACTCCGCCGGGACGTCGTAGATCTTCTCGGCGACCGAAGTGCCCTGCTTGCTGCTATCCATTTCGCTCTCCCCAACCAAAAATCGTGTCCTTGAGCAGAAACTTTGTCACCACATCGATCTGCTCGGACGCCATCAATGGCGGGACGTGTCCGCAATCGTCGAACTGAAAGACGTTGGCCATTCGATTGCGCTTGCGCATCTCGGCCGCAAGATCGAACGACAGCAGGTCGGAATTTATGCCGCGCAGCACCAGCACGGGCACGTTGATGGCTTCCCAATAGTCCCACAGGTTCAACGCCGCGAACCAGGGCAACCTGAAGCCCTTCGCGATAGCGGGATCGCATAGCAGCGCATAACCCTGCCGGCTGTCATCCCAGCGGACGCTGTGTTCGGTCAGGTGACGCCAGTGCTCATCGGCGAGCTTGCCGTAAGGCGCCAGCACCGTCCGGAAGTACGTCTCTGCATCTTCGATCGACTTGAATAGCGCCGGCATGTTGCCGATGTACTGGCCGATCCGTTGCAACCCCGTCGACGACACGAAGGGACCGATGTCGTTGATGACGAGCCTGCGCACGATGCTGCCGGAGAAGCCTGCCATGATCATGCCGATCAAGCCGCCCAGCGAGGTTCCGACCCAATCCACCTCGGACACACCGAGACGCGCGATCAACGCGTTCATGTCGGAGCAATATTGCGGCAGCGTGTAGTGGTCGGGGTTGCCGATCCAGCCGCTGCGGCCTCGGCCCGGCAGGTCCGGGCAGATCACGCGCCGACCGGCTGCGACCAGCCGCTCGGCGAGATGATCGAAGTCCCGCCCCTGCCGCGTCAGTCCGTGAACGCAGACGATCGGTCTCTTGTCGTCGACGGGTCCCCAATCGGTGTATGCCAACTGGTGGAAACCGGACGGCGAAAGGCCCTGTACAATACCCTCGCGATCAGGCCGAGGATGCTCCGGCCTGTCCCTTCGAACCTTCAATGCCACCTCTTCCGATCCGTCAGACATCCCACCTCTCCTGGCAAGCCACGACACGAACGCTTGCCAAGCACGGCGCCGACAACCCGTGAGCCAATTGACGTTCGTTCAACAACGCTACGATTTCCAGTTCTTGCGCATCTCTTCGAAATTGTCCGTCATGCGCTGCTTGATCAGATTGAACACTTCGGCGTTGGACTTCGCCGTCATCTCGGCGAATTCGCGGGCGCTGGTCAGAGCGGCCTCGAACGACTTGGTCGCCAATTCGCGCCCTTGCTCGCCGGAAAGCTTCATGTCGCGCATCATCGCCGCCGCGTGTTCCGAGGCCGAGCGAAGAATCTCCAGCTGATGGCGCGACACCTCGGCCGCCGTTTCGTTCGAGAGCTGAGCAGCCTTGGAGATGGCGTCGATCGTGCTGCGCTGCCTCTCGAGCAGTGCCGGCACATCGACATCGGGCAATTTGAACGTCTGTGAGAGCTTCTGCATCTGCTCTTTCACGGCCTGGGCGATCTTATCGGCGTCTGTCATCATGCTAGCCTCCTTCGGGATTCTACCTGCTGGATGGTTCGATCAATGCTTCGGAACGTGCAAAGCGCTGCGCTTCCGCCTGGGTCTCGAAGATATGCGGCGCGACGTGACGCTCGGCGAGCCCCTCTCCAAGCTTCATGCGCATGAATGCGCTGGTGGTGTATCGTGAAGCCGAGCTGTAGTACCGCTGCTCGAGATAGGCGATCATCGAGAAATACGTGTCGCTGACGATGGGCTCCAGGTAGAACCCGTCATAGTTGGCGACCAGCGCAACCGGCTTGCCGACGGCGCGGCATGCACGCTCCACCTCGCGACGGACCAGATCGACGTCCTCGACTGTCCTGACATCGAATCCCTCGAAATTGACGAACAGCATGTTGCGTTCGGCGTCGTAGCTGATGCGATCGGCAAGGCTGCGGCCGAGCAGCATGTGATCGAGCCCCATCGGTCCTTCGCGGAAGATCCGGGCGTCCATCGTGCGGACGTTGCGAACCAGCGGCTTGAAATCCATCTGGCCGAGAATGTCACGATCGATGTCGATGCCGGGTGCCACCTCGATCAGTTCGACGCCGGCCGGCGTCCGCTGCAGCACGCAGCGCTCGGTGACGTAGAACACCGGCTGGCCGGTCTCCGCGGCATGCTCGCCGCTGAAGGTGATCTGCTCGACCGCGGAGATGAACTTCTTCGCGGTTCCTTCGCGCAGGATGTGCAGCGCACCGTTCTCGACCGCGATCTTCAGCCCGCCGCTGGTGAAGGTGCCCGCGAATACCAGTTTCTTCGAGCTCTGCGAGATGTTGATAAAGCCGCCGGCGCCGGCAAGGCGCGAACCGAAGCGGCTGACATTGACATTGCCTGCACCATCCACCTGCGCCATGCCGAGGCAGGCGAGATCGAGGCCGCCGCCATCATAGAAGTCGAACTGCTGGTTCTGGTGGATCACCGCGTCGGGATTGAGCGCAGTGCCGAAATTGAGCCCGCCCTGCGGCATGCCGCCGATGATGCCGGGCTCAGCGGTCAGCGTCAGGAACTTCAGCATGTGCTCTTCGGCAGCAACCGCGGATACGCCCTCGGGCATGCCGATACCGAGATTGACCACGCCGCCGGGCGGCAGCTCGAACGCGCAGCGCCGGGCGATGATCTTGCGCTCGTCGAGCTCGAGCGGCTTGACACGGTCCATCGGCACCCGCTGCCGGCCGGAGAAGGCGTGGCTGTAGGTCGCGCCATAGGTCTGGACGTGATTGGTGGGGTCGGCGACGACGACGCAGTCGACCAGAATGCCGGGGATCTGCACCTCGCGCGGGTTGAGCGAGTTGCTCGCCGCGATGCGTTCAACCTGCACGATGACGAAGCCGCGTGAATTCTTCGCCGCCATCGCCATCGCCAGGTTATCGAGCGTCAGCGCCTCGCGTTCCATGGTGATGTTTCCGGCCGGATCTGCCGTGGTGCCGCGCAGAAGCGCCACGTGGATCGGGAAGGATTTATAGCGCAGCCACTCCTCGTCATTGATCCGCATCAATTCGACGAGGTCTTCGGTGGTGCTCTCGTTGAGCTTGCCGCCCTGCAGTCGCGGATCGACGAAGGTTTTCAGGCCGACCTTGGAGATCACACCCGGGCCGCGCGCAGCGATGTTGCGATAGAGATGAGAGATGCAGCCAAGCGGCAGATTGTAGGCCTCGATTCGGTTGGCCAGCGCGAGCTCGCCGAGCTTCGGCACCAGCGCCCAATGGCCGCCGACGACGCGCCTGAGAAGACCGTCATGGGCGAGCCGATTGAGGCCGCGGTCGGCGGCATCGCCGGGCGCGGCTGCGAACATCAGCGTCAGGTCGGACGGATGGCGCGTCTCGCGAAACCGCTTTTCCAGTGCGATCAGGAGCTCATCGGGCGTGCCGATGCCGACGAAGCCGGAAGTACAGACCGTGTCGCGATCACGGATGATGGCGACAGCCTCGTCGGCGGAAACGATCTTGTCTTTGCTCATCATGCGAGTTCCTGGGTCATCGCGCTAGTCTCTGGCTGCCAGCCACGCCGATATGCCCTTGCTGAGCGATCCCTGCGATTTGCTCGACACGAACAGGCCGACATGGCCGCCGGGCAGCTCGATCTCCGAATAGTCCTTGGTGCCGACGTGCTCACCGAGCGCGCGCGAGCAGGTCGGCGGGATGATGTGGTCGTTCAACGCGAACACGTTGAGCACCGGCGCGGTGAGCTTGGAGAGATCGACGCGCCGCCCCGACAGCACGAACTCGCCCTTCACCAGCTTGTTGTCCTGGTAGAGATCCTTCAGCCACTGCTTGGCCGCCTCGCCCGGATGCGCCGGCCGGTCGGCCAGCCACTTTTCCATCCGCAGGAAGTTCATCAGCTTGGCTTCGTCGTCGACGACATCGATCAGGTCGACATTGTATTTGGTCAGCGATCGCATCGGCGTCATCAGGGAGAACACCGAGCTCATGAACTCGCCGGGCAGCCCGCCATAGGTATCGACCAGCTTGTCGATATCGCCGCGCTCCAGGCTGCGGGTCCAGAGATTGAGGAAGCCGTGATGCGTATCCGGGTCGTCGCGGTCGGCATGAAAGTCGATCGGCGTGATCGTCAGCACCAGACCCTTGACCTTGTCGGGATGCAGTGCGGCGTAGCAGGTCGTGAACACGCCGCCCTCGCAGATGCCGAGCAGCATGATCTTGTCGTGACCAGTCTCGCGGCAGACCCGCTCCACCGCGGCATGAATGTAGTCGTCGACATAGTCGTCGATGGTCAGCCAGCGCTCGGTGCGGTTGGGTTGGCCCCAATCGACCAGCCAGAGATCGAGCCCCTGCGACAGCAGGCTGCGGACCAGCGAGCGATCCTCCTGCAGGTCGGCCATGGTGTAGCGGCCGATCAGGCCATAGGCCAGCAGCACCGGCGTCTTGACCTTCTGCTCGGCGATGGGCGCATAGCGAAACAGCTCGACCTTGTCGCGGCGCATGACGAGCGTCTTCGGCGTCGCGCCGACATCGACGTCATCGTCCTTGATGGTCGACAGCAGCTTGCCGGCCTTCAGCATCTTGTCGGTCATCTCGGCGAACGGGCCGGTCACGTTCCAGTTCGGCTTGTCGCTGCTCATGCGTTCCCCCGCGATCCCGCCTCACCGACCCGGCGCTCGAGCGCCCGAACCTCGCGCCTGAGCTCGGTGAGCTGGCGCGTCACCTCATCGAAATCGCGCTGGGTCGGGATGCCCAGCATGGCGGCGATGGTATCGGCGATTTCGGATTGGCGCGCACGAAACTCGGTTGCGGCCTGCAGCAATTGCTTCTGCGCGACCAGGAATTCATCCGTACGCTGATTGGCGAGTAGCTCCTCATTGGCGAGTTCGTTCCAAGCGCCGAGCTGCTCGCGCCAGCCGGCGTCCTTCACCTTTCCATCCGACTGCCGCGAACTGAACTGCTCCGCCGCGCGCGTCCAGGGCTTTGCGGCCACCACCTGATAGGCCGCGAGCTTGCCCTGCAGCTCGTTCCAGGCCGCCGTCAGATGCGCGAGCTTGCGGTCGAAATCCAGGACATCGGCGAGCCGCGGCCCCTTCGCCATCCGCTCGATGGCTTCGGCGAGATCGTTGCCTGCGGTCATGCCGAAGCCGCTCTCGGCGGCGCGCTTCATAATGAAGGGGAGCATCGAGTTCGACCAGGTCTCGCTGGCGCCAACCGAAACCTCGGCCATCCGGCGCCACTGCTCCGTCCATTGCGTGAACGTGTCGGCCAGCGTGCTGGCACCAGTCTTGGTATCTTCCGTCATTCGTTCCACTCGATCATGGATCACAAATCAGCTCGGGAACATCGGCCGCAGCATCACACGCGGCCGTCACCCTCGAGATAGCCGTGGCGCCGCGTGTCGGGCATCGCCAGCGAGCCGGCAAGCGCAACCGCGGCCATCGCCGCGACATAGTAGAAGAACACCGACTCATGCCCTGAGGACTTGAACGACAGGGCGACGTATTCCGCCGTGCCGCCGAACAGCGCATTGGCGATGGCATAGGGCAGACCGACGCCGAGCGCGCGAACCTCCGCCGGAAACAGCTCGGCTTTCACGACGCCGCTGATCGAGGTGTAGAAGCAGGCGATCAGGAGCGCACACGTCACCAGCGCAAATACGGCATAGAGATTGGTCGTCGCCGGCAGCGCCATCATGATCGGCACCGTGGCCAGCGCGGCAAGCGCGCCGAAGCAAAGCAGATTGTTGCGTCGGCCGATTCTGTCGGACAGTATGCCGAACACCGGCTGCATCAGCATGAAGACCACGAGCACGCAGGTCATCAATGTGCTGACCGTCCTGGCGTCGATCTTGACCGAATTCACCAGGAACTTCTGCATATAGGTCGTCATCGAATAGAAGTACAGCGACCCGCCCATGGTAAGGGCAAAGGTAATGAGGAGCGCGCGCTTGTGCTGCAGCAGGGCACGGAGCGAACCGGCCTCCTTGTGGTGCGCCGCGTCGGCCGAGATCGTCTCCTTCAGCGAGCGGCGCAGATACAGCGCAACGATCGCGGCCACCGCCCCGACGACAAAGGGAATCCGCCACCCCCACGCCTTGAGGCTGGCATCCGAGAGCGTCTGCTGCAAAAGCACCAGCACAAGCAGCGCGAGCAGCTGTCCGCCGACCAAGGTCACGTACTGGAACGACGAATAGAACCCGCGATTACCCCGGACGGCGATTTCGCTCATATAGGTCGCAGCCGTGCCGTATTCGCCGCCGACCGAAAGTCCTTGCGCAAGTCGCGCGACCAGCAAGAAAGCCGGCGCCAACGCACCGATCGTCTCATAGGTCGGCAGCAGCGCGATCATCAACGATCCCGCGCACATCAACAGCACCGAAATGACCATGGAATTCTTGCGGCCATGACGGTCGGCGATCCATCCGAACAGCCACCCCCCGAGCGGACGCATGAAAAATCCGACGGCGAAAATGCCCGCCGTCGCCAGCAACTGGCTGGTGCGGTCACCCGAGGGAAAGAAGGCGCCGGCGAAATAGATCGACGTGAACGCGTAGGCGTAGAAGTCGTACCACTCCACGAGATTGCCCGACG
Organism: Bradyrhizobium ingae; assembly: GCF_055791185.1. NCBI lineage: Bacteria > Pseudomonadati > Pseudomonadota > Alphaproteobacteria > Hyphomicrobiales > Nitrobacteraceae > Bradyrhizobium > Bradyrhizobium ingae. The sequence goes on from NZ_JBVUBB010000038.1 coordinate 6,686, forward strand.
ACGCCGCGACGATCGCCACGATGCGCTGCCGGGTTTCGACGGCCGAACTCGTACTAGCCGTCGGTCCAGCCCCAGCAATAAAGACAGTGCTCATCCTCGCCTCTCCCCCGGTCTCCCCACGCCTCCTGACGATCGAGCGTCAGGCTGCGGTCCTGTTGCCGAAAGCTTCCGTGTAGATCGCGAGCGCGTCCTCGAACTTGACCTCGCGCGGATTATTGACGAGCAACCGGGTCTGCTTCATGGCGTCTTCGGCAAGCTTGTTCAGGTCGCCTGCCGTGATGCCGACGTTGGCGAGCGACGGCGGCACCTTGCAGTCGCGGCAGATCGCGGCCATCGCATCGACGAACAGGCGGGCCTTCTGCGCCGTCGACAGACCGTCCGTTTTCGGGTCGACGATCGGCGCAAGCTCGGCATAGAGAGCTTCAGCCTGCGGCAGGTTGAAGCGAAGCACCTGGGTCAACACCAGCGCATTCGACAGCCCGTGCGGCACATGGAAGATCGCACCGATCGGATAGGCCAGCGCATGAACCGCCGCGACCGGCGCATTGGCGAAGGCCATGCCGGCCAGCATCGAGCCCAGCAGCATCTGCGACCGCGCCTCGAGGTCGCTGCCGTTCTCGCAGACCCGCCGCACATTCGCCGACAGCAACGCCAGCGCCTGCCGCGCGAGCTGGTCGGACATCGGGTTCTTCTTGACCTTGCTGGTGTAGGCCTCGATGGCGTGCACCATGGCATCGATGCCGGTCGCCGCGGTGACGGCGGCCGGAAGGCCCAGCGTCAGTTCGGGATCGAGGATCGCCCAGTCCGGAATCAGCACCGGCGAGACCACGCCCTTCTTCTCCGTGGTCGGCGTGGTGACGATCGCGATCGGCGTCACCTCGGAGCCGGTGCCGGCCGTGGTCGGCACCAGCAGCAGCGGCAGGCGCTTTCCTTTGGCGAGCCCGACGCCATAGATGTCATCGAGACGGTCCGGCGTCTTGGCAAGGTAGGCGACGAGCTTTGCGGTATCGAGCGCGCTGCCGCCACCGATCGAGAGCACGAGCTCGATCTTGTTGGCCTGGCAGGCCGCGACCGCCGCTTCGACAACATGTGAAGGCGGATCGGCAACGACGTCTTCGAAGACGCTGACCTCGATCCCGGCTTCGGCCAGCGAGGCCTCGGCGCCCTTAGTCAGGCCCGCGTTGCGAACGCCCTTGTCGGTCACCAGCATGACGCGACGCGCGCCGTAGCTGGCCACGAGTTCGTCGATCTTTCGCGAGGCGCCCGGCTCGAACAGAATGTTCGACGGCGATTGAAAGGTGAATTTTCCGATCATGTTCCCTCTCCTCTTTTTCTTGATGGTGCCCCGGCCTCACGCTCGCCGGTGCAGCACCACCATCTTTTCCTGTGTCATGTCGCGCATTGTGTAGGGGATGCCGCCGACGCCGTAACCGGCCTCGCGCCGTCCGGCGAACGGCATCCAGTCGGTCCGGAACGTCGTGGGGTCGTTGATCATGACCGCCGATGCGTCGAGCCGCTCACTGGCCCGCAGCGCAACGTCGATGTCCTCGCTGAACACGCAGGCCTGGAACGGCACGCGCAGCGAATTCGCCTGCGCGATCGCCTGATCCAGATGCGCGTAACGATAGACGCAGACAGCCGGACCGAACACCTCCTCGCGCGACACCCTTGCGTCGGACGGCGGCTCGAGCAGGACCGTCGGCTGCATCGTGGTGGCCGACAGGCGCTCGCCGCCGATCGCCCGCTGCGCGCCGGCCGCCACCGCCTCGCCGATCCAGCCGGTGATGCGGTCGACCTCCTTGGGATTGATCAACGGCCCGACCTCGGTCTCGAGCAGGGTCGGATCGCCGGTCCGCAGCTTGGCGACGCGGGCGACCAGACGCTCGGTGAAGGTCTTGAAGATCGCTTCGTGCACGAAGATGCGCTGGGTCGACACGCAGACCTGGCCGGCATGGTAGAAGCCGCCCTTCACCAGCGGCTCGATGATGCGGTCGAGATCGGCGCTGCGATCGACGATCGCGGGTGCCACGCCGCCATGCTCGAGCGCCGAGCGGGTGCCGTGCGCAAGCTTGCTGTGCAGCCGCCAGCCGACACTGGCCGAGCCGATGAAGCTCAGGAAGCTGATGCGGGGATCGCATGCGAGCTGTTCGGCAAGCGCGTTGCCGCGCGGCATGAAGGTCTGGCACCACGCCTCCGGCAAGCCGGCCTCATGCAGCAGCGCGACGAAATCACGGCAGCTCAGCGGCGTGGCGCTCGCCGGCTTGACGATGACGGGACAGCCGACCGCGACCGCGGGCGCCACCTGATGCACGATCAGATTGAGCGGATGGTTGAACGCGGAGATCGCGAACACGACACCGATCGGCTCGCGCGTCGTGAAGGCCCAGCGACGGCTGGAGGCCGCCGTCAGTCCCATCGGAATCTCGCGCCCGGCAAAGGTCCTGAGCTCGTCGGCGGCGCAATGCAGGCCGTCGATCGCGCGCGTCACCTCGATGATCGCATCCGTGAGCGGCTTGCCGCCTTCGCGTGCGATCTGGCGTGCGAAATGGTCCCGCCGTCCGTCCAGAAGACCGGCAGCCCGCCGCAGCACCGCGATGCGCGCATGCGGCGCCAACCAGCCGTCACGATCGCCGAGGACGCGCAGTGCGGCCCCAAGCTTCGCTTCCATTGCCTCGACATCGTCGACCGGGACCTCGGCAAACGGGGCCCGATCGAACGCTTGTACTACCTGTAGCATCACTCTCTCGTCAGGACGGCTCGACCCCGAGCTTGCGGTTGCGCAGCTCATCGACCAGCACGCGCGTGTTCTCGGAATAGTCGATGGCCACATCGACGAGGTGGACGCCGCCGCCCTTGAAGGCCGCTTCCAGCGTCGGCAGCAGCCCTTCCACTGAGGTGACGCGCGAGCCCTTGGCGCCGTAGGACTCCGCATAGCGCACGAAGTCCGGATTGCCAAAGCTCAGGCCAAAGTCCGGGAAATTGTCGACCGCCTGCTTCCAGCGGATCATCCCGTAGGCACCGTCGTTCAGGATCAGGACGACCAGGTTGAGCTTGAGGCGGACCGCCGTCTCCAGCTCCTGGCTGTTCATCATGAAGCCGCCGTCGCCGCAGATCGCCATCACCCGGCGATCCGGATAGAGCATTGCCGCCATCATCGCCGACGGCAGGCCGGCGCCCATGGTGGCGAGCGCGTTGTCGAGCAGCAGCGTATTGGCGACGTAGGTCCGGTAGTTGCGCGCGAACCAGATCTTGTACATGCCGTTGTCGAGCGCGACGATGCCGTTCTCGGGGATGACCTGGCGGATGTCGTGCACCAGCCGCTGCGGCGTCACCGGCCAGCGGCTCTCTGTGGCGCGGTCGGAGATCCGGCCGAGAATGCCCTCGCGCAGTGGCAGCAGTGCCTTGGCGTTCGGCAGCCGGCCTTCGAGCCGGTCTGCGAGCAGTTCAAGGCTCGGGCCGACGTCGCCCACCACCTCGGCATGCGGGAAATAGACCTGCTCCACCGTCGCGGGCGTGTAGCTGACATGGATCACCTGCGGCCCCTTCGGACCCATGATGAAGGGCGGCTTCTCCACGGTGTCGTGGCCGATGGCAATAATCAGATCGGCCTGGTCGATCGCCTCGTGCACATAGTCGCGCTCGGACAGCGCGGCCGTGCCCATGTAAAGGCTGGTGCCGCCGGGTACGGTGCCCTTGCCCATCTGGGTCGTGAAGAAAGGAATCCCGGTGCGCCGCACGAAACCGGCGATGCCAAAAGTCGAACGCGGACGGCTGGCCGCGGCAGCCAGCATGATCAGAGGCTTCTTTGCCGCCAGGATCATCTCGGCCGCACGATCGAGGGCCGCGCGATGCGCCACCGGAATCTCGATCGGGTGGATCGGCACCATCGACACCGGCTCGACCTCGTCGCCCGCGATATCCTCCGGCAGCTCGAGCAGGACCGGGCCCGGCCGCTCCTCCATCGCAACGCGGAAGGCGTCGCGAACCAGCGTCGGAATGCTGGCGGCGCTGACGATCTGGCGCGACAGCTTGGTGAGCGGCTTCATCGACGCGACGACGTCGACGATCTGGAAGCGCGCCTGACGGCTGCTCATGATCGCCTTCTGTCCGGTGATCATCACCATAGGCATCGCGCCGAGATGCGCATAGGCCGCGCCGGTCGAGAAGTTCAGCGCGCCCGGACCGAGGGTGGAGATGCACACGCCCGGGCGGCCGGTGAGACGGCCATGCGTCGCCGCCATGAACGCCGCCGCCTGCTCATGGCGGGTCAAAATCAGTTGGATCTTCGAATTGCGGAGCGACTCGACGACGTCGAGATTTTCCTCGCCCGGCACGCCGAAAATCCGGTCAACGCCCTCATGTTCCAATGCCGCGACCAACAGGTCAGAGCCCTTCGCCATTTTCCTCTCCTTCTTGCCGACTACCGCAGTGCAACACGTAACCGCACCGAGCTTCTCTTCCATCGGCTTTCAGTTTCTTGTGTCCCGCCAAACTATACGATGCGGGACGACGGTCCCGCCAATTGCAAGGGTGGATTCTCATGCCTTCCGTCTCAGATAGCGAGACTGTCAGGCCGGAAACCCGAGCCCGCCTGACAACCCCGCCGATCAGAAATGTGCTTGCCTGGCACACCAACGATCCGGACGGCCCCTCATGCTCCCGCGCCACGATCAACGGCTCAGAGCGCGTCACGACATTCCCCTTCCCGGCCTTCGCAGCCTCACGTTACAGGCGCTTGATCACCGCGCCCGCGAAATCCGCTGTCGAGACCTTACCGCCGAGATCGGCAGTGCGAACATTGTCGATCTGCAGGGTCTGCTCGATCGCCGCCCGAAGCCGCGTCGCAAGATCTTCCTTGCCGACGTGCTTGAGCATCAAGGCGGCCGCGAGCAGCAGCGCCAGCGGATTAGCGATCCCCTTTCCGGCGATGTCGGGTGCCGAGCCATGCACCGCCTCGAAGATCGCGGCCTTCTCGCCAATATTGGCGCCGGGCGCCATGCCGAGGCCGCCGACGAGGCCGGACATCTGATCGGACAGGATGTCGCCGAACAGGTTGGTGGTGACGATGACGTCGAATTGCCACGGGTTCATCACGAGCTGCATGGCGCAGGCATCGACGATGCGGTCGTCCATCGCGATCCGCCCCTCATATTCCTTGGCGATCTCGCGGCCGGCCTGCAGGAACAGCCCGGTCAGCGCCTTCAGCACGTTGGCCTTGTGCACCACGGTGACCTTCTTGCGGCCGTGGGCGAGCGCGTATTCAAACGCGAAGCGGACGATGCGCCGCGCTTCCGCGTGCGTGTTGACGCCCGAGGAGATCGCAACCGCGTGCGGATCGTCGCCCACGGCGATGAAGTGCTCGAACGCCACATAGAGGCCTTCGATGTTCTCGCGGATCAGGACGAGGTCGATGTCCTCGTAGCGGCCGCCGGGCACCATGGTCTTTACGGGACGCAGATTGGCGTACAGCCCGAACTCCTCGCGCAAGCGGACGTTGACCGAACGGAAGCCGCCACCGACCGGCGTCGTCAAAGGTCCCTTCAGCGCGAGCCTGGTGCGGCGGATGCTGTCGACCAGAACTCCCGGCAGCGGGTCGCCGGCGCTCTCGATCCCGGCCATGCCGCCCTGCTGCACGTCCCACTCGAACGGCGAGCCCAGCGCATCGAGGATGCGCGTCACCGCTGCCGTGATCTCGGGACCGATCCCGTCACCGGGTATCAATGTCGCCGGAATTCTGCCTGCCATCTTCATTTCCCCTGTCTTGATCTTGCTCTGAGAGATCGGCGGCGCATCACGCCGCAAGCTGGCGCAGCACGTAGGGCAGAATGCCGCCGTGCTTGTAGTAGTTGAGCTCATCGAGCGTATCGATGCGGCAGGTCAGCGGGACCTGCTTCACCGTGCCGTCGGCCATCGTGATATCGATGGTGATGCGCTGGCCTGGCGAGATATCCGTCAGCCCCTTGATCGAGACCTGCTCGGTGCCGGTCAGGCCGAGGCTCTTCCAGGAGGTGCCTTCGTCGAACACGAAGGGCAGGATGCCCATGCCCACCAGGTTGGAGCGATGGATGCGCTCAAAGCTCTGGGCGATCACGGCGCGGACGCCAAGCAGCTTGGTGCCCTTGGCCGCCCAGTCGCGCGAGGAGCCGTTGCCATATTCGACGCCGGCAAACACGACCAGCGGGACCTTCTCCCGCTCGTAGCGCATCGCCGCATCGAAGATCGACATCCGCTCGCCGGACGGTTGATGCACGGCCCAACCGCCTTCCGGCGTCGCGCCACCCTCGCCGGTCACGGCAAAATTCTTGATGCGGATGTTGGCGAAGGTGCCGCGCACCATCACCTCGTGATTGCCGCGCCGCGTGCCGTATTGATTGAAGTCTTCCTGCCGGACCTGGCGAGCGCGCAGGAATTCTCCTGCCGGCGACGATAGCTTGATCGAGCCCGCCGGAGAGATGTGGTCGGTCGTGATCTTGTCGCCGAACAGGCCGAGGATGCGCGCGCCGACGATGTCGCCGGTCGGCGCGGGCTTCATGGTGATGCCCTCGAAGTAAGGCGGGTTCTGCACATAGGTCGACGACATGTTCCAGCGGTAGGTCAGGCCGGTCGCGACCTTGACCGCCTTCCAGTTGGCGTCGCCCTCGAACACATCGGCATATTTGGTCTCGAACATCGTACGCGTGACATTGTCGCGGATGAACTGTTCGATCTCGGCATTCGATGGCCAGATGTCCTCGAGGTAGACAGGCAGGCCGTCAGGACTCTTGCCGAGAGGCTCATTGACGAGATCGACCTGGAGGGAGCCTGCGAGTGCGTAGGCCACCACGAGCGGCGGCGAGGCGAGATAGTTCGCCTGCACGTCGGGCGAGACACGGCCTTCGAAATTGCGGTTGCCGGAGAGCACGGCCGCGCCGATCACGCCATTGTCGTTGATCGACTTGGAAATCTCCTTCGGCAGCGGACCGGAATTGCCGATACAGGTCGTGCAGCCGAAGCCGACGAGATAGAAGCCGAGAGCGTCGAGATCCGCCTGCAGCCCGGACTTCGCAAGATATTCCGCCACCACCTGCGAGCCCGGCGCGAGCGAGGTCTTGACCCAAGGCTTCACGGTGAGGCCCTTGCGCAGCGCATTGCGCGCCAGGAGCCCCGCGCCGATCAACACCGAGGGGTTCGAGGTATTGGTGCAGGAAGTGATCGCCGCGATCACGACGTGGCCGTGGCCGAGCTTGAACTCCTTGTCCTCGACCGCGAATTGCTTCGCGGCCTGGCCCTGCTTGCCGTATTCGCTTTCGAGCACGGTGAGGAAGTTGGTCTTGGCGACGGACAGGCCGAGCCGGCCCTCGGGACGCTTTGGCCCGGCGAGCGACGGCACGACCTCTTCGAGATTGAGCTCCAGCGTGTCGGTGAACACCGGATCCGCCATGCCCGGGTTACGGAACAGGCCCTGCGCCTTGGCATAGGCCTCCACCAGCGCGATGCGGTCGCTGGCGCGGCCGGAGAGATTGAGATAGTTCAGCGTCTCCCGGTCGACCGGGAAGAAGCCGCAGGTCGCGCCATATTCCGGCGCCATGTTGGAGATGGTGGCGCGGTCGGCCAGCGTCATGTGGTCGAGGCCGGGACCGTAGAACTCCACGAATTTGCCGACCACGCCCTTCTTGCGCAGCATCTGGGTGACGGTGAGCACGAGATCGGTCGCCAGCACGCCCTCGCGGAGCTTGCCGGACAGCTTGAAACCGATCACCTGCGGCACCAGCATCGACAGCGGCTGGCCGAGCATCGCGGCCTCGGCCTCGATGCCGCCGACACCCCAGCCGAGCACGGCCAGACCATTGGCCATGGTGGTGTGGCTGTCGGTACCGACCAGCGTGTCCGGATATGCGAAGGTCTTGCCGTCACGCTCGGCGGTCCACACCGTCTGCGCCAGGTATTCGAGATTGACCTGATGGCAGATGCCGGTACCGGGCGGCACCACGCGGAAATTGGCGAACGCGCCCTGTCCCCACTTCAGGAAATTGTAGCGCTCACCGTTCTGCTCATATTCGCGGGCGACGTTGTCATGCAGCGCCTGTGCATTGCCGAAATGATCGACCACGACGGAATGGTCGATCACGAGATCGACCGGCACCAGTGGATTGATCTTCGAGGGATCGCCGCCGAGTTTCTCCATGCCGTCACGCATCGCCGCGAGATCCACCACGGCGGGCACGCCGGTGAAATCCTGCATCAGCACGCGCGCAGGCCGAAAGCCGATCTCGGCCGCGGCCGATCCGCGGTCGTCGGTCCAGCGCGCCAGCGCCTCGATGTTGGCGCGTGTCACCGACTGGCCATCCTCGAACCGCAGCAGGTTCTCCAGCAGCACTTTCAGCGAGAACGGCAGGCGAGAGATGCCGGCAAGGCCGTTCTTCTCGGCATCCGGCAGCGAGAAATAGGTGTAGGCCTGCCCGCCGACGACCAGTGTCTTGCGGCATTTGAAGCTGTCGAGACTGCTCATGGACGATCGATCCTCTTGCGCGGATGATTTTTAAGGGAGACCCCTGCAATGCTCGGCTGCGCGATCATTTCATGTAGCCCATGATGATCAGCACCAGGGTGACGGTGACCGCGCCGCCGATGCGGGTCGCGATCTGCGCGAATGGCATCAACTGCATGCGGTTGGCGGCGGTGAGGATCGCGACATCGCCGGTGCCGCCCTGACCGCTGTGGCAGGCGTTCACGATCGCGGTCTCGATCGGGTACATGTTCATGAAGCGACCGACGGCAAAGCCGGTCGCCATGATCGTGACCACCGTCGACGCGATGGTGATGATGTTGGCGAAGTGGAACGCCGCGACCAGCTTGTCCCAGGGCGTCAGGGCGACGCCGATCGCGAACAGCAGCGGATAGGTCATGTTGGTGCGGACGAATTCGTAGACCACCATTCCGCCCTGCTGCAGCTCCGGGGATACCGCGCGGCTGAGCTTGGCGAGCACTGCCAGGAACAGCATCGCCACCGGCGCCGGCAATCCAAACAGGTGATGACAGAGAACGCCGAGCAGATAGAGCGTGATCGCGGTCAGGCCTGCGGCTGCGATCGTGCTGACGCCGACATGGCCGACGCCCTGCTCGTTCCCGCCTTCCTCGTGCACCGCATGAGCATCGAGTTCGTCATCGCCGTGCGGTTGCAGCCGGCCTTCGCCGGTGAGATGCGGATATTTCTTGCCCACGAAATTGAGCGCGCCGGACAGCAGGATTGCGGTCAGGCTGCCCAGCATCACCGGCGGCAACACCTGTGCGAACACCTCGCCCTGCGGCACGCCGGTCAATGCGGCATAGCCGATCGACAGCGGGATGGCGCCCTCGCCGACGCCGCCGGCCATGATCGGCACCACGACATAGAAGAAGGTGTGCTTGGCACCGAGGCCGAGCGCCGTGCCGACCAGGGTACCGACGATCGCCGCGGCGACCGAGCCGACGGCGAGCGGTATGAAGATTTTCAGGAAGCCGCGGATCAAGACTTCGCGATCCATCGCGAAAATGCTGCCGACGATGATCGAGGCGATGAAGAGATAGAGGAAGTTGGTCGACTTCGTGAAGTCGATGATCGACTTCTCGACCTGCGGAGGAATCCAGTGATAGAACGCCAGCGCCGAGGGAATGAAGGTGGCGAAGATTGCGCCGGCGCCTATGCTGCGCAGCACCGGCAATCGCTTGCCGATCTCGGCGCAGGTGAAGCCGCCAAGCACGAGCACCGCGATCATAGTCGGTCCGTCCGACTTGATCTCGCCGGTATAGACCAGCGCACCGATGAGAAGGATAAGCACGAGATAAATCGGAATCGGGATGATCCCGATCCGGATATCCGTCAGCCGCCACCATCCTTCGGGCCAGAACCGGTTCGCGGCATTCGCCGCGTTGAGACGTTCCGATCCCGCTTCTCCCCCGCGATGCGGGACGATACCGTCTGCGTGCTGCGCTGACATGCTCGTATTCCTCCCAATGTTTTTATGTTCGCAAGGAGTAGACGTTCGCCCACGCTCCACAATCGTGGGCGCGGTGCGAAGGTTTTCCGTGTCTTCTTGTTGAGGGCAGGATATGTCGCCGAACCTGTCAGCAACCTGTCACGCAGCGCCGCCCGCTCAATGCTCGCTCAGCGCGCCTTTCCAGTCCCTGAGAAAGCGACGGCGCTTTGCCTGGTCCTGATATGTCAGCAGGTCGATGCTCAATGCTATCGGCCGAAGGGCTTTTTCTGCATCTACGAAGCCCGGAATCGCCGGCTTCATGTCCTCACGAACCGATCCAAGGGAATGTCGGGCCAACAATGTCTGGCCGGCGCGCGACAACAGGAAATCGACGAAGCGCCTCGCCAGCTCGGGCTGCTCCGCAGATCGCGGGATGAGCGCAATTCGCGACAACAGCAGTGTGTAGTCGCTTGGAAAGATGACACCCAGGTCCGGCTCACGCTTGGCGCGCTCGAGCGCGTACGAGCCGAGGACATTATAGGCCAAGACGAGCTCGCCGGCGCTGACGCGATCGATCATCGCTGCAGATGAGGTGTAGAGCTTGACCCCCGACTGCCCCATCGTCGTCACCAGCTTCCATGTCTCGGCGGTGACGCGCACGTCCTGGCTCAGGAACAGGAGGCCCGTTCCACTGAGTTCGGGATCATAGGTCGCGATCTTCCCGTGGAAGACTGCCGGATGATCTATCAGCACACGCAACAGTTCGGCGTGGTCCTTCGGCACCAAATTGCCCCGAAGCAACCGCTTGTTGAAGACGATCACGACCGGCTCGGCCGTAATGCCGTAAGCGCGGTCCTTCCATCGGGCCCAATCCGGGATGCCCTCGATTTCTGTCGAACGGTATTCGGACGCGTATCCGTCATTGGCAAGCTTGATCTGGAGATCCATGGCGGAGCTCCAGGCGACATCGACGGCGGCAACCTGCCCGGAAGGCTTTGCGATCTCGTCATACAGCTCGGTGGATGAGATCTTGGAGTACTGGACGCGAACTTCGGGATTGAGCTTCATGAACTCGGCAACCAGCTCGCTCGCCTCTGCGATGTCAGTGGTCGCCTTGACCACCAGACGGGCCCGCGTATCGCCGGAGCCGGCCTTTCCGTCCGAGCCGGTATCCCCGGCGAGAGCTGTTGCACACAGCAGGAACCATGCCGCGAACGCCCAGAGGCCGACAAGCAGACGGTCTAGCGGCGACGCGTGGTGGCGTGTTCTCATCGATGCTGCGCAATCTTTTGACCTTGGGATGCATCTGAACTTACATTGTCCCACTTGGCAACGCCCCCTACCCCTGCCCGAGGTTCGTCGTCTTGCGTATCCTGATCGTTGAGGATGACCTGTCGCTGGTGAAGGGCCTCAAGAAGGCCCTGGCACACTCCGGCGTCGCCGTCGATCACGAGGCGAGCGGCTTGGGGGCCATCGAGATTGCCCCATCCGAGGCGTATTCGCTCATCATTCTCGATCTGGGCCTGCCGGACTTGCCGGGCCAGGAAGTGCTTCGCAGGCTGCGCAGCAATGGCTGCGAAGTGCCGATCCTGATTCTGACCGCGCTCGGAGAAGTCAAAGACAAGGTCAGGTGCTTCAATCTCGGGGCCGACGACTATCTCACGAAGCCGTTCGACCTCGACGAGTTCGAGGCGCGGGTCAAGGCATTGGTGCGACGCGGCAAGGGGCGTCTCGATCCGGTCCTGAAGTGCGGGGCCTTGATGCTCGAGACCTCTTCGGCGACGGCAACGCTGGCCGGCAAGCCGTTGGTTCTGCGCCGGCGTGAAGTTACCGTGCTCGAAATCCTGATGTCGCATGCCGGCCGGCTCGTGCGGAAGGATCGCCTGATTTCCGAGGTCTTCGGCTTCGACGAGCCAGTGGCTCCGAACGCGATCGAACTCTACGTCGCCCGGTTGCGGCAGAAGCTTGCTTCCGACGGCCCCATGATCAAGACGGTCCGAGGTCTCGGCTATCTCATGGAGGATAGGTGACACCGAAACGCGCACCGTCGCTGCGCCGCGCACTTCTGCTCAACCTGCTTATTCCAACCAGCGCGTTGGCTGCCGCCCTTGGCCTTGCCGGCCTGGTGCTCATCAACCAGACCATCGAAACGGCCTACGACCGTGTGCTCGACGGCTCGGTGAAAGCCATCGCCGAGCGAATTACCGTGGAGGACGGCGAGATATCCGTCGATCTTCCACAAGTCGCGCTTGGAATGCTTGAAACGCGGGCTAACGACAGCGTCTACTACAGCGTTTCTTACGAGCAGACGCCAGTCACCGGCTACCAGGACTTGCCGCGCGCCGATCCCGCGACCATTTCGACCGGCACCATCAAGCATTTCGATGCTCGCTACAAGGGCGCGTCGGTCCGCATTGCCGCGACGACCCAGGCCACCTATGGCAAGCCATCGCCGGTCCTGGTGCAGGTTGCCGAGACAACGAACGCACGGACCGGGGCGAAACGCGAGCTTCTCCTCCCTCTCATCGTGCTGGAGGTCGGCATTATCGCCACTGCCGCGGCGCTTGGCTGGTTTGCAGTCCGTCGCGGACTTGCGCCGCTTGTGGATCTCGGACGCGAGATCGACGCCCGGCAATTCGGCACGGGAACAGGTCTCCGCCGGCTGGAGCTCGAGAACATTCCCTATGAGGCGCACCCGCCCGTTCGGGCAATGAACCAGCTCTTCGCGCGGCTCGAGGCCGCGATGCAACTGATCCGCGATTTCATAGCCGATGCGTCGCACCAGATGAAGACGCCGCTGGCGTCTCTGCGAGTCCATCTGGCGCTGCTGCAACGTGATGCGGGACACCTGCCGGACAACATCGATACGATTGCCGAGATCGAACGATCCACCAAGCATCTCGATCGACTGGTCGCCCAGCTTATCGCGATGGCCCGCGCCGAGCAGGCCGCTGTCACCGAACACGGCCTTGATGCCGCGCCGACCAATCTCGTTGCAAGCGCGAGCGAGGCAGTCGGAATGATGGCGCCATTTGCGGCAGCCAAGAATGTCGATCTGGCATTCGATCCCGCCGTGGAAGGCGCGCTCGTCAACGTGGATTCCGCAACACTGCACGACATACTGACCAACCTGATCGACAACGCGATCAGGTATAATCGAGAAGGCGGGTCGGTCGTCGTCAGCGTGCTCGCACTAGGCGACGGATATGCGGTGAAGATTGCCGACGACGGGCCCGGCATCGTCATCGAGCACCGGGAAAGGGTATTCGACCGCTTCTATCGCGTTCCAGCGGCCGACCGTCCGGCTGGTTCCGGGCTCGGTCTATCCATCGTCAGAACCTTGCTGCGACAGAGTCGCGGCGCGATCGAACTGACTGACAACATCGACGGCCGCGGCCTCGCCGTTACAGTGAGCTTCCCCGCCGGACCAACGCCCTGACTTGATCAAGCGCGATGACGTTTCATCTTGATCTCATCGCGCTTAGGATCACGGCAGCGTCAGCCGTCCATCGATCAGTCGCGGGATACGAAGCGGATTGCCGTCTTGCAACGCCGGAGGCAAGAGGTCGGCGGGCAGATCCTGATAGCAGACCGGACGCAGGAAGCGGCGGATCGCGAGCGTCCCGACCGATGTGGTCCGCGAGTCCGACGTCGCGGGAAACGGACCACCATGCACCATCGCGTGCGCGACCTCGACGCCGGTCGGCCAGCCATTGACGACAATTCGGCCGGCTTTGCGTTCGATGACCGGGAGAAGCGCGCGCGCATCCTCCCTGTCGGCTTCGTCGAGTTGTAGCGTGATCGTCAGCTGCCCTTCCAGCACCTCCAACACGGAGCGAATATCGGCCTGGCTGCGGCAACGCACCAGCACGGACGAGGCGCCGAAGACTTCCTCGCGGCATTCGACGTCCGACAAGAATGCCGACGCGCTGGTTTCAAACAACGCCGCCGCCCCCTGGTTGGCTCCCGTCGCACCGCCGCCCCGGGCCACCACCCGGACGTTGTCTTTCTCGATCATCCGCGCGACGCCGGTCTCGTAGGCCCGCGATATTCCCGGCGAGAGCATCGTCGCGGCCGCGGCCCCGCCGAGTGCGGCCGATGCCGCCTTGATGAAGCGATCCAGCCCTTCGCCCTCTTGCGCCAGGATCACGCCCGGATTGGTGCAGAACTGGCCCGCGCCCATCGTAAGCGATGCGATGAACTGCTTGCCGATCTCTTCGCCGCGTGCGGCGAGCGCCTTCGGCATCAAGACGACGGGATTGATGCTGCTCATCTCGGCATAAACGGGAATCGGCTCCTCTCGCCGCGATGCGATGTCGACCAGCGCTACGCCGCCGCGCCGCGAGCCGGTAAAGCCGACCGCCTTGATTCGTGCATCGGCAACCAGCGCAGCGCCGAGATCGTTGCCAGGCCCGAACAGCAGCGAGAACACACCCTCGGGCAAGCCTTCCGCCTTCACGGCAGCCTGGACAGCACGGCCAACCAGTTCGGAGGTTCCTGGATGAGCGGGATGGGCCTTGACCACGACGGGACAACCCGCAGCCAGGGCCGAGGCGGTGTCGCCTCCGGCGACGGAGAATGCGAGCGGGAAATTGCTCGCGCCGAACACGGCGACCGGCCCGATGGCGATGTTGCGCAACCGCAGGTCCGAGCGCGGCATCGGACTGCGGTTCGGCATCGCAGGGTCGATGCGCGCATCCAGATGGACGCCATCGCGAACGACCTCGGCAAACAAGCGCAACTGTCCCACCGTGCGCGCCCGCTCGCCCTCCAGCCGAGCGCGCGGCAGCCCGGTCTCCTGCATCGCGCGGACGATCAGATCGTCACCAAGTTCAAGGATATTGGCCGCGATCCGCTCGAGGAAGCCGGCGCGCCGTTGCGGCGCGATCTCGCGATAAGCATCGAATGCCGACGATGCGAGCGCACAGGCGCGATCGATATCGGCCACGCTCGCGGCACCATAGACCGGATCGAGCTCCGCCCCCGTCGCGGGATCGATACCCCGGAAACCAGCCCCCGTTCCGCGTACCGGCGTCGCACCGATCAGCATTTCTCCATTCAGCATCATTTCAAGCCTCTTCACGGCGCCATTCATCTTTCAGGTCACGACTTTCAAGTCAGGACGAAGACTTCTCAGCGCGAGAGCAACGCATCCCAATCGACGCGGCGGAACGAGAGAATCTTCACATCCGACCAGACCTTATCGCGCACATATGGCTCGCTCGCCAGATATGCATCCAACGCCGCACGATCGGGAAAATCACAGAGAACGACCGATCCGCTCATACGACCGGACTCGTCGAGCAAAGCGCCCCCATCCAGGATGCGGCCCTCGATCTTCAAACGCCTGATGCCATCCATGTGTTCGGCGCGTGCATTGAGGCGTCGCGCGTGCGCCTCATCGCCTGGCGCGTCATGCGCTAAGATCGTAAACTGCATCGCTTCATCTCCAAAAACTTGCGCGAGGACATATCGCCCCCGCCCGAACCGACTGCGCGGCTCAGGCTGTGTCAGATCGCAACGACTCGCACGCTCGCCGCACGGTGGATGTCGAAGCCGCGGCGGCTGTCGCGGTCAATCAATCAGCGATCATTGACCTTACTTGCCGGCTCGGATCTTGCCGGCCTCTTCCCGCTTGCCTCCCGCCTCTTTCCACGCAGCGTAGTCGGCACGCGTCTGATCCGTGGGCGGGTACAGACCATAGAGTCCCTCGCCTGCCTCCACACGGTAGTAGAGATATTTCTCGAGTAGATCGCGTCTCTCACACGCATCAGCCATTTCAGCGGCCAAATGCCTGGGAACAACGGTGACGCCGTCACCATCACCGACCACGATGTCGCCGGGATAGACCGCAACGTCCGCACAACTGATGGGAACGTTCAGATCCGCCACGTGATGGAACGAGAGTCGCGTCGAGGCGACCACCTCACGGGCGTAGGCCGGGAAATCGAGCTCCGCCAGTTCGATACCGTCCCGGAAGGAACCATCGGTGACCACAGCCTCGGCGCCCCTGATTTTGAGGCGTGTCGGCAGCATGGCACCGGCCGATGCTGCGCGCGGATCGTTTCGGCTATCGATGATCAGAACCTGCCCCTTGCCGATCCGCTCTACGGCTTCCCATTGCAAGTTCATCTCGTTGGGATAAGGCGTCAGCGTATCGTAGGTGTCGACGTCTTCACGCGCAGGAATCATCCGCAGCGTGAAGGCCTCGCCGGCAAACCGCGCGGCCTTCTTGTTCAATGGCTTGACGCCGACGAGAAAGCATTGGCGCAGCCCCTTTCGGAACAGTTCCGTCGTGAGGGAGCCGCTCGACACGTTGCGCAGACGATCGATGACCTCTCGCGGGACATCGACCCGATTCCGTTGTCCGTTTGTCGGATTGTTCACTGAATTCCTCCCTGCTTCTGCGAGGCTTGGAACACGTTGGCGCAAAGACGCCGTGCAACTACGCCCCGCCCGTCGTCCTTGCTGGTTCAGCTACGTATGGGTGACTTGCGAGCTGGCGGATTATGAGAGCAAACCAATTGTCGGCACAACAGCGGGTCGCGTCCCAATGCCCGGATTGTCTCATGTCATGAGATTGGCGCAGGCCAATCGATTTCGGACTCAGCGACTCCCGCAATAGCCGTCTCGAACGCCAGCAGGCGTCCCGACTGCGGCGCCGACTCCAGAACGTCGAGACTGATCCCGTGCCTGGCGGTGGTGACGAACAAGGTCTTGAGATCTTTTCCGCCGAATCCAATGTCGGTCGGTCGCGCGACAGGTAACGGCACGACGCGCTCGACCTCTCCTTCGGCGTCGAGACGAACCACGCTCCAACCATTGCACAATGCAACCCAGATTCCGCCGGCAGCATCTACAGCAATGCCCATCGGCCGTCCGCCACCCGGCGGAAGGTGAGCCAGAAGCAAGGGAGCGGACCGTCGGGGCTCCAATCTGAAGATCTTGCCGGAATCGGGGACGGAAGCGACGAGCCCTCCGCCCGGCATCCAGGCAAGTGACGTAACTTGGCCGGGCAGCCGCCAGATGGGCTTCATCGACCCGTCCATGGCAATGGTGCCGATGACGCTCGATACCAGATCGACGTCCAGCATGCTTGCCCAGACCTGACCATCCGGCGCTGCACGCAACGCCAGCAATCGCGAAAATTCGGCTACGTGCTGCTTCGCGCGCACACCATTCTCGTCGATCCAGAACACGGCTCCGGCCGAATCGATTGCAATCGATTTGCGGTTCGCGGCGATCGCAAGAATCCTCAGCGGCTCATCGGTCCTGGCGACGAGATAATCCGGAGCCGTCGCCGAGGTGCAACGGACGTCGGGTCCCAGGGTATCGAGCCACCAGAGACGGTCGTCGTTGGCCGACCATCGCGGACTGCTTCCGTTGAAAGCCGCCGAGCCAATCGGCCGGATCGCGACGGAATCCGTGTCCGGTGAGGCCCGCATCTGCGCGCCGATACGCCGTCCGGCCGCCGCGACCTCGGGCCCCAGCAATTCGAGCCGCTCCAGCGTCAAACGCCACGACGGACCGGCGATGCTGACCGACCCCAGCAATCGGCCGTCGGACGAAATGACGGGAGCACCGACGCAATGTACGCCTTCCACGATCTCTTCGAGATCGATCGAGAATCCCCTGGCTCGCACGATGCTGAGATCGGTCTTCAGGCGGCCGCGATCGGTCATCGTGTTCGGCGTCACCGCCTTCAATGTGAGCTTGCGCAGCAGCGCCTCGCGCTCATCATCGGGAAGGAATGCGAGCATCGCCTTGCCCTGGCTCGTGCAATAGAGCTGCTTGCGTTGGCCCGGCATCGCCGAGGAACGCAAGTCATGCGCACCTTCGCACTTGCAAAGTTGCACGGCCTTGCCGCCTTCGAGCACGGCAAGATAGGCGGTTTCTCCGGTGACGTCGCGCAACCGCCGCAGTTCGGGCTCCGCAATCGTCGCCAGGTCGCGCGCGGACCAGACATTTTGCGCCATTTCGACGAGCCGGAAACCAAGTGCATAGGTTTGCCGCACGGGATCATGACGCAACAGGCCACGCGCCACCAGGCCGGACAGAATGCGGTACAGCGTTGCGCGTGGCAGCCGCACCCGCGCCTGCAGCTCGGATTGATGGATTCCTCCAGCCGTCGCGCTGACGGATTCCAGAACGTCGCACGCTTTTGACAGCAATGCGGCCCCTTCGGGCCGCGCCGCTTCCTTCGTTGGCTCGGACTCTGTCGACCGTCGCGCCATCAGCGTTTCCTATCCCTCCGGGTGCCGCCCCTCTTGTTTCGACAACCTCCGACCTCTGCGGGCTGCTTGGCGGTTGATCGAGAGGAACCCCTTTTTTGAAGAGGAAACAGGGCGGTACGTCCGGGCTCCAATTCCCTCTTCCGCCATCATCCGTAAACGGTGTTGGCGCGGCAAGCCGTTTCAAGTGATCCTGCCCACCTCGCGAGAACGGTCAGTCTCACAATGTGGGATGACCGTCTGAACCGTGCCAACGCGCCGCATCCCAACAAAATGGATGTCAGTGAAAAACGACGGCAAACGCTCGAGAAACTGGGGCGAACGTCGAGGAGGACATCATGACTGCCAAAGCGATCGGGCGCGTTGCGCGCTTCATTTGCGCGACCGCATTTTGCGTGCTTGCGGCCACCGACGCTGCTCTGGCCCAGACCTACCCCAGCCGACTGATCACCATCGTCGTCCCGTTCCCGGCAGGCGGCACAAGCGATGCCAATGCACGCCTGGTGGCGCAGGAGATTGCGAAATCCCTTGGCCAGCCGGTGGTCGTCGAGAACCGCCCTGGCGCCAACGGAAATCTCGGCTCGTTGGCCGCGGCACGGGCCGCACCGGACGGCTACACGCTGCTCTTGTCTGGGGTTGGATCACACGCAATCAACGCCGCGATCTACAAGAATATGCCGTACGATCCGGTGAAGGACTTCACCCACATCACCATGATTGCGTCGGGCCCGAACGCCATCGTCGTGCACCCCGATTTCCCGGCAAAAACCTTGCAGGACCTCGTGGTCATGGCGAAGAAGGATCCGGGCAAATACAACTACGCCAGTTCGGGCGCCGGCTCGTCGGGCAACATGGCGATGGAGCTGTTCAAGCAGAAGGCCGGATTGAATATCGAGCACATTCCCTACAAGGGAGGAGCTCCCGCGATGCAGGACGTGATCGGCGGCCAGGTGCCGATCCTGATCACCAATGCGGACGCGGTGTTGTCCAACGTTCAGGCAGGATTGCTGCGCATTCTCGCGGTGACGAGCGCGCAGCGCAACCCCATCTATCCGGACACCCCGACCATCGCGGAAAGCGGCTATCCCGACTTTTCCGCAATCTCCTGGAGCGGCATCTCCGCGCCACCCGGGTTGCCAAAGGAGATCGTCGATCGCCTGCATCAGGAGATTGCCAAGGCGCTCAACGGTCCGATCAAGGCCAAGCTCGAAACGACCGGCCTCGTGCCAAGCGGCAACAATCCGGACGAATACACGGCCTTCATCAAAGCCGAGGTGGAGAAGTGGGCCACCGTGGCGAAATCTGCCGGCATCAGCGTCGACTGAATGCGCAATACAGGGACATGATCCATGGGACGGTCGGACAATTCTGTCCGGCCTCGCGACCTCTCATTCCCGCCACCATCGGCCGAGATGCGCCCCGAACGTCTCACGCATTCGATCCGTATGCCCTGATCTCACTATGTAGGAACGCCCTTCGGCTAGCCGCGGATCGAGGCTTCACACGAACTGCCTTCACTCTATGATCCCCGCGAAAACTGACGACGACGATTTCAAAAACCAAACAAGACAGCTGGAGTGGCCACGCTCAAACCTGTCTCGGAGAGGAAAGAGATGAAGCGACGAACATTGATCATGGCCGGCCTTGCGATGCCATTCCTGAATGTGCTTCCGGCTGCCGCGCAAGACAGCGTTTCTGCCATCAAGTCGGCCGGCAAGATTCGGGTGGCGCTCGAATTCGGACGGCCGCCCTGGGGCTACAAGGATCAGGACCTCAAGCCAACAGGCTCCGACTATGAGACCGCCGTGCTGCTTGCCCATGACATGGGCGTCGACCTCGAGATCGTCGAAGTGACTGGTCCGAACCGGGCCCCGTTCCTGATCAGCAAGAAAGCGGACGTCGTTATTTCCACCTTCTCGATCACACCGGAACGTCAGAAGGTCGTCGACTTCTCCGTACCCTACGCTGCCGCCGTTCAATACATAGCAGCCCCAAAGAGCATCAAGCTCGGTGACCCGAAAGACCTCGAAGGAAAACGCGTCGGCGTCACGCGCGGCACGACCGGCGATAGCGCCCTGACAAAACTCGGAGTGCCCGGCGTCGAGATCGTTCGTTTCGACGATGAATCGACCAACATGACCGCGTTCGCCAGCGGACAGGTCGATATCGTCGCCCAGGAGCCGGCGGTCATCGCACAAGTCGCCAAACAAAACCCGGCAAGACAAATCGAGCCGAAGTTCACCATTGCCGAGTTCGATGTCGGCGTCGGCATGCGAAAAGACGATAAGCCGCTCGAAGAGTTCGTGAATGGCTGGGTCCGAACCAATCTCGCAAACGGGCGGCTCGAGGAAATCTTCAAGAAGTTTCACGGCATTGGATTGCCGGCGAGGATTTTGTCGGCCAAGTCCTGAAATCCTTGGCGTCGAGATCGACCGTTCTCGATCAACCCGGACGCCGGTTTGCAAGAAAGCGCCTCAAAGCAAGATTTGGAGCGCGATGATGATTTATTCCAATCTCATCGCGCCCCAGCACATAGTTGTCCGTAGAGAGCAAGCGGCTATGCCCCGCGAGCGTGGGCACTGCGCTACGTGAAATCACGCCGGCGGAGCCACGGTAACGAGATTGCGTGGCTGGCCGCGCCAGAAGGCCTCGATATTGTCCACGAGTTGATCGGCAAGCGCCTGTACGGCCTCGCGGCTTGCCCAGGCGACGTGCGGCGTCAGGATGAAGTTCGGCAATCCCACCAATTGCATCAGCGGATGATCGCCTGATGGCGGCTCGACCGTGGCAACGTCGAATCCGGCTCCGGAAAGCTGACCCGAACGAAGCGCGTCGCCGAGCGCGACCTCGTCGACAAGGCCGCCGCGCGCGGTGTTGATCAGGAGCGGGCGACGCTCCATCGTCGCAAATTCGGGCGCTGCGATCATGTTGCGCGTTGCCGGCATCAGCGGCGCATGCAGGGTAATGATGTCGGACGTCCGCAACACCTCCTCGAACGGGGTATAGAGCGGGCCCATGCCCTCCACGCCCTTGTATGTGGAAAACAACACACGCATTCCAAGTGCGCGACCGATGTCCGCCACGGAGCGGCCTAGCGTCCCGTCTCCGATGATGCCGAGCGTCGATCCGGCCAGGTCGCGGATGGGAAAGTCGAAATAGCAAAACTGGCCGGCTTCATGCCAGCGGCCATTGCGAACGGAATCGCGGTAAGCGGTGAGGCTGCGGCGCAGCGCGAAGATCAATGCGAAGGTGTGCTCCGGAACCGTGTTCACCGCATAGCCGCGAATATTGGAAACGGCGACACCACGATCTTCGCATGCGCGGATGTCGACGACGTCCGATCCGGTAGCGGCAATGGCAATGAAGCGCAGGTTCGGTGCCGCTTCGAGCTCGGTGCGTCGCACCGGTGCCTTGTTGGTGATCACGATGTGAGCATCCGCGATCCGCGCGGCGACGTCCTCGGGGGCAGTGGCTCCGTATTCCAGCAGCTCGTGTCGAAACGACGGTCGCCGCAGGTGAATGTCCGGCGGCATCGTGTCCCGATCGAGGAAGACGATACGTGCAGGTTCCGGCATGGTCATCGTGGTCTCACAGTCAGTTGTCGGACGTGCGGGCGCTCTGCACGTCCATTGCAGGATTAGAGGCCGGCAGGCTATTCACGAAGCAGGTTCGATGCCAATTCCGCGACCTTCTCGGCCGTAATGCCAAAATGGCTGAAGAGCTCTTCGCCCGGGCCCGACGCTCCGAAGCTCGACATGCCGATGAAGCCGCCGCGCTCTCCAACCCAACGATCCCAGCCCAATCGCACCGCCGCTTCGATCGCGACGCGCACGCCCTTGCCGAGCACGCTCTCGCGATAGGCCTCATCCTGCTCCTCGAACAGTTCCCAGCACGGCATGGAAACGACCGCGGTCGGTATTCCCTTCGCCTGGAGGATAGCTCGCGCCGCCAGCGCGATCTGGACTTCCGAGCCCGTCGCAAGAAGAGTGACGCGCCGCGCGCCCTCTGCATCGGTGAGCAGATAGGCACCGCGTGCCGAATGGTTCACCGCGCCGTCATCGCTGCGAACCGGCGGCAAGGCCTGCCGGGAGCAGATCATCGAGGATGGCCCGTGCTTGCGCTGCAACGCGAGTTCCCAGCATTCGGCGGCTTCGACATGATCGGCCGGCCGAAAGACAGCCATATTCGGCATCGCTCGCAACGCCGCCAGATACTCGACCGGCTGATGGGTCGGACCGTTCTTGCCGATGCCGATGGAGTCGTGGCTGTAGATGGTCACGACCGGCAATTCCATGAGTGCGGCCATTCGCAGGGCGGGTCGCATATAGTCAGAGAACACCAGATAGGTTGCACCGAGCGGCAGCACCCCGCCATGCGCTGCCATGCCGTTCATCATGGCGCCCATGGCGTGTTCGCGGATGCCATAGTGGACATATCGACCGGCCGGGTTCTCAGGCGTGAAGGCGCCAAGCGAGCGCTTGCAGCCAGTCGGCCCTTCGAGATCCGGAGCGCCGGCGATCAGTTCGGGAATCACCTCGGCGAGCTTCGCCACGATGTCGGCGGTTGCCTCGTTCGTTGAGCGTCTCGGACGCTCGACCGCGACCTTGCGGCGCCATGCGGCGAGAGTCTCGACCCAGCCGCTGGGCAGATCGCCTGCCATCATGCGCTCAAACAGGGTGCGCTTCTCCGGCGACATCGCTGCGACGCGCGCACGCCACGCCTCGTAGGTCGGCAAGTTGCGATCGAGTACGCCAGCCTTCCAGCCATCCGCAACATCGCCTGGAACTTCGAATGGCCCGGCGGTCCAGCCGGCGGCCGTACGCGCCTCCTCGAGATCCTTCGCGAATACGCGACCGCCATGAGCGCCGCGCTGGCCCTCGAGACGCGGCAGGCCCTTGCCGATGGTGGTGCGGCAGGCGATCATCGTCGGGCGCGGGTCTTCCTTGGCGAGCAGCAGGGCGGCGGAAACCGAGTCGACATCATGTCCGTTGGCGTTGATGACATGCCAACCTGCGATGCGGAAGCGCGCGCGCACGTCTTCCGAAATCGAAAAATCCGTGTGACCGTCATCGGTCATCCGATTGTCATCCCAGAGGAAGCAGAGCTTGCCAAGGCGCAGATGGCCCGCCAGCGAAATCACCTCATGGGCGACGCCTTCCTGGAGGCAGCCATCGCCGACGACCGCGTA
Organism: Bradyrhizobium ingae; assembly: GCF_055791185.1. Taxonomy (NCBI): domain Bacteria; kingdom Pseudomonadati; phylum Pseudomonadota; class Alphaproteobacteria; order Hyphomicrobiales; family Nitrobacteraceae; genus Bradyrhizobium; species Bradyrhizobium ingae. Next base: position 30,040 of record NZ_JBVUBB010000038.1, read on the forward strand.
GGTGCGATGGTCAGCGATCCCATCGCCAAACGTTGCGTTGAGCCAGGCTTCCGCGACCGCCATGCCGACAGCATTGGCGATACCCTGCCCGAGCGGACCGGTCGTAACCTCGATGCCGAGCTCGGGCGCGCGCTCGGGATGGCCATGGGTGTGCGAGCCCAGCTCGCGGAAACGCTTGATCTGTTCGATCGGAAAAGCGCTATAGCCCGACAGATGCAGCAACGCGTAGATCAACATCGAGCCGTGGCCGTTGGACAGGACGAACCTGTCGCGATCCGGCCAGAGCGGGTCGAGCGGATTGCACTTGATATGCCGCGTGAACAGCGCGGTCGCGATCTCGGCACAGCCGAGCGGCGCGCCGGGATGACCGTCGGAGGCCTTTTCGATGGCGTCGAGCGACAGGAAACGAATGGCATCGGCCATTCGCTTGTCCAGATCGGCCGACACCTGCGCGACAGGTGAAGCAACGGAAGAGTGAACGGACATCGGCAAAAACACCAGTTCGGCGCAGCCTCCGCCGAACGGAGGCTGCCGGGTCAAACGCGCGTCCGGCGCGTCACGGGAGGAATCCGGTCGAAATCCAGGGAACGAAAGCGACGACCAGGAGGCCGACCACCAGCGCAGCAAGGTAGCTCCAGATGCGCTTGAGGCCGGCATTCGGATCGACCTGCCCGATCGAGCAGGCGGCGTAATAGCCAAGACCGAAAGGCGGCGCGAAGAGACCGATCCCCATCGCCAGGATCACGACCATCGCATAATGCACCTCGTGCACACCAAGCTGCTTGGCGACGGGGAACAGCAGAGGCCCGAACAGCACCATGGCTGGGATGCCCTCGAGCACGCTGCCGAGCACGATGAACAGCACGATGGAGCCGACCAGGAAGCCATACATCCCGCCGGGAGCATGCGCCAGGGCGGCAGCAAGCGCATGCGAGAAGTTCGACTGCGTCAATGCCCAGGACATGCAGGTCGCGGCGCCAATGATGAACAGGATGGTTCCCGAAAGCGCCGCGGTGCCGACAAGCGCCGGATAGAGCTCGCGCCAGTTGAAGGAGCGATAGACGAGGATTCCGATGACGATCGCATAGGCAATCCCGATCGTGGCAACCTCGGTCGCGGTCGCCACGCCTTCCATCACGGCAACGCGGATGATGACTGGCAGCATCAGGGCCGGTGCGGCGATGACGAAGGTGCGGCCGATCGTGGTTGGGCTCGTTGTCCCGCGTTCCACATCCTTGCGCTCCACCATCCGGCCCCGCGCGATCAGGGCAAGTGCCAGCGCCAGCACGATGCCGGGCATGATGCCGCCGGTGAACAGCGCCGCGATCGAGACACCCGTCACCGAGCCGATGATGATGAGCACGATCGACGGCGGGATCGTCTCGGCCATCGCGCCCGACGCCGCCAGCAGCGATACGAGTTCGCCCTCGTGGATGCCGCGCTTCTTCATGTCGGGGAAGAGCACGGGGGCGACCGCCGCCATGTCGGCCGTCTTGGCGCCGGAAATGCCCGACACCAGCAGCATTGCGCCGAGCAGCACATAGGCAAGTCCGCCCTCGATATGACCGACCAGCGCAGCCAGGAAATTCACCATGGCGGTCGACATGCGCGTCATGACGATGAGGTAGCCGAGCAGGATGAACAGAGGCACCGCGAGCAGGATCAACGAGCTGACGCCTTCGTCGATACGGCCCGGAATGACTTCGAGCGGCGTAGTCGTAGTCAAGATGAGATAGGAGACGGTCGACAGTCCGAAGCAGAACGCGATCGGCACCCCGGCGAGCACGCCGAACCCGAGCAGGACCGCAAAGAAGATGACGAGATTCCAGTTGCCGATCGACTTGATCCACGGACCGAGCACGTGCAGTGCGCCCGCCAGCGCGGCGATGACGACAATGGCGAGGACGAGGTCGCGCCAGCCGCGATCGGCGCAGCGGACCAGGCTCGCCGCCAGCATGAGCACGACGCCGACCGGCAGGGCGGCCGCCCGAAAGGCGTCATTGAGGCCGAGCGCCGGCGTATGAACGAAGGTCTGGTCCTCGGCGAAATTGTAGGCCGGGCTGAGAATGAGAAGGAGGAAGAGCGCGGGCGCCGCCACGCCGACTGCCTCAAGCAGGCCGCGCAGCCAGCCGGAGCACCTGCCAACAAGCGCCGTCATGCGCATGTGCTGACCGCGCCGCTGCGCGATCGCCGCGCCAAGCATCGCCAGCCACAAGAACATGATGGAGGCGAGTTCGTCCGACCAGGTCAGGGGATTGTTGAAAACAAAGCGCGAGATGACGCCCGTGAGCAGGACGAGGACCTCGGCGACGACTACGGCGGCTGCCAGCGGCTCGGTCACGAGCGCCAGCAACCTGTCGAGCGGTGCGGCGACGCCCAGTGCGGGCAGCGCCAGCTCTCCCGACAGCGGCTCGGCACTCATGCGAGCTGCCCTACGGCTTGTTCGAGCAGCACCCAGCCCTTGTCGCCGAACTTCGTGCGCCAATCCTTGTAGAAGCTGGTCTTGCCGAGCGCAGTCCGGAACGCGGCCTTGTCGACCTCGACGAACTGCAAGCCCTTGCCCGACAGCTCGTCGCGGAGCGACTTCGAAAGCTCGGCAATATCGGCGCGCTCAGCGTCGGCGGCCTTGTTCAACTCGCGCGTGACGATCTCCTGGGCGTCGGCCGGTAGTCGCTGGAAGGAACGGCGGTTGCCGAGGATGAGGTAGGCGTCCCAGACATGGCTAGTGAGGCTGCAATATTTCTGCACCTCGTAGAGCTTCGCCGTCGCGATGATCGCAAGCGGGTTCTCCTGGCCTTCGACGACCTTGGTCTGCAACGCAGAATAGACCTCGTTGAAGTTGATCGGCGTCGGGCCGGCGCCGAGCGCCTGGAACAGGCCGGTCAGGATGGGGGCCGCCGGCACGCGCATCTTGAAACCCTTGAGATCGTCCGGGGTCTTGATCTCGCGCGTGGACGAGGTGAGCTGACGGAATCCATTGTCCCAGGATTTGCCCACCTGAAGGACGCCGACATTCTCGATCTCGCTCTTGACGAACTTTCCGAGATCTCCGTCCATCGCCTTCCAGACTTCGTCATAGGACGCGAAGGCGAAGCCCGTGTTGACGATGCCAACGGTCGGCACGAGCGTTGCAAGAACCGAGGAGCCGATGTTCAGATAGTCGACGGCCCCGTTTCGGATCTGGCCCAGGAGGTCGGTGTCGGAGCCGAGCTGGTTCGCCGGAAACAGGTTGATCTCGACACGCCCGCTCGTTGCTTCCTTGATGCGGTCGATCGCCTCGCGCGCTCGCTTGTTGACCGGATGCGACGGATCCTGGCCGGTGGCGAATTTGAGGGTGAACTCGGCGGCGTCACCGCGCCGCGACAAGACGGATACCAGTGGAATGGAGGCGCCGGCGGCCAACATTGCACGGCGGGTCAGGCCCTTCTTCGTTTCCTTGGTCATTTCTCTCTCCCTAATGTTATTTTGTGATGCGTATTGCGGAAGGTTGTCCCTTCATCGCCATTTTTTGACTGCAGCGCAGATTGCTTCCGTCGAGATGCCGTAGCGGTCGTGCAGCGTCGGCAGCGCGCCCGCAGCGAGGAATTCGTCCGGCAATCCGATATGATGGAACGCAGGATGGACGCGAGCTCGCATCAGGGTTGCCGCGACTGCCTCACCCAATCCGCCGATGACGGTATGATTTTCGGCGACGACGACGAGCCGGCCCGGCTTGCGGCAGGCCTCCACGATCGTTTCGACATCGAGCGGCTTGATGGTCGGCACATGCAGCACGGCGGCATTGATGCGGTCGGCCTCGAGCTGCTTTGCAGCTTCCAGCGCGCGCATGGTGAGCAGCCCCGAGGAGATGAAGAGGACGTCGGCGCCGTCACGGAGCAGCTTCGCCTTGCCGAGCTCGAATTTGTAACCGTACTCGTCGAGCACGAGCGGCACCTGGCCGCGCAGCAGCCGCATGTAGACCGGCCCCTGGTGGGCGGCGATCGCCGGCACGGCCTGCTCGATCTCGAGGGCATCGCAGGGATCGATCACCGTCATGTTGGGCATCGCGCGAAGCAGCGCGAGATCCTCGGCGGCCTGATGGCTCGGTCCGTAGCCGGAGGTGAGACCAGGAAGCGCGCAGGCGATCTTGACGTTGCGATTCTCCTCCGCAATCGTCTGGTGGATGAAGTCGTAGGCACGACGAGACGCAAACACCGCGTAGGTCGTGACGAATGGCGTGAAGCCTTCCGCAGCCAGTCCCGATGCGGCTCCGAACAGCAGTTGTTCGGCCATGCCCATCTGATAGTAGCGGTCGGGAAACTCCTTCGCGAAGATGTGAAGGTCGGTATATTTGCCGAGGTCGGCGGTCATCCCGACGATGTCGGGACGCTGCCGTGCGACATCGATCAGCGCATGGCCGAACGGCGCCGGTTTCGTCCGCTGCCCTTCGGCAGCGATCGAGGCGATCATCGCAGACGTGGTAAGCCGCGGTTTGGCGGCCGTAGAACTTGTCGTAGTCGAGACCGGCTTCACGCACGCCTCCCTGCATCGAGAGCTTCCAGTGCCAGCTTCCATTCGTGTGCATCCACACGCATGAAGTGATTGCGCTCACGCGCCTCGAGGAATGGAATTCCCTTCCCCATCAGCGTATCGGCGATGATCATGCGCGGCCTTGCGCCCTCGTGCGTCTTGGCCGCATCGAACGCGGCAACAACCGCGTTGAGATCGTTGCCGTCGACGCGCTGTACGAACCAGCCGAACGCCCGAACCTTGTCCGCGAGCGGCTCAAAGCCCATCATCTGCTTGGACGGCCCATCGGCCTGCTGGTTGTTGACGTCGACGATCGCAATGAGATTGTCGAGGTTGTAGTGGGCGGCCGACATCATTGCCTCCCACTTGGAGCCTTCATCGAGCTCGCCATCGGAGAACAGCGTGTAGACGCGGCTGTCGGAGCCCTTGCGCTTCAGGCCGAGGCACATCCCGACTGCAATGCTCAAGCCGAGACCCAGCGAGCCACCCGACATTTCCATGCCGGGCGTGTAGCTCGCCATGCCGGACATCGGCAGCCGGCTGTCGTCGAAGCCATAGGTTTCGAGCTCGGCTTCCGGAACGATTCCGGACTCGATCAACGCGGCATAGAGCGCGATGGCGTAGTGGCCGTTCGAGAGCAGAAAGCGATCGCGCCCCTCCCAGGCCGGATCCTCCGGCCGGTAGCGCATGGCGTGGAAATAGGCCACGGCCAGCACGTCGGCGATGTCGAGGGCCTGCGCGATGTAGCCCTGGCCCTGCACCTCGCCCATTCGCACCGCATTGCGGCGGATGCGGTAGGCGCGCTCCACGAGGCTGGGCTCGTTGATGCGCAACGCAGCATCGTCCATGAGTTGTCTCCTCAATCCTTAGTGGATCAGCATGCCGCCGTTGACGTCGATCACGGCGCCTGTCGTGTAGGCGGAGAGATCCGAGGCGAGGAAGAGATAGATGTTGGCGACATCCTGCGGCACGCCGAGCCTGCCGAGCGGGATGCCGTCGATGATCTCCTTGCGCTTTTCGTCGGAGATCTTGCCCGCGTTGATGTCGGTCTGGATCAGGCCTGGCGTCACGCAGTTGACGCGGATGCCGTCCGGGCCAAGCTCACGCGCCATCGCTTTGGCAAGGCCGAGCACGCCAGCCTTGGCTGCCGAATAATGCGCGCCGCCGAGAATGCCGCCACCGCGTTGGGCCGAGACGGAGGACATACAGGCGATCGCGCCGGACTTGCGGCTCCGCATGTGCGGCATCACGGCCTGCGAGAGAAAGAGCACGCCACGCAGATTGACGTCCTGGATGCGGTCCCAATCCTCGGACGAGATGTCCCAGACCTTGACCGGCTGGGTGATGCCGGCATTGTTGATCAGAATGTCGATTTGGCCGAAGGCCTTGAGAACGTCTGCGACGGCGCGCGCACAGTCGGCCTTGTCGGTCACGTCGCAGGCAACGCCGACATGGCCGGCGCCCAGCTCCGCCGCGGCGCTGACCGCGCTCTTGCCGTCGATGTCGAGGATCGCGACCCGCGCACCATTCTGCGCGAAGGTTTTTGCAGTAGCGAAGCCAATACCGCGAGCTCCCGCGGCGCCAGAAATGATCGCAGTCTTGCCTGCAAGAAGCATACTAGTTTCCTCCGAGAGAGCTTGTTTGTTGGATGCGGACTATGGTCGGGGGTGGCATGGCGCGAAAATAGGCGAAATTTGCACTAATAGATGAACTGTGCTCACCTGTGGCATGTCCAAGCTTCCTCTCGGAGCGTTGAGGGTTTTCGAGGCTGCCGCGCGCACCGGGTCATTTCGCGCCGCAGCAACCGAATTGGCACTGACGCCAAGTGCAGTCAGCCACGCGATCCGAAGTTTCGAAGATCAGATCGGAACGACGCTGTTTGAGCGGGAAGGACGCAATGTTCGGCTGAGTCCGGCTGGCGATGCGCTCTTGCGCCGGGTCTCAAGTGGATTCGATGAGCTAAGGCATGGCCTCGAGGTCGCGAGCTCGCGCTCATCCAATTTGTTGCGGCTTCACTGCGCGCCCAGCATGGCGGCGCAGTGGCTCATGCCGCGGCTGCGAAGCCTGATCGAGGGACATCCGGAGCTGGAGGTCCGGCTGGCCGCCGGCGTCGACTACCCGCATTTTCGCAACGACGAATTCGATGTCGACATTTGCTACGGGCCGCCGCGGCAGGAGGGATTATCCGTGCTGCCGCTCGGCGAGGAGACCGTGCGCCCGATGTGCGCGCCTTCCCTCGCGGGCACGATCCGCGAGCCTGCGGACCTTCTGAGACTGGTGCTTATCGAAAGCGAGCAGAAGCGCGTCCGCTGGAACGCCTGGTTCGCCGCAAACGGCCTTTCTGCACCAAGCCCTGGTGGATTTCGCTTCGACCGAAGCTTTATGGCCATAGCTGCCGCGACCGACGGTCTTGGCGTGACCCTGGAATCCACCCGGCTTGCGGAGCGCGAGCTGGCGAGCGGCCAATTGGTCGCCCCCCTTGCCGGCCAGGCGCGCGACGTTACCTATGTGGGCCACTTTCTCGTGTGCCCGCCGCAAGCCAGGCACAGGCAATCGGTCCGCACCTTTACGAAATGGATCGCGGAGGAACTGGGCCTCCCGGAAGGCCGCTTGAAAAACTAAAGCGCGATGAGATCAGGATGAATCGTCATCGCGCTTTAGGTTATTGTTTGAGCATGATCTTTTCGGAAAACCGCTTCACACTTTTCCGGATCATGCTCTAGTTGCTCGCGACTCCAGGCTCGAATGCGGTCGGCTCGCCGGATTGGGGGCCGTCCCCGATCAGCCGATTGCACCAAGCTTGCGCATGATGCTGAGCTTGATGTTCTCGATATGAGCATCGACGCCAGCACGAATTGCCACAGGATCCTTGGCGCGCAACGCGGCGATGATGGCCAGGTGCTCGTTGTGCACGGGGATGAAGCGCTCCGGCAGACGACTGAGGTTGAACATCCGGGTCTTCAGCCGCAGGTCGCGGATCAAGCCCGCAAGGACGGTATTGCCGCTGTTTTCGGCCAGCAGTTCGTGGAACCGCTGGTCGACGTCGCGATTCTCCGGCGTATTCGGATCGCCGCGTTCGCGCAGGCGCAGAATGTGCGCCTCCAGATCATCGAGCTCCGGCGGCGCGATGCGATCGATCGACAGCACCGCAGCCTCGGCCTCCAGCACGCGGCGAACCTGCAGTATTTCGATGAACTCCTGGAGCGAGAATTCCTTGACGATCAGGCTGTTGCCGGGCGCACGCGCCACGAGCCCCTCGGTTTCCAGGCGATAGAGCGCCTCGCGGATCGGCGTACGCGAGATGTCGAGAAACTCGGCAAGCCGCCGTTCCTGCATCACCGTGCCGGCCGGTAGCTCGCGCTTCACCAGCAGGTCCAGGATTCGCTCATAAGCGAGCTGGCTCAGGCTCTTCTCGGACGGCGCGAGCAGAACGGACACGTCGGACGAAGGTTGATGTCGGCTGGATGCCTTCCTCGCTGTAGACGGCCTGCGCGGCATATCATCAAATTCCTTCACTGCCCCGCCCGGCTGCCTCCGAAATGATCGGAACAGCCGGGCGAAATTGCTTCCAAGTTCGCAGCGATGGCCTCAAAGCTCGCTGCGAATCGGCTCCTTCGGATGCGGATCGAAACCGATCAAATCACCCGTCAGCTTGGCGTAGGTACCGTCTGCGATCATATCCGCCAAGGCGCCGTTGATGGCCTTCGTGAGATTCGGCTTGCCCTTCTGGATGGCGAATCCCTTCTGAACCTGGCTCAGTGTGCCCTCACCGGTGACCAGCGGCAACTTCTTGGCCTTGATGGCATAGTTTGCCGCGACCGCGTCGGTGATGACGGCGTCGAGATTGTCGTTGACGAGATCCTGCACGGCGTCGACCTCGGCCTTGTAGCTCTTCAGCGTGGCACCGTTCTGTTCGGCAATCTTGCCGAAGGTCGAGGCCGCGACGGCGCCGACATTCTTGTCCTTCAGGTCGTCGCCGGTGCGGATGCCGGTCGTCTTGCGGGTGAGGATGATCGCGCCCGATGCCAGCCAGCCATCGGCGAAGGTCACCTGCTTCTGGCGCGCCGCCGTAATGTCCATCGAGACGCTGGTCATGTCATACTGGCCGGCGAGCAGGCCGACGAGGGCGGCATCGAACTGGGTGATGATGGGCGTGTATTCAAGCTTGAGACGGCGCGCGATTTCCTTGACCACGCGGATCTCCAGGCCATCGAGCTCGCCATCCGGCCCGCGCATGGAGAAGGGCGCGAACGTGCCCTGCGTCGCCACCTGCAGCTTGCCTGGCTGAAGCAACTCGAGATCGGCGGCGGAAGCGGGAGCTGCGAGCGTCAGGCCGATGCCGACTGCCAGGAGGGAGAATTGCCGTCGCGAGATCATCAGTCAGGTCCTTTCGTGGTTGGTGGCTTGCATTCCGTGAGTCTTTGCGCGCTTGGAGGTCAGTAGCGCAGTGCGTAGCGCCGCTCGAGCCAGTATGCGAGCTTGGAGAGCAGCGATGTCATGACGAGGTAGATGAACGCGCTGGCGATGTAGAAGTCGAAGGGCCGGAAGGTGCTGGCAATCAGGAGCTGCGAATAGAGCGTCAGCTCGACCACCGTGATGGTGGACAGCAGCGAGGTGTTCTTCAGCGCCGCGATCGCCTCGTTGGTGAGCGAGGGAAGAATGATCCGAAACACCTGCGGCAGGATGATCCGCTGCATCGCGCCGGCCCGGCTCATGCCGAGCGCCAGCGCGGATTCCATCTGGCCCTTCGGGATCGCGGTGAGGCCGGCGCGGATGGTCTCGGCGACATAGGCGCCGCTGGAAATGCCGAGCGCGAGCGTGCCGGCGACGAACGGAGACAGTTTCATGCCGAGCTGCGGAAAGCCGAAATAGACGATGAAGACCTGCACCAGCGTCGGCGTACCGCGGATGAACCAGACATAGAAGGACGCGGCGGATCGCACGAACTTCAGCTGCGACTGCTTGCCGAGCGCAGCGATCAGACCGCAGATCCAGCTCACGATGATGATCAGGAGCGTCAGGACGAGAACGATCCCTGCCGCCTTCGCGAAGCCCGGCACATAGACCGCGAAATCGACGATCCACTCTTTGATTTTCGTCAGGTTCATCGTCGTCAGATCCGGTGAAACAATGCGGTGAACGTCATCCGGCCACGCCTTGGTGCAGGACGCGCTTGAGGAACTGGCGCAGACGATCGCTCTTGGGATCGGCGAGGATATCGCCGGGCGGCCCGGCTTCGGCGATGACACCCTGATCGAAGAAGACAACGCGCGAGGACACGTCGCGCGCAAACGCAATCTCGTGGGTGACGAGCAGCATGGTCATGCCGTCGGCAGCGAGTGATCCCATCAGCTCGAGCACCTCGCCAACGAGTTCGGGATCGAGCGCGGAGGTCACCTCGTCGAACAGCATGACCTCCGGCTTCATGGCGAGCGCCCGCACGATCGCGACGCGCTGCTGCTGGCCCGCCTGACAGCTTCGAGGGATAGGCGCCGCGTTTCTCATACAGGCCGATGCGCCGCAACAGCGCCTCCGCCTGTTCGACCGCCTCCTTGCGCGGCACCTTCTTGACCCGCACCGGCGCCTCGATGACGTTTTCGAGCACCGACATGTGAGGCCACAGATTATAGCTCTGGAACACCATGCCGATGTGCGCCCGCAACTCACGCAACTGGAGCGCCGTCGGCTGGCGTCGCGCTCCCTCGATGTAGTCGAAGGAGAAACGGCCGAAGTCCATGAAGCCTTCGTCCGGGATCTCCATCAGATTGACGCAACGCAGGAACGTGCTCTTGCCGGAGCCGCTGGCGCCGATGATCGAGATGACTTCGCCCGCCCTGACGTCGAGCGACACGCCCTTCAACACCTCGTTGGCGTCGAAGCGCTTGCGAATGTCCTTCAGTTTCAGGATCGGCGCATCGACTGGCGTTGCGGTCACGAGGGTCTCCCGACGAATGCCAATGTCTGTCTCCATCTCGCCGGCGCCGCATCGCGTCTTTGCGAAGCCGAATTTCCACGCTTGAAAAGATCAACGCTTGGAGGTTAATGGTATACCACTGGAGTGCAAATGGCATTTTTTAGGCTTGAGCTGCACAGGAAATGAGCATGACCGATGCTTCGCGAACCTGCCTGATCATTCAGCCGATCCATCAGGCCGGGCTGGATCTCCTCACGCGAGGCGGGCTCACACTGCGCCATCTCGATCAGGTGGATCCCGGGGCGATCGCCCGCCAAGCCGGCGACTGCATCGCCGTCGTGACGCGCAGCGCCGGTTTTCCGGCCGCGGCGATCGAGGCTGCGCCGGCGCTGCAGGTGATCGGCTCCCATGGAGTTGGCGTCGACGCGGTCGATGTGCCCCTCGCAACTGCACGCGGCATCGCCGTCGTCAATGCGCCGCACAGCAATGTCCGCGCGGTGGCGGAACATGCGATTGGAATGATCTTCGCGCTGGCCAAGTCGCTGGCCGCAGCCGACCGCGCCACACGCGCCGGCGATTTTGGCTTCAAGTACCGCACCCGGCTCGTAGAGCTTGACGGGCTGACGCTCGGCATCGTCGGCTTCGGCAGTATCGGCCGCCAGACCGCGGTTCTTGCAAAAGCGCTCGGGCTGAAAGTGATTGCCCATTCGCTGGAGAGCGCGCCGGATATCTATGCGGAGACCGGCGTCGAGCCGGTGGCGGATCTTCGCGACCTGCTGTCGCGGTCCGATATCGTCTCGCTGCATCTGCCGCTCACCGCATCCACGAAGGAGCTGATCGGCGCGCAGGAATTTGCGGCCATGCGGCCGGGTTCATTCCTGGTCAACACCGGTCGGGGCGGTGTCGTCGACGAGCGCGCGCTCATCAATGCACTCGACAGCGGCCCGATCGCCGGCGCCGGTCTCGATGTCTTCGCAAGCGAGAACATGCCGCCGGATCACCCCCTGCTCCACCACCCGCGGCTGCTGCTCACGCCTCACATCGCCGGGTCGACCGAAGCGAGCCTTGCCCGCACCGCGGAGGACGTTGCCCGCGGTGTCCTGGCGGTGCTTGCCGGCGAACGGCCTCGCTTCCTTGTCAATCCGGCGGTCTGGCCGCAACGCCGTGGAGCGAGCGCATGACCGTTCAGCCCCTGCTCAGCGCGGATCGCGAGCTCGCGGTTCGGCTTTTCGATCAATTGGCGGAGCAGAGCCGCGACGAGCCCGGCGTCACTCGTGATGCCTATGGTGCCGGCGAACAGCGCGCGCATGATCTGGTCAGCAGGGAGGCCGCCGAGCTCGGCCTCGTCCGCGCGGTCGATGCTGCCGGCAATCTGCTGCTCACCCTGCCGGGGACGGAGCCCGATCTTCCGGCCTGGGTCGTCGGCTCGCATCTCGACTCCGTGCCGCATGGCGGCAACTTCGACGGTGCTGCCGGCGTCATTGCCGGGCTTGCCGCGGTCGCAGGACTGAAGCGCGCAGGCCGGCGGCCGAGACGTCCGGTCATCGTGGTCGCCACGCGAGCCGAGGAGAGCAACTGGTTTCCCGCCTCTTATATCGGCGGTCGCACCCTGCTCGGCCTGCTGCCCCCCGAGTTGCTCGATCTGCCCCGTTCCGACACCGGACGTCCGCTTCGCGACCACATGCGCGAGCTCGGGTTCTCGCCCGAGGGCGTCGCCAAGGGCGAGCGGCTGCTCGCGCCCGAGCGCATCCACGGCTTCGTTGAAACGCATATCGAACAGGGACCGGCGCTGGAAGCGATGGAGAAGCCGCTCGGTCTCGTCACCGGCATCAGCGGCAGCTTTCGCTATCGCAAGGCACGCTGCCTCGGCAGCTACGGGCATTCCGGCGCGGTGCCGCGCCAGTACCGTCAAGACGCGGTGTTCGCCGTCTCGGATCTGATCCAGTCACTCGACCGGCTCTGGAGCGAGCTCGACGGCGCCGGCCGAGCCGCGACCATCACGTTCGGCGAGGTCTTCACCGACGCGAGCCAGCACGGCTTCAGCAAGATCCCGGGCGAGCTCAATTTCTGCCTCGACGTGCGCAGCGCCGATCGCGCTCTGCTGGACGAAATTCACGCGCGGCTGGTGACCTTCATCACCGAAATCGAATCGAGACGCGGCGTGCGCTTCGCGCTCGGAGAGCGAACGGGCAGCCAGGCCGCCGTGATGAGCCCGGAGCTGCTGAGCCAGCTCGGCGGCATCGCCGATCGCCTCGGCGTCGCGCATCTGTCAATGCCGAGCGGCGCCGGCCACGACGCGGCGGTGTTCGCCAATGCCGGCATTCCCAGCGTCATGCTGTTCGTGCGCAACCAGAACGGCAGCCACAATCCGCATGAAGCGATGCGGATCGAGGATTTTCATGCTGTGGCCACCGTCCTCACCCATCTCATCCTGGAGTGAGGCGATGACGACCAGCGCGCGGGATCAGGCGCCAATGACCTTCGACATCGGGGCAAGGGTGATGCCGGCCGAGGCGAGGCGCTCGCGCAGGCGCTGCGCCATCGCCACCGCGCCCGGCGTATCGCCGTGGACGCAGACGCTGTCGATCCGGGTCGGCAGCCGCGTTCCCGACAGGCAGGCGATGGCGCCATCCTCCACCATGCGAATGACGCGTTCGGAAGCGATCTCCGCATCATGAATCACGGCGCCAGCAAGACGACGCGACACCAGATTGCCGTTGTCGGCATAGGCGCGATCGGCATAGATCTCGCGCACCAGCGGCAGGCCGAATTTCTCGCCGGCCCGCTCGGTCTCCTGACCGGGCATCACCACGAAGATCAAGTTGCGGTCGATGGTGCGGATCGCTCGCGCCACCGCTTCGGCGAGATCGCGGTCCTCGGCGGCGATGTTGCCGAGCGCGCCGTGGGTCTTGACGTGGCGGATGGTGTGACCGACATCGGATGCGAGCGCCATCAGCGCGCCCACCTGATAGAGCACGATCTTCTCGATATCGGCGGGACGCTCGCCTTGAATGGGCCTGCGGCCAAAACCCCAGAGATCGAGAAAGCCGGGATGCGCGCCGGCCTGAACGCCGTTGGCTTTCGCCTCCGTCAGGGTGCGATGCATCACCAGGGGATCGCCGGCATGGAAGCCGCAGGCAATGTTGGCGGAGGTGACGGTTCGCAGCATCTCGGCGTCATCGCCGAGCGTGTAGACGCCAAACCCTTCGCCCATGTCGCAGTTCATATCTATCAGAGTCATTATCGTCCTCGTTTCGCGCTTGTGCGATATAGACATGGCGTGAAGTGCAGGTCACGAGGAATCCGGCGCGCTGCTTGCATGGGACGGCGTCACTTTCCGAAGAGTGGATGCACGATCATGGATCTCGTGACGAGCGATCGACCAGCATGACATCCGACGCTCTCTACGCCCTGCCGCGTTTCCGCCGGTCCGGCGACGCGGCACTGACGATCGAAGTCGGAGACGGCATCGACGCGGACGTCAATGCGTGCGTCGTCGATCTCGATCGCGCCCTGACCGGGCGTGCACTGCCCGGCATCGTGGAGATCGTGCCGACCTACCGCACCCTGCTGGTCTGCTTCGATCCGACCGTGTTGTCGCGGCGCGCCGTCGAGGCCGAAGTGATGTCGCTGTGGCCGCCGGTCAAACCAAAGGGACAGCTTCGCCGGCGCTGGACCGTTCCCGTCGCCTATGGCGGCGAGAACGGGATGGATCTCGACTGGCTTGCGCAGCGCCTCGATACGACGACCGACGACATCGTCGCGCGACACAGCGCGGCCGAATATCGCGTCTACATGATCGGCTTCATGCCGGGATTTGCCTATCTCGGCGGACTCGATCCGCTGCTTCATGTCGATCGGCGCCCGGAGCCGAGGCTGGTGACGCCGCCATGCAGTGTCTCCGTCGGAGGCCAGCAGGCTGCGGTCGCGCCGCCGCTCGCGGCGCCCAGCGGCTGGCACATGCTGGGACGCACGCCGGTGCGCTCCTACGATCCACGTCGCGCGCACGAACCTTTCCTGTTTAGCGCCGGCGATCTCCTGCGCTTCCGCCCGATCGATGTTGCGGAATTTGCCGCGCTCGAACGCGCCGCGGACGCAGGCGAGATCGTCGCCGAGAGGGAGGAGGTCGAGGTATGAGCGGCGCGATGTCTGCCCATCTTGAAATCATCGAGCCCGGCCTTGCGACGACCATCCAGGACCTCGGCCGCCGCGGCCTGCAACGCTTCGGTATCTCGGCGTCGGGCGTGATGGACCCGATTGCGCTTGCCACGGCGAATGCGTTGGTCGGCAACCCGACCGATACCGCCGCGCTCGAAATCACTCTGGCCGGACCGGTGCTCACACCCGTCGGCGCAGACATCCGGTTCGCGCTGGCCGGCGCGGAGTTCTCGATCAGCATCGATGGCCGCCCCGTCGCTTCCCACGAGTCGCACGATCTGATGGCGGGCCAGCATCTCGCGATCGGCACGACGCGGGACGGCGCACGGGCCGTGCTTGCCATCTCCGGCGGCTTTGCGATCGCACCGATGCTGGGCAGCCTCTCCACCCATTCGCGCAGCCAGCTTGGCGGACTCGACGGCGGTCCGCTGCGCAAGAACGACAGGCTTCCGCTCGCGGTCCCTCGCCTTCCGGCAAGGCCGCATCTGATGGTGTCACCTGCACATCGCCACCGTGCACGGGGACCCGTTCGCGTGCTTCTCGGGCCGCAGGACGACGCATTTGGGGCAGAAGGCCTCGCCACCTTCTTCGGCTCCGACTATGCGGTCACGGCGCTGTCCGATCGCATGGGCTGCCGGCTCGAAGGGCCCCGGGTTCAGCATGCCGGCGCCGTCGGCATCGTGTCCGACGGCACGGTGTTCGGCAGCATCCAGATTCCCGGCAACGGCCAGCCGATCATCCTGCTCGCCGATCGCCAGACGACCGGCGGTTATCCGAAGATCGCCACCGTCATCTCCGCAGATATTCCCCGGCTCGCCCAGCTTCGCCCCGGCGAGCGCGTCCGTTTTCAGGCGATCGAGGAAGACGAGGCCGTGAAGCTCGCATGTGAGATGCGACGGCAGATCGATCGTATTGACGATTCAATAATCGAGGTCCATGGCGGCAGCAATCTCACAACTGAGCATTTGCTGACCAGCAACCTCATCAGCGGCGTGATCTCGGCTCTCGAATGCGTTCACGCCGTCGCAACATCCTAGATCTGCTCATCGTGGCGAAATCGACTGACCGCCGCGAGCCTACCTCCTGAAGACAAGGGAAAACCATCCATGGCGTTGCTCAACGAAACCGCGAACGGCGTTTACGTGATCGCCGTAACACCGTTCACCGACACCGGCGCGCTCGACCTCGATAGCACCGATCGCATGGTCGACTTCTACCTGGAGAAGGGAGCAACGGGACTCACATTGCTCGGCATGATGGGCGAGGCACCCAAGCTCACCGCGGAGGAGTCGCAGCGACTCGTTCGCCGCGTTCTCGCCCGCACCGCCGGTCGCGTGCCGATCGTCGTTGGCGTATCGGGACCCGGTTTGGCCGCCATGGCCGAACTCACCCGCGCGGTAATGGACGACGGCGCCGCAGGCGTCATGGTCGCGCCACCCGCCTCGCTGCGCACCGACGATCAGATCGTCGGTTATTATGACATGGTCGCCGAGGCGATCGCCGGGGCGCCGCTCGTGCTGCAGGACTTCCCGCTGACCACTCAAGTGCAGTTTACGCCCAAGGTGATCCTGACCATCGCGGAGCGGTTGAACAATCTGGTGATGCTCAAGCACGAGGATTGGCCCGGCCTTGCCAAGCTGTCCGCGCTGCGCGCGGCCAGCGATGCCGGCAAAGCCCGGCGAATTTCGATCCTGGTCGGAAACGGTGGCGTTTTCCTCCCAGAGGAACTCAGCCGCGGCGCCGATGGTGCGATGACCGGCTTCGCCTATCCGGAGATGATGGTGGACGTCTGGCGCGCCCACACGTCCGGCAACATCGATCGCGCCCACGACCTGTTCGATGCCTATCTGCCGCTGGCTCGCTACGAGCAACAGCCCGGCCCCGGTCTTGCCATTCGCAAATACGTTCTGGCCCGGCGTGGCGTCATTGCATCAGCAGCCCTGCGCAAGCCGGGCGCAGCACTGTCGGCGGCCGACATTGCCGATGTCGAGCGGCTGATCGCACGTCAGACCCGGCGCCTCGAAGAACTCGGCTGATGGAAACACGCCACAGCCGATGTCAGCGCGAAACGCAGGTATGGCAATGCCTGCGGTTCTCGCGAGTGACACCTGTGGGGAGAGACCTGTAGCCGTCGGCTCCCACGCTCGAGCGCTACCGTCTGGCGGTTGCCAAGCGCTCTTCGTCGCAAAAACCAAAAACTCCCGCAGCGGCAGCTACGGGAGTTTCGGTATCCTTGGTTGCGGGGATAGGATTTGAACCTATGACCTTCAGGTTATGAGCCTGACGAGCTACCGGGCTGCTCCACCCCGCGTTAAGCGTTTGCAACACCTTCGAAGACGACCTGAGACGGTGAATGCGGACCAGCGCGGATGCGTGGCTTGCTTTCGCGTCCCAAAGGCTTCCTTGGAAGGCAACCCCGGGGCACAGCCCATCGGGTGCGAGGGCTATGTATCAACCGCGAGGCCCTTTGGAAAGGCCCGGGATCCGTTTTTTTCGACTTTATGACAGGCAAAAACGCAACCGGTCGGGGCCGAAAAAGCCAGTACTTGCCATAAGTTCCGCAAAGGGCCAGCCTGCGGCAACAAGATGACGGGGAAGCGCCATGTCAACCAGCCGATCGACGCCTCCGGTACCGGCACCTTTTACCGCGAATCGGGCTTTTGGGTCTTTCGGCGTCATGGCGTAGATCGTCTCAACGCCGTCATTCCGGGGCGTGCGTCGCGCGAGCCCGTCATCGGGCCGCGCTTTGCGCGGACCTGTTGTCGCGCCCGGAATGACGAGAAGAAAAATCCGCAGGGGGAAACAACAATGACTGACGCATTCGACTTCGTCGTAGTGGGTGCGGGCTCGGGCGGCTGCGCGGTGGCGGGGCGCCTTTCGGAGGATGCGCAGACCTCGGTAGCGCTGCTCGATGCCGGCGGCAGGAACGACAGTTGGCGGATCACCACGCCCTTCGGGCTCGCGCTGCCATACAGCGTGGCCAACTGGGCATTCGAGACCGTGCCGCAGAAGGGGTTGAACGGCCGCATCGGCTATCAACCGCGCGGCAAGGGGTTAGGTGGCTCCTCGGCGATCAACGCCATGGTCTACATCCGCGGCAACAAGTGGGACTATGACCACTGGGCCTCGCTCGGCAATAGCGGCTGGTCGCACGCGGACGTGCTGCCCTATTTCAAGCGCTCGGAGAACAATGCCGATTTCGGCGGCGAGTATCACGGCAAGGGTGGTCCCCTGCATGTCAACAAGCTGCGCTCCGAAAATCCGATCCATGACGTCTTCCTGCAGGCCGCGCGCGAGGCGCAGTTCCGCGTGCGCGAAGACTTCAATGCCGAGGACCACGAAGGGCTCGGCAGCTACCAGGTGACACAGCACAATGGCGAGCGTTGGAGTGCGGCGCGCGCCTATGTGAATCCGCACATCGGAACGCGCACAAATCTACGCGTCGAGACGGGGCGCAGGCGACGAAGATCCTGTTCGAAGGCGGGCGCGCAGTCGGCATCGAATATGTGCAGGGCAAGCAGAGGAAGCAGCTGCGTGCCCGACGCGAGGTGATCCTCGCTTCTGGCGCCTTTCAGTCACCGCAGCTCCTGATGCTGTCGGGCGTAGGCCACGGTGAGGCCCTGGGCGCGCACGGCATTGGCGTCGTGCATCATCTGCCGGGCGTCGGACGCAATCTCCAGGACCATCCGGATTTCGTCTTCGTCTACGCCTCCGACTATCCGCATTTCGTGCACTCGTCGCTCGGCCGGTTGCCGTCCCTGCTCCGCGCTATCCGGCAATACCGCCGCGAGCGTCGCGGCCTGATCACCACCAACTTCGCCGAATGCGGCGGCTTCCTGAAGACCCGGCCCGATCTCGATCTGCCCGACATCCAATTGCACTTCGTCATTGCGATGCTCGACGACCACGGCCGCAAGCGCCACAAGGAGGCGGGTTTTTCGTGTCACGTCTGTTTGTTGCGGCCGAAGAGCCGCGGCAGCGTATCGCTCAGGAATGCCGATCCCGCGCAGGCGCCGCTGATCGATCCGAACTTCCTGGGCGAGGCCGCCGACCTGGAAGCGATGGTCGCGGGCTACAAGACGACGCGGCGGCTGATGGAGACGCCGTCGCTGCGCGCGTTGCAGAAAAAGGACGTGTTCACGTCCGATGTGAAAACCGACGACGACATCCGCGCCATCCTGCGCCAGCGCGTCGATACCGTCTATCACCCGGTCGGCACCTGCAAGATGGGCACCGATCCACTCGCGGTGGTCGATCCCAAGCTCAGGGTGCACGGCCTCGAAGGCCTGCGCATCGTCGACGCCTCGATCATGCCGACCCTGATCGGCGGCAACACCAATGCGCCGACCATCATGATCGGGGAGAAGGCGGCGGACATGATCAGGGCGGAGATGCAGGCAAAGTAGAGCGGCGCCCAAGGCCCTGGCTCGCGCCAGTAATGAGGATGTTTTCTTTACTGACGTCGAATACGTCTGACATGGCGAAGGTCCCAGGATGTGCCCCCAGCATAAATACAGACGATTTTAGCGATCTGAAACCGGAATGATGGGTTCGCCGTTCACTCGTTCCATGCAGGCAGGGCGCAGCTCATGAACAGTTTCGATCTCGCAGTCTATGCAGCACTTGCCGTGGCGATAGGCTTCGGCTTCAGGACCGGCCTGCTACGCAGTGCGACGACCATCCTCGCTTATCTTCTGGCTGCGCCCATCGCCGTGTGGCTGATGTCGCTGATCGAGCGGCACCTGACCGGTGAGACAGCCTCGCCCTTGCTTCAGGGCTGGGTGCTGTTCTTCGGCCTCTTCGTCGCAACCGGGATGGCGCTTGGACATCTCGGCCGCGCGGCGCTCGACGATACGATCGGCGAAGCCGGGCTAGGCGATCGCATCGGCGGCGCGGCACTCGGTGCGTTGCGGGTCGGCCTCGTCGCCACCACGCTGGTCCTGGTCTTCGATCAACTGGTGCCCGCCAACCGGCAACCGCCATTCCTTGTCGGCTCGCAATTGCGCCCCCTGTTCTCGGCGGTCGGACAGATGGGATTCAAATCCCTGCCTCCCGAGGCTGCGGCCACCATTGACCGCATCAAGAGGGAGCGGCGAATCTGACGTCGCACGGCCTTCTTCCGCGGGCGCGCCATGCATTTTGGCGGCAGCCCGTCCCTTATCAGCGGCAATGATGTTGGCTAGAGTGCCGCCTCCTTACCTGCCTGACATCACGGGAGTGAAACAGTGGATCTTGGGATCAAAGGTCGCCGCGCCATCGTCTGCGCATCCAGCAAGGGCCTGGGCCGCGCCTGCGCCGTAGCGCTCGCCAATGAAGGCGTGCACGTCACGCTGACCGCGCGCGGTGCGGATGCCCTGAAGGCAACGGCCGCCGACATCCGGAAAGCCAATCCGTCCGTCACCGTCACCGAGATCGTCGGCGATATCACCGCGCCTGCCGGCCGCGAGGCCGTGCTGAAAGCCTGCCCCGATCCGGACATTCTGATCAACAACGCCGGCGGCCCGCCGCCCGGCGATTTCCGCAACTGGACCCGCGACGACTGGATCAAGGCGATCGACGCCAACATGCTCACCCCGATCGAGCTGATCAAGGCGACGGTCGACGGCATGATGGCGCGCAAGTTCGGCCGCATCGTCAACATCACCTCGGCCGCTGTGAAGGCGCCGATCGATATCCTGGGCCTCTCCAATGGCGCGCGTGCCGGCCTCACCGGCTTCATCGCCGGGCTCTCGCGCAAGACGGTGGCCAACAACGTCACCATCAATGCCTTGCTGCCGGGCCCGTTCGAGACCGATCGCCTGCGCGGCACGGCAAAGGCCGAGGCCGACAAGCGCGGCGTCACGCCGGAGCAGCTTCTCGCCGAGCGCGCAAAGCTCAATCCTGCCGGCCGCTTCGGCGATCCCGACGAGTTCGGCTATGCCTGCGCCTTCCTGTGCGGCGCCAAGGCCGGCTTCATCACCGGGCAGAACATTTTGCTCGACGGCGGCGCATTCCCGGGGACGCTGTAGGCCCCCGCGTAGCGGCGAGACGGGTGAGGGGTCTCTCTCCGCGAGTGAATCTCTCAAGGAGAGTTCGCGGATGCAACCCCTCATCCGGCGCGCTGCGCGCGCCACCTACTCCCGCAAGGGGAGAAGGGACTTCAATCACCGCCGCTTGGTCGGCTCGTCCTCGTCGCGCTCGCTGAAGCCTGAGGAATCCGCGCTCGGGCGCTCGTCGGTCCAATCGACGCCGAAGGCGTCGAGGCCGTCGGCGAGCAGAT
Source organism: Bradyrhizobium ingae (assembly GCF_055791185.1). Classification (NCBI taxonomy): domain Bacteria; kingdom Pseudomonadati; phylum Pseudomonadota; class Alphaproteobacteria; order Hyphomicrobiales; family Nitrobacteraceae; genus Bradyrhizobium; species Bradyrhizobium ingae. Next base: position 50,880 of record NZ_JBVUBB010000038.1, read on the forward strand.
CGCCGAGCATCGGCTCGCCCAGCAGATAATGCGCGGTTTCTCGTCGGGGATTTTGATACTCGCTGCGCGCCTCGACGGCGCGGTCGCGCAAGTCCTCCCAATCGTCCGGCCCGCCGTCGCCACGCCCGAGCCACATCAACGCGACCAGATCGATCTGCTCGTCCTCATTCAGGGCGATGATGAAGCTGGTGAGCTCCCGACCGACCGGATCGGAGCCGTTGTCCTGCAGCACGTCGATCGCATCGTCATCGGTCGGATTCGATCCGGAGTCCGGATCGGATTCCGTTTCCTTGACGTCGTACTCGCGCGCCTTCTCGATCAAGAAGGCGACTTTCTCGGCGGAAATGGCAAGCTCCGGCATGGCTCCCTCCTGGGTTCCCCCGATAACGCCGCATCGCACCGGATGATCCATTGCGACGCCTCGTGGAAACCCGCAATGTCCGCCTCAACCAAAACAAGCGGACGCGGGCGATGCAGTGGACGGTAGGCCAGGTCAGGATCACCAAATTCGTGGAAATGGAGACGGTCGGCTCGACGCGCTTCATCCTCCCCCTGGCGACCAATGAGACCATCCGGAAGCTGCCTTGGCTGATCCCGCATTTCGCCACCGAGGAGGGCCGGCTGAAGATGTCGATCCACGCGCTGGTGGTGGAGACGCCGTCACGGCGCATCGTCGTCGACACCGGCCTCGGCAACGACAAGCAGGGCCGCAACGTCCCAACCTGGAACAATCGCAATACGCCGTTTCTGGAGATGATGACGGCGGCGGGCTTTGCGCCTGACAGCATCGATACCGTGCTGTGCACGCATCTGCATGTCGATCATGTCGGCTGGAACACGAAGCTGGTCGCCGGGCAGTGGATACCGACCTTCCCAAGGGCCCGCTACGTGTTCGGCAGAACCGAATACGACTACTGGCGCGACCACTCGACCGAACCGGACAAGGCGGCCGTGTTCGACGATTCCGTGAAACCCATCGTGGACGCGGGCCTCGTCGAGCTGATTCCGAGCGATCACCGGCTCTGCGAGGAGATCAGCATGATCCCGACCCCCGGCCACAGCCCCGGCCACATGAGCGTCCTGATCCGCTCCGGCGGCGAGCAGGCGTTGCTCGCAGGCGATGCGGCCCATCACCCCTGCCAGATGGCGCATCTCGACTGGTGCTCGACGGCGGATTCCGACCCGCAACAATCCGTCAGGACGCGACGTGAGCTGTTCTCGCGCTTCGCCGATACCCCGACGCTCGTGATCGGCGGGCATTTTTCCGGCGGGCATATCAGGCGTGATGCAGACGCGTTCAAGTTCGTGGCACTGCAATCGTAGGGAGCGTTTAGCGAAGCGTAACCCACCTCTTTCGTTTTTCGCGGAGATAACTGTGGTGGGTTACGCCCTGCGGCTAACCACCCTACGATCGCACGGCGAATTGAGAGGGCTGCAATGCACCGGCCGACAGGCGGTTGAAATTCCCGCCGCCCTGTTCCATGAAGCTGTTCAACCGACCAGTCCATCCCAGGGAGAGACGAGAATGAAGCTTGTTCGTTATGGTGAAAAGGGTGCTGAGAAGCCCGGGCTGATCGACAAATCCGGCCAACTGCGCGACCTCTCGGCCCACGTGAAGGACCTGACCGGCGAGGCCTATTCGCCGGAGTCCCTGAAGAAGCTCGCAGCCCTCGATCCGGCCTCGCTGCCGGCGGTCTCGGGCAAGCCGCGGTTCGGCGCCCCCGTCACCGGGATCACGAAATTCGTGGCGATCGGTCTCAACTACAGCGATCACGCCATGGAGACCGGCAACCCGATTCCGGCCGAGCCGATCTTCTTCCTCAAAGCCAATACGGCGCTGTCTGGTCCATACGATGCGGTCGAAAAGCCGCGCGGCTCGACCAAGCTCGACTGGGAGGTCGAGATTGCCGCGATCATCGGCACCCGCGCCAAATACGTCTCGGAGGCCGACGCGCTCAACTACGTCGCGGGCTACTGCGTCTGCAACGACGTCTCCGAGCGCAACTTCCAGATCGAACGTCTCGGACAGTGGACCAAGGGCAAGTCGCACGACACGTTCGGCCCGCTCGGGCCCTGGCTCGTCACCAAGGACGAGATCAAGGACGTGCAAAACCTGCCGATGTGGTGCGACGTCAACGGCCAGCGCCGCCAGAACGGCACCACGGCGACGATGATCTTCTCGATGGCCAAGTGCATTTCCTATGTCTCGCAGTTCATGACGCTGTTGCCCGGCGACGTCGTCACGACGGGCACCCCGCCCGGCGTCGGCATGGGCATGAAGCCCCCGACCTTCCTCAATGTCGGCGACGTCGTCACGCTCGGCATCGAAGGCCTCGGCGAGCAGCGCCAGGAGATCGTCGCGGCGTAGGCGGCGGCGAACACGACTGCCGCCACACCGTCCTTGCGAGGAGCGAAGCGACGAAGCAATCCAGACTATTTCCACAGAGAGAGCCTGGATTGCTTCGCTTCGCTCGCAATGACGACCTTCAACAGCCGCGCACGCCGTAGGATATTGCAATGAAACTCAGCTTCTCCGCCGCCTCGCCTTTCGCCCGCAAGGTGCGCATTGCCGCGATCGAGCTTGGGCTCGTCGACAAGATCGAGTTCGTGCCAGCAACTGTTGCGCCCGGGCAAGCGAACGAGGACTATTCGCGGATCACGCCGCTGAAGAAGCTTCCCGTCCTGACCACCGACAATGGCGAGGTGATCCTCGATTCCTACGTCATCGTCGAATATCTCAACGAGCTCGCCGGCGGCAATCTGATTCCGGATTATGGTCCGCGCCGCTGGTCGGCCAAGACCGACCATTCGCTGATCAACGGCATGCTCGATTCCATGCTGCTGTGCCGCTACGAGCGGATGGTGCGGCCGCAGGGACTGCAATGGCAGGCCTGGGCCGACGACCACTGGAATCGCGCCTGGACCGGCATGGCCCGGTTCGAGAACCGCCCCGAGGTCCTGAACGGTCCCTTCGACATCTCGCAGATCGGCCTCGTTTGCGTACTCGGCTATGCCGACTTCCGCTTCGCCGATTGCGGCTGGCGCAAGGCCTACCCGAAGCTCGACGCTTTCCATCAGCGAATGCTCGAGCGGCCCTCCGTGAAGATCTCGGTGCCGCCGTCGGCGTAGCGCGGGAGTTCCCATGAGCCTCACATTCTCGGTCGGTGACCTCACCATCCATCGCATCATCGAGCAGGAGACGTCGTTCGTTCCTGCGCTGGAAATGCTGCCCGGACTCACGACCGAGGTGCTGGCCGAGAACCGCGCCTGGATGAAGCAAGCGAACGCGCTCGACGACGACGATGTGCTGATGCTGTGCTTCCAGTCCTATGTGGTGAAGACGCCGCATCACACCATCCTGATCGACAGCTGCATTGGCAACGACAAGCCACGGCCCAACCGCCCGAAATGGAACATGAAGACCGACGACACGTACCTGCGCGCGCTAGGCGCCGCAGGCTTCTCGGTCGGCGACATCGATTACGTCATGTGCACCCATCTGCATGTCGATCACGTCGGCTGGAACACGCGGCTCGTGAACGGCCGCTGGGCGCCAACTTTCCCGAACGCACGCTATGTGTTCGACAAGACCGAGTTCGACTACTGGACGGACACGCATGCGAAGACGCCAGCGCCGGCGTTCGGCGATAGCGTTCTGCCAGTGGTCGAGGCTGACATGGTCGAGATCGTGCGCAGCGATTTTGCGATCGGCGACCACATGCGTATCCTGCCGACGCCGGGTCATACGCCCGGCCATGTCGCCTTCACCTTCGGCCGCGGCAAGGACGAGGCTGTGTTCTCCGGCGACCTCATGCACTCGCCGCTGCAGACGCTGCATCCGGAGTTGTCGATCAAGTTCGACGTCGACCAGGCGCAGGCGGCGAAGACGCGCCGCAGCTTCCTGGAGCGCTATTGCGACACCGATACGCTGTGCTGCACGGCGCATTTTCCCTCGCCGTCGGTCGGGAAGATCCGACGCAAGGGAAATGCGTTCGTCTGCGCGGCGGCTTAGGGCGAGATGCGTAGGGTGGGTTAGCGAAGCGTAACCCACCTCTTCTCGCGCGGCGATGGAAGTGGTGGGTTACGCCTTCGGCTAACCCACCCTACGATTTCCCCGTACGCGGCGCGTCAATCAAACAAGCTCGGCGTGTGGTTCACCAGCGCGCCTTCGATCTCGAGCATCTTCAGCTTCGTCACCACGCCGCCATTGGCGGAGAAGCCGCCGGGCTTGTTGCCGGCGGCCAGCACGCGGTGACAGGGCACGACGATCGGACAGGGATTGCGGCCGAGCGCCTGACCGACATCGCGCGACAATTCGACACCGCCGAGGCGCTTTGCGATATCGCCATAGGTCATGGTCTTGCCGGGCGGGATGGTGCGAGCGATCTCATAGACACCGCGGTTGAAGTCGGGAACACCGTCGAGATCGAGCGGGATATCGGTGAGATCGTCCGGCTCGCCATCGAGCAGCCTGACGATGCGGTCGATCGCCTGTTGTACCTCGGCCGTCGGCTCGGCCTCGCCGGCCTCGGGATGGCGTTGATGAATGCGGGTGCGGATCCTGTCTTCGCCGCCCATCGGCAGTTGGACGCCGTTGATGCCGCGCGGGCCCCAGGCGATGGCACACAGGCCGATTTTGGTCTCGAACAGGACGAAATGCTGGTCGTTCATGACTAGGTTCCTGGGCTCTTCCTCGTCGCAGGCCCCCGCTTGTGATCGTCCTGCGCAATCTAGGCTTGGAAATAGTTGCGATCCACCCGGTTTCCGGGAATCTTGCACAAGAGTTCCCGCCCCTTTCGAGAGCCTCCATGCAGAGCCTTCACGTCAACGGATATGACATGCCCTATCTCGACGTGGGCGAAGCCAAGGCAGGACCGCCGCTGGTCTGCGTGCACGGTTCGCTCAATGATTTCCGCGTCTGGGGCTGCGTGCTCGGACCGCTGTCGCAGCGCCACCGGCTGATCTGCGTCAGCCTGCGCCACTTCTTTCCCGCGCAATGGGATGGCGTCGGCGACACCTTTTCGATCAGCCAGCATGTCGCTGACGTCATCGCCTTCATCGAGAAGCTCGACACCGGTCCGGTCGATTTGATGGGCCATTCCCGCGGCGGGCACATCTGCTTTCGTGTTGCGCAAGCGCGTCCAGACCTGTTGCGCCGGCTGATCCTCGCCGAACCCGGCGGCGAGTTGGATAGCAGCCTTGATCCCGACTACAAGGGCGGCCCCTCGCCGCTGCGGGCCCGTTTCACGGCCGCCGCGGAAAAGATTGCAGCCGGCGACGTCGACGGCGGCCTCGCCGTGTTCGTGGATACACTGGAGCGCCCCGGCACCTGGCCGCGGCTGCCGGCGACCGTGAAGCAGAATTTGCGCGACAATGCCTATACGCTGATCGGCCAGGTCCGGGACAACCGCGCACCGTTTTCGAAGGTCGACGCGGAGTCGATTCCGATGCCGACGCTGTTCATCCTGGGCGCCCGAACAAAGGGCCTGCTGCCGAAAGTGCTGCATGCGCTCGCGGCGCACGTGCCCTACTCCAGAATGGCGATCATCGAGAACACGACGCATCCGATGTTCGAGCAGGCGCCGCAAAAATATTCCGACGTCGTTCTGGATTTTCTGGCGGGCTGATCATGCAGACTGTTCACGTCAACGGATACGACATGGCCTGTCTCGAAGTCGGAGACGGCCCACCGCTGCTCTGCGTGCACGGCACGCTCGGCGATTTCCGAACCTGGTATTCGGTGCTCGGCCCGCTCTCGAAAAGGCATCGTGTGATCGCGATCAGCCTGCGGCATTTCTTTCCCGAGCACTGGAATGGCGCCGGCGCGGACTACAAGATGACCCAGCATGTCGCCGACGTGATCGGCTTCATCGAGAGAATCGGGCGCACGCCAGTCGATCTGATGGGACATTCGCGCGGCGGACACATCGCGTTTCGCGTAGCGCAGGCGCGACCTGACCTGTTGCGCAAGCTGGTGCTCGCCGAGCCCGGCGGCGATCTCGATGCCAGTCTTGCTCCGGCCGATGGCGGACACCCACCCCTCGCCGCGCGCACGGCGCGCTCGGTCGAGATGCTCCGTGCCGGCGACGTCGAAGGCGCGCTACAGAATTTCTACGAGGGCATCGAGGGCGATGGCACCTGGCGGCGCGTGCCGGCGGCCGCAAAACAGCAACTGCGCGACAATGTTGTCACCTTCCTCGGTCAGCTCAACGAGCAGCGCAGGCCGTATACGCTGGCTGATGCACAGGCGATCAAGATGCCGACGCTGCTGATCGGTGGCGGCGCAACGACAGGGAGCCTGTCGGTGATCTGGCGCGTCCTGGCCGCGCACATCGCCGGTGCAAAGACGGCGGTGATCGCGAATGCCGGTCACTGGATGTTCGATCAGGCGCCGCAGGAATATGGCAAGGTCGTGAGTGAATTTTTGGCGGGGTAGCGTCTTTTCCCTCCCTCTTGCGGCAGTGCTAAGCTCGTTCGCAACCGTGCAATCCCGGCTTTCCGAGACGCGAAAGGACAGCTTGATGAAATCCCACCTCGTCCCTCTCCTCGCCCTATCGCTGCTTGGCCTTGCGAGCGCCAACGCCACGGCACTCGCTGCCGCCGATGAGAAGCTGAAGGCGGCAGCCGAGCAGGAGCAGGCTCCGCTGATCGAGACGCTGCGCGACATGGTGATGATCGAGAGCGGCAGTAGCGATGTCGAGGGACTCGCCAAGATGGCGGACTTCACGGAAGCGCGCCTGAAGGCGCTGGGCGCGACGACACGGCGGCAGAAAACGACTACGGGCGCGGGCGCCGATATCGTCGTCGGCACATTCGAAGGCACCGGCACGCGCAAGCTGATGTTGATCGGGCACATGGACACCGTCTATCAGCGCGGCATTCTCGCCACCGAGCCGTACCACGTCGATGGCGGCAGGATCTTCGGGCCCGGCATTGCCGACGACAAGGGCGGCGTCGCCGTGATCCTGCACGCGCTCAAGATCTTGAAGGACGCGGGCTGGCGCGACTACGCCACGCTGACGGTCTCGCTCAATCCGGACGAGGAGGTCGGCTCGATCGGCTCCGGCGAATTCATCTCGCAGCTTGCCGACCAGCACGACGTGGTGCTGTCCTGCGAGCCGACAGCCTCATCGCCGCCGGCGCAGAACGATTCATTGCTGCTGGGTGCGAGCGGCACTGCATCCGGAACGATGAAGGTGAAGGGACGCGCCTCGCATGCCGGCGCCGCGCCGGATCGCGGCCGCAACGCGCTGATCGAGCTTTCGCACCAAGTGCTGCAAACCCAGGATGTCGCGAAATCCATCCCGGGCACGCAGCTCAACTGGACGACCTCGAAGGCCGGCACCGTGCGCAACCAGATTCCGGAGGATGCCGAGGCCGGCGCCGATATCCGCCTCACCGTTTCCGACGGCGTTGCCAAGCTGCAGGCCGCGCTCGACGAGAAGGTCAAGAACAAGCTCGTGCCCGACACCGAGACGACAGTCACGATCGCCCCGGGACGTCCGCCGTTCGTTGCCGGCGAGCGCGGCCGCGCACTCGCTCAGGAGGGACAGGCGATCTACGCCGAGCTCGGCCGCAAGCTCGACATCGCCGAGATGACGGGAGGAGGGACTGATGCCGGCTACGCGAACCGCAGCGGCAAGGCGGTCGTGGTCGAAAGCTTTGGCCTTGCCGGCTTTGGCTATCACGCCCGCGACGAATACATCGACACCAACTCGATCGTGCCGCGGCTCTATCTGATGACGCGCACGCTGATCGAGCAGGGAAAGAAGAAGTAGCAGTGCTGGCGCTCGCAAACGAGGGCAGGCGCCGGTGGTTCGTCATCCCGGGCTCGACCCGGGCATCCACGAACAGCCGCGAGTGTGGCCCGTGGATGGCCGGGACGAGCCCGGCCATGACGAAAACTCAAGTACGCACAATCCCTTACCTCATCGCTTGACGCCTCCCCCTCCCGGCAATATCTTCGTATACGGAATTCCGTATTCCGCGTGGAGCTGCCGGCGTGATCCCGCTCGACCCGCTACCCAATCTGATCGACCAGGTCTATGCGCGCATCCTGGAGGCGATCACGGACCGCACCTTGCAGCCCGGTCAGCGCATCCGGCAAAACGAGCTGGCTGACAAGCTCGGCGTGTCGCGCCAGCCGGTGTCGCATGCGCTGCATCTGTTGCATCGGCAGGGACTGGTTGCCGAGAGCGGCCGGCGCGGGTTCGAAGTCACGCAGCTCGATCCCGCGCGCATTCGCCAGCTCTACGAGGTGCGCAGCGCCATCGATGCGCTGGCGGCGCGGCTTGCCGCCGAACGGATCGCGCGCGATGCCGCGGGACGCGAGCGGCTTGCTGCCGCGCTGCGGGCCGGCCGCGCCATCAATCGCAAGACGCCGCTAAACGAGCTAATCGCACTCGACGTCGAGTTTCACCGCGCGATCTATCAGCTCGCCGGCAATCCCGTGATCGAGGAGACGATTGCGCCGCAATGGCCGCACATGCGCCGCTCGATGGCAACCGTGCTGTCCGAGCTCGACTATCGCGAGAGCGCCTGGGCCGAGCATGCGACGATCGCCGGACACATTCTCGGCGGTGAAGTCAAAGCGGCCGAGCGCGCCGCGCTCGCGCATGCGCAGACGGCAGGACGAATGACCGAGGAGAGGCTAAGGGCGACGGAGGAAGCGGCGGCGTAGCCACAATCGCCGTCCTGCCCGGGCTTGTCCCGGGCATGCACGTTCTTTCTTGGCGTGAAACGAGTCCGTGGATGGCCGGGTCAAGCCCGGCCATGACGACGGAGAAAATAACAAAACAGGAGGATGCGACCCATGAAACTGACCCAGCAGCAATTGGAGTTCTTCAATCGCGAGGGCTGGCTGTTCCTCCCGGAGCTGTTTGCCCAAGAGGAGGTCGATTTCCTCGCGCGCGAGGCGGTCGGCATCTACGACGCTGACCGGCCCGAAGTCTGGCGCGAGAAGAGCGGCGCGCCGCGCACGGCCTTTGCGGCGCATCTCTACAACGACGCCTTCGGCGTGCTGGGCAGGCATCCGCGCATGATCGAACCGGTCGAGCAGGTATTCGGCGAGCCCGTCTACATGCACCAGTTCAAGATCAACGCCAAATCGGCCTTCACCGGCGACGTCTGGCAATGGCACCAGGACTACGGCACCTGGAAGCGCGACGACGGCATGCCCGAGCCGCGCGCGATGAACATCGCGATCTTCCTCGACGAGGTGATGCCGATCAACGGTCCCCTGATGCTGGTGCCGCGCAGCCAGAATGCCGGCGACCTGGAGGCCGCGCACGATCTTGCGACAACCTCCTATCCGCTGTGGACACTGGACGAGGCGACGGTGACGCGGCTCGTCAAGCAGGGCGGCATCGTCGCGCCGACCGGCAAGCCAGGCGGCATGCTGATGTTCCACGGCAATCTCGTGCACGGATCAAGCGGCAACATCACGCCCTATCCGCGCAAGATCGTGTACCTGACACTGAACGCGGTCTCGAATTACATTCGCAAGCCGACGCGGCCAGAGTACATCGCGCACCGCGATTTTGCGCCGATCAGGACGGTCGATGACGACGCACTGCTGCGACTGGCACGTGCGCCGCGGCAGGCAGCGGAGTAGGACACTCTCGTAGCCCGGACGCGGCGCGGCGTTACGCGCTGCACCGCATCCGGGACACGATACTTGATCGGATCCCAGCATGAACCTCTTCTCCCTCCTCCAGGCCCGCGCCGCCGCCGGCAAGCCGGTGCGCGTGGCGCTGATCGGCGCGGGTAAATTCGGCTCGATGTTCCTGTCGCAGGTACCGCATGTGCCGGGGCTGGAAGTGCCCGTCATCGTCGATCTCGATCCTGATCGTGCGCGCGAGGCGTGCCGGACGGTGGGCTGGGATGCGGACCGCATTGCGGCCACCCGCTTCATCGATGACGGCGTCCGCGCGATCAATGGCCCGATCGACGTCGTCGTCGAGGCGACCGGCAATCCCGCAGTCGGCATCCGCCACGCGCGCGCGGCGATTGCAGCCGGCAAGCATATCGTGATGGTCAATGTCGAAGCCGACGTGCTCGCGGGCCCGCTGCTTGCGCAGGAAGCGCGCAAGGCCAGAATCGTCTACTCCCTCGCCTATGGCGACCAGCCGGCGCTGACGGCCGAGATGGTCGATTGGGCGCGCGCCACCGGCTTCCGCGTGGTCGCGGCTGGCAAGGGCACCAAATATCTGCCGGCCTACCACGACGTGACGCCGGATGGCGTCTGGCAGCACTACGGCCTCACCGCAGGCGAAGCGCAGTCGGCCGGGATGAATCCGCAGATGTTCAATTCCTTCCTCGACGGCACCAAGTCTGCGATCGAAATGGCGGCGATCGCCAACGCCTGCACACTCGATGTGCCCACGGATGGTCTGTTGTTTCCACCATGCGGCGTCGACGACCTGCCGCACATCATGCGGCCGCGCGAGCAAGGTGGCGTGCTGGAGAAATCCGGCGTGGTCGAGGTGGTATCCTCGCTTGAGCGTGACGGCCGGCCGGTGTTTCGCGATTTGCGCTGGGGCGTCTATGTCGTATTGAAGGCACCGAACGATTACGCCGCCGATTGCTTCAAGCAATACGGCCTGAAGACCGATGCGAGCGGACGTTATGCCGCAATGTACAAGCCCTATCATCTGATCGGGCTTGAATTGAACATCTCGGTGCTATCGGCGGCGCTGCGGAATGAGCCTACCGGACAGGCAACGGGTTTCCGCGGCGATGTCGCGGCCGTCGCCAAACGCAGCCTGCACGCGGGCGAGATGCTGGACGGCGAAGGCGGCTACACGGTGTGGGGCAAGCTGATGCCGGCAGCAAGCAGCCTGAAGATCGGCGCACTGCCGATCGGTCTCGCCCACCGGATGAAGCTGAGACATGATATCGCACATGGCGCGGTGGTGCGCTGGAGCGACGTCGAATTCGACGCCGACAACGAGACGGTCAGGACGCGCAAGGTTATGGAGGCGACGTTTGCAGGTAAGCGATGAGGCAAACCGGGAGACCGTGAGCAGCACCATAAACGACGAAAGCCCTGGAGATGTCTCCAGGGCTTTTGGTTTGCGAATCGCGTCAGCCAATCTCTCCGTGGTCGTCCTGGACAAGCGAGCGTAGCGAGCGCCGATCCAGGATCCCCGCGCGAGCACTTGGGCTCGTCGCGATTACCACGGGAAGCAGTTTGACGAAGTCTCGTGGTCGCCAGTTCGCGCCACAACTACTCCCTGGGGTGATGGGTCCTGGCTTTCGCCAGGACGACGCTGGGTTGTTCGACCTTCAGATAAGCCTGAGCAGGCGGCAGCTCAGTTCTGATCGTCGCCGAGCGCTGCGATCAGCTTGTCGTAGTATTTGCCGACGAGATCGATATTGCCCTTGTTCTCGACCACCGGGGCCGGTGTCTTCAGCGCTTCGTTGAGCTCGTCGAGCGCTTCCTTCTTGTCCTTGGCAGACATCTTCTTGTCGGCCTGAAGTTGGGCGATCTGGGCCTTGATGACGGCTTCGGTGCCAACATACTTCTTTGTCGCGGGGTCGAAGCCGCCGAGCACCAGGCTGATATTGTCGACGACGCCGTTGTAGTCGTCAAAGCTCGTAAAGCCGTACTTCTTGGCCAC
>NZ_JBVUBB010000038.1:70000-76246 GCF_055791185.1 Bradyrhizobium ingae
TTTGCCAAGGTGCCGGAGCGCGTCGAAGGCGTGCTGCGCGGTGCGTTCGGCGCCAATGATCGCGCCGCCACCGTGCACAAGAGCGACCGCCTGCCGCCGCCCAGTGAATCCACCGCCTCGCGCAACGTGGTGCGCGTCTCGACGGTCGCCCGCGTCGGCAACCGCGACGTGATGCGGGTGCGGCCCTTCATTCGCATCGCCGGCAACCTTTCGATGACGACGAGCGATCTATCGGCCAAGATTCCGCCGTTCAACGCCCAGCGCCTTCTCACCGACGTCGGCTCAGATGCGAAGACTGCATCCGACGACCCCAACAATCCAGAGGCGGTCGAGCCCGACGCCGAAGTTTCCTTCGTCACGAAGGATCTGACGCCGGTACTGCCGAAGGCGAAGATCGCCGCCGTCGTGGCGCTCGATGATATCCTGATGCGGGTGCGCGATGCCGCCAACTGGCGCGGCAATGGCGGCGGCGTTCGTTATGCCGCGCTCGCCAACGCCACCGCCGATGTCTCCGGCGCAACCGGCCAGTCCGACATGAAGATGGCCTACGCCACCGAGACGCCCTCGGCGGACCCCTATGCCGGGTTCGAGACGCGCGTGGTGCCGGAAAACGTCACGCTGCTGCCGAAGACCAAGGAACAGATCACCGGCGGCAACCCCAATGGCGAGCGCGTACATCTCGTCAAGAAGGGCGACTCGGTTGGCTCCGTATTGCGCGATCTCGGCGCGACGCCCGAAGAGATCAAGGCGATCGCCGCGACGCTCGGTCCTCGCGGCCGCGACGGCGGCGTGAAGGAAGGCGAGAAGCTTCGCATCCTGATGGCGCCCGCAAATCCCGGCGCCCGGCTCCAGCCGTTCCGCGTCGTCGTCGCCAACGACACCATGGTCGAGGCGATCGCAGCGCTGTCCGATCTCGGCAAATACGTCGCCGTCGACGTCTCGAGCATGAACACCGTCGCCGACACGGCCGCGAACGCCAACAGCGACGACGATGACGATGACGATGGTACCGGCGTCCGGCTCTACCAGAGCATCTACGAGACCGCGATGCGCAACAAGGTGCCGATGCCGGTCATCGACGACATGATCAAGATCTACTCCTACGACGTCGACTTCCAGCGCAAGGTGCAGCCGGGCGATTCCTTCGACGTCTTCTACGCCGGTGAAGACGAGGGCGTGACGGCGACCGACAAGAGCGAGGTGCTGTTCGCCTCCCTCACGGTCGGCGGCGAGACCAAGAAATACTACCGCTTCCAGAGCCCCGATGACGGCGTCGTCGACTACTATGACGAGACCGGCAAGAGCGCGAAGAAATTCCTGGTCAGGAAGCCCGTCAACAGCGCCATCATGCGCTCCGGCTTCGGCGGCCGCCGCCATCCGATCCTCGGCTATGTGAAGATGCACACCGGCGTCGACTGGGCCACCGCCTACGGCACGCCGATCTTCGCCGCCGGCAACGGTGTGATCGAAAAGGCCGAGCTCGAAGGCGGTTACGGCAAATACGTCCGCATCAAGCACAACAACGGCTACGAGACAGCCTACGGCCACATGTCGGCGTTTGCGAAGGGCATGGAGCCCGGCAAGAAGGTGCGGCAGGGCCAGGTGATCGGCTTCGTCGGTTCGACCGGCCAGTCGACCGGCCCCCACGTCCACTACGAAATCCTGGTCAACGGCCGCTTCGTCGACCCGATGCGCGTGAAACTGCCGCGCGGTCGCTCGCTCGAAGGGCCGATCATGGCGGGCTTCGAGAAGGAACGCGACCGCATCGAGGGGATGATGAGCAACCGCGGTGGCGGTATCGCCCGCATCTCGGATGCGACCGGCGGCCCGCTCCAGGTCACTAATCGCTAAGTCGCCATCCGGTAATTTTCTCAAAAACCGGCCTTTTCCGGGCCCGGTTCTGTCCTACTTCCTCAGTTGCGGAACTGATCGGCGGCCGTCTCGATTGACCCGCGCGACCTGTTTGAGCCGTTGAGCCAGAGGAGGACCAATCATGCGGCGCCTCTCACGCGACGACGTCACCAAGGCCGTCAGCGGGGCTGACGACGTCACCATTGCCCAGATCATCGGAACCGGCGCGACCATCGATGAGCTCGCCGAAGCGCAGGCCTGGCTTGCCAATGACGAGCCCATGATCAACGACCTGCGCCCGCTGGCCCATGGCCGTGTGCGCGAGCTGGTGGATATTCTCTCCGAGGTCGATGAGGGCGGCGACGAGGACGCAGATTCAGGTCCCGCCCCCGCGATCAGCTAGACCGGTCCAACAATTCGCCCCGGAAAGGCGCACTTTCCGGGGCGTGCTGTTCGTGAACGCGACGATCAGTTCAGCTTTCGCTTCGGCACCGGCGTCTCGAACTGGGCGATCTCGGCCGTCTGCGGCGCCTTGCCGTTGAAGGTCAGCACATTGCCCTCGGCCGAGATTGCAACGGTGTCGCCGTCCTTCACCTCGCCGGCCAGGATCATCTCTGCGAGGGGATCCTGGAGATAGCGCTGGATCACCCGCTTCAGCGGCCGCGCGCCGTAGGCGGGATCCCAGCCCTTGGCAGCGAGCCAGTCGCGGCCCGCGCCGTCCAGCGTCAGTGCGATCTTGCGATCGGTGAGCAGCTTCTGGAGCCGCGCGAACTGAATCTCGACGATCCGGCCCATCTCGCTCTTCTGCAAGCGATGGAACAGGATGATCTCGTCGACCCGGTTGAGAAACTCCGGCCTGAAATGCGCCCGCACCGTTGCCATCACGTGCTCACGCACGGCAGAGGTGTCTTCGCCTTCCGGTTGATTCACCAGGAATTCCGAACCGAGGTTCGAGGTCATGATGATCAGCGTGTTGCGAAAATCGACGGTGCGGCCCTGACCATCGGTCAGTCGGCCGTCGTCGAGCACCTGCAACAGGACGTTGAAGACGTCGGGATGCGCCTTCTCGATCTCGTCGAACAGCACCACCTGGTAGGGCCGGCGCCGCACCGCTTCGGTCAGCGCGCCGCCCTCGTCGTAGCCGACATAGCCCGGAGGCGCGCCGATCAGACGCGAGACCGAGTGCTTCTCCATGTATTCGGACATGTCGAGGCGCACCATCGCGGTCTCGTCGTTGAACAGATATTCGGCGAGCGCCTTGGTCAGCTCGGTCTTGCCGACGCCGGTCGGGCCCAGGAACATGAACGAGCCGATCGGCCGGTTCGGATCCTGCAAACCCGCACGCGAGCGCCGCACGGCGGTTGCGACCGCGTGGACGGCTTCGCTCTGGCCGACGACGCGCTTGCCGAGCGCCTCCTCCATCTTGAGGAGCTTCTCCTTCTCGCCCTCCAGCATCTTGTCGACGGGCACGCCGGTCCAGCGCGAGACCACCTGTGCGATGTGATTGGCGGTGACCGCCTCCTCCATCATCTCACCAGAGCCTTCGCGGGCCTCGATATCGGAGAGCTTCTTCTCGAGCTCCGGGATCCGGCCATAGGCCAGCTCGCCGGCCTTCTGGAATTCGCCGCGCCGCTGCGCATTGGCAAGCTCGACGCGCAGGGCATCGAGCTCGGCCTTGAGCTTCTGGGCATTGGAGAGCTTGTTCTTCTCCGCGCTCCAGCGCGCCGTCAACGCCGTCGATTTCTCCTCGAGATCGGCGAGCTCCTTCTCCAGCGCCTGGAGGCGGGTCTTGGAGCCGAGATCGCTTTCCTTCTTCAGGGCTTCCTGCTCGATCTTGAGCCGGATGATCTCGCGATCGAGCGAATCCAGCTCCTCCGGCTTGGAATCGACCTGCATCTTCAGCCGCGCGGCGGCCTCGTCCATGAGGTCGATGGCCTTGTCCGGCAGGAAGCGATCGGTGATGTAGCGGTTGGACAGCGTCGTTGCCGCCACCAGCGCGGAATCGGTGATCCGCACGCCGTGGTGCTGCTCGTACTTGTCCTTCAGCCCGCGCAGGATCGAAATGGTGTCCTCGACCGAGGGCTCGCTGACGAAGATCGGCTGGAACCGCCGCGCCAGTGCCGCGTCCTTCTCGACATGCTTCTGGTACTCATCGAGCGTGGTGGCGCCGATGCAGTGCAGCTCGCCGCGGGCCAGCGCGGGCTTGAGCAGGTTCGACGCGTCCATCGCACCGTCGGCCTTGCCGGCGCCGATCAGCGTATGCATCTCGTCGATGAACAGGATGAAGGTGCCTTCGGTCGCGGTGACCTCCTGAAGCACGGCCTTCAACCGCTCCTCGAACTCGCCGCGATATTTCGCGCCCGCGATCAGCGCGCCGAGGTCGAGCGAGAGCAGCTTCTTGTCCTTGAGGCTTTCCGGCACGTCGCCATTGACGATGCGCAGCGCCAGCCCCTCGACGATGGCGGTCTTGCCGACGCCGGGCTCGCCGATCAGGACGGGATTGTTCTTGGTACGGCGCGACAGCACCTGGATGGTGCGGCGGATCTCCTCGTCGCGGCCGATCACCGGATCGAGCTTGCCGTCGCGCGCGGCCTGCGTGAGATCGCGGGCGTATTTCTTCAGCGCGTCATAGGCGTTCTCGGCGGTCGCACTATCGGCCGTACGGCCTTTGCGCAGCGCCTCGATCGCCGCGTTGAGATTTTGCGGGGTGACGCCGCCCTTGCTCAGGATCGCGCCGGCTTCGCTGCTCTTTTCGAGCGCGAGCCCGAGCAGCAGGCGCTCGACCGTGACAAAACTGTCGCCGGCCTTCTCGCCGGCCTTTTCGGCGGCGTCGAAGGTGCGCGCGAGCTCGGGCGCCAGATAGATCTGCCCGGCGCCGCCGCCGGAGACCTTCGGCACCTTGTTGAGGGCGTCCTCGGTCGCCTTCAAAATCGCCCGGGAATTGCCACCGGCTCGGTCGATCAGGCCCGCAGCGAGGCCCTCATTGTCGTCAAGGAGGACTTTCAGGAGATGGAGAGTCGAAAACTGCTGGTGCCCTTCGCGCATCGCGAGCGACTGCGCGGACTGGATGAAGCCCCTGGAGCGTTCGGTGTATTTTTCAATGTTCATATTGTCTTTCCCTCGGCCTGCCCCTGAAGCCCTCTAAGGCACTCCAAATGGCATCTTCATTGGGTTTCCGCTCGCCGCATTGACGTTTCTCAAGCAGCAAACAGTCGTTAGCAGCCGACGCTGGCGCCGGCCTGACGCAGATGTGGGAACCAAGTCACGGGAACGGAAGAGGCTTCTTCACAAATTCGTGCGCGCATTAGCCGGCTTGGCGCCGGCGGCTGGAATCCCTTAACTAGCGGCATGATGACCAGCCCGACTGCCGAGATCACCGGCCTCTACCGCTATCCGGTCAAAGGCCTCACGCCCGAGCCGCTGCCCCGCGTTGATTTGCGGGTCGGCCAGACCCTGCCCGCCGACCGCCGCTATGCCATCGAGAATGGCCCAAGCGGGTTCGATCCGGAGGCGCCGCAATGGATGCCCAAGACCCAGTTTCTGATGCTGATGCGCAATGAGCGGCTGGCCGCCCTGCACAGCCGGTTCGAAGACGCCACGAATTCTTTGACCATCCGCAAGGACGGTCAGGTCGTCGCCAGCGGCGATCTGGAGACGGCAAGCGGGCGCGATGCCATCGAGAGCTACTTCACCAGCAATTTCCAGAACGAGCTGCGGGGCCCGCCACAAGTGCTGTCGGGGCGCGATCACAGCTTCTCGGATGTCGCCCGCAAGGTTGTCTCCATCATCAATCTCGGCAGCGTCCGCGCCATCGAGGACATGCTCGGCGGCACCGCCGTGCATCCCCTGCGCTTCCGTGCCAATCTGTACCTCCAGGGCTGGCCCGCCTGGCACGAGCTCGACCTCGTCGGCCAGACGCTCGCGATCGGCGCAGCGCGGTTGAAGATCGTCAAGCGCATCGTCCGCTGCGCGGCTACCAATGTCGATCCGGAGACGGCGATGCGCGACCTCGAGATTCCGCCCACGCTGTCGCGCCATCTCGGCCACATGGATTGCGGCATCTACGGCGAGGTGATCGCAGACGGCGAGGTCGGTGTTGGCGACAAGATCGTGCTGGAAGAGCCGAAGCTGGTCTGAACTGCGTAGGGTGGGTTAGAAATCGTAGGGTGGGCAAAGCGAAGCGTGCCCACCACTTCTACCGACGTTCGGGTTAGATAAGTGGTGGGCACGGCGCTATCGCGCCTTTGCCCACCCTACAACTACGCTTGTCGCAATTGTGCAAGTTCATTAATTCGGTGATCGAATCCAGCCCAGCAGGGAGGGTTCGATGCGCGACAATAGCTTCGATCGGACGATTGAACGGAACTACCTTCAGAAATGGCGGTTCCTGATTGC
>NZ_JBVUBB010000039.1:0-74850 GCF_055791185.1 Bradyrhizobium ingae
AGCTGCCGCGCGAACCGTCGACGCGGTCTGCGCCGCAATCAGCCGCGCACTCGATGCCTTCACCTCCGAGGAATGCGCCAACTACCTCAAAAATTCAGGCTATCGAACTTAATGCCATCACGCTTTATTGTTTGAAAGGGTGCTCAACCTCGTGCACCAGCTCGTGCCGAACGCTGCGATCTGCTTCAACACCAATCCGGGCGACACGGCCGAGGCCGTGCAGCGCTGGACCGCGCCGTGACGGCGAGTCCCGCATCAGGTCAGTCGGCGTAGCCGGCATCCGGCGTGCGTCGCTGCGGAGATGACACCAAAACAGGCCGAAACTGCCCGTACTCGTCTTCTGGTGGATATCGGTTCCAGATTCAACCGTTTACCAATCGTTAGGCAATGCTCGCATAGATGGCATCGGAACCATTTCTGCAACTAAAAAGTACCAGCGCGATACGCTGGGAGCATGCCCTGTGAATGTACCCGCCCTTCTGATCGCCGCCAGCATTGGTGTCGCATTTCTCGCCGCCGAATATGTCTGGTACTACCAGCCCCAATTGATCAATTCGGACCTCGTCCTCAATTTCTTCTCGATCGATCACATGAAAGCCCGTGCAGCGGTTCGGCGCGTGCTGACCGATCCGGCTTCGGCGCAATTCAGCACATTGCGCTCGGTCGAAGCGGACGCGTCGCGATATGTCTGCGGCGCAGTCAAGGCAAGGGACAAGTCCGGCGAGGCCGCTGAAGCAGCATTCGTCTACGCCGTGGCCATCGATTTTGCCCGCATCGACGACAAGGATGGCCGGATCACGCAGCAGCCCACCGTGTTCAAGTCCTGCCCGGACGAGGAAACAGTCGCGCAACAAGACATGGCGATACCTGCCGGCGTCTTGTCGATGGCAAAGACCGCGCAGAAGGTCGTTCCCAATGTGGGTCTCCGGTCGGCGTCGACGTTGACAAAGCTTGCGCCCTCGGCAGCACAGGGCTCGTCCGGCGGCACGATGGAGCAGCAGCTCCGACAGTTTGTGGGACAGACGACAAATGGCGTGTCCGTCCAGGAGGAAGCACAAAGTAACGGACAGCAGGGTGCAGGCGAGGGAGCTCGCTCCAATGGATCCGCGTGGCGGGTCGATCAGCCGCCGGCCGCTTGGCCGACATTCCCGCCTGATCATCCGCTCTCCAAGTTGACGCGGAAGCGAACGCCGGCCGAGGTTCTTGCCTTGGCGAGAGATGTCGAGGAGCGCTGGGAGAAATCGCGGTCGTCCGGAAACGCGAGGATGCGGCCATCATCAGAGGACATCCAGGAGGCGTGCCGCGCGCTCCTCACCATCGATCCCAAGGATAAGGAATATCCGAAGGCGTGGGCGGCCTTCGTGCGGCTGCGAAAGGTCGAGCGGGACATGATCGGTTGACGGGTACGTCGCGGCGCCGCATCGCGTCGTGACGACAGGCGGGTGCCGCCCGGCCACATAGGCCCGTCGCAGCGGCACGACCGTTGCTGCCCGATCTCAAAGACCCTGGCGACACCGCATGGCGTCTCGCGCCTGAAGCGCCGCGATTGTTCTGGCCCGAATCCGCCGCCGCCGATATGAATGGCCGCGTCACACTGGAGGATTGAGATGTTTCGAGGACTTGGGATGGCAGGACTTGGGATGGCCTGCCTGGGGGTTGCGATTCTCGCCCCGATACATGAGGTTGCGGCGCAGGACGCCATTGGCGGCGCGATCGTCGGCGGCGTCGGCGGTGCCATTCTCGGTGGCGCGATTGGCGGCAGCCGCGGGGCCGCGGTCGGGGCCATCGTCGGCGCCGGCACGGGCGCGGCCATCGCCGCGGAAGGCGAGCGCCGCCGCTCCGGCTATTACGCCTATCAGCGCGGCTGCTACATGCAGCGCCCCGACGGCGCCTATGTGCGGGTCGATCGGCGGTATTGCTACTGAGCGTCACGAACGAACGGTCGCGCGATTTGAAGCCGGCGTCCGGTGACGCCGGCTTCAACATTTGCTTCGCCAGGGCGCTACGCCCCCACCTTCGCCAGAACGTCCGCGCGCAGAAAACGCTCGATGAACAGCATGAACAGCACGGACGGCACCAGAAGGATCAGTGCCGTGATCGAGGCGACCTGGTAGTTTCCGCCCATCGCCGCATTGTAGAGCAGAAGCGGCAGCGTCGTGACCTGCGGAACGCCGACGAAGAACGTACCGGTGAACTCGTCCAGTGATTCCAGGAAGACGAAGATGCCGCTGGCGATCACACCGGGCGCGGCCAGGGGAAGCGTCACCGTGAAGAAGGTGCGCAGCGGCGAGGCGCCGATGTTGCGGGCCGCGAGCTCGAGATCCCTGTCGACTGCCGCGAAAGCCGCGGCCGCGATCCACACGGAATAGACCAGGCCGTGGGCGGCGTGGACCAGCACGACGCCCAGCACCGTGCCGTTGATGCCGAGACGATAGAAGATCCGCGCCACGTTGATGTAGATCGCCACCGAGGGAAAGGCCTGGGGCAGCAGGAAGACGATCATGAACAACGCGCGCATCGGCAGCTTCAGGCGTGCGAGCGCGTAGCCGGCCGGAACGGAGAGCGCGAGTGCGACGACGACGGTCAACACCGCAATCGAGACCGAGGTTGCGAGCGAGGCCATGGCGTCGCCGGTTGGGCGGAAGACCTGCTCCCAATAACGGGTGCCGTAGGTGACCGGCAGCTTGTAGGGCGTGTACCACCGCTCGGCCACCGACCACAGCGCCAGATTGGCGAGCGGACCGATCAGCGCAAAGGCGAAGGCCGCAAGAACAGTGCCCGCCAGCGCGGCGCGCAGCAAGGATACGACGTGGCTCATGGCGCGCCCTCCTTCGCCATGCCGTGCCGGAGATAGAGGATCGCGGCACCGGCGCTGATCAGGTAGGTGATGACGCCGAGCGCATTTGCCGTGGCATAGTCGCCATAGGCGTTGATGCGGAACGCCATGTCGACGGTCAGCATGGTCGGTTGCGAACCGGCCACCATCATCGGCACGGAGAGCACCGAGAGCATCGTCACGAAGGACAGGACGAGCGCGACGAGCAGCGTCGGCATCACCTGCGGCAGCGCCAGCTCGATCAGAACCCTGAGCCGCGAAGCGCCGAGATTGCGCCCGGCCTCGAGGGTCGCGCGGTCGAGCGAGGCCAGCGCGCCGGCGAGCAGCAGGGCGACGAACGGGGTCTGCTTCCACACGAAGGTGATGATGATCCCGCGCCAGTCGAGATAGCTCACCGCCTGCAACGGCTCCAGCAGGCCGAGCGAGACGAAGGTGTTGTTCATCAGCCCGTTCTTGGCGAGGAAGGTGCGCATGCACTGCGCGGCCACGATGAAGGGAATGAACAGGGGCCAGCGGTAGAGGGTGCGGAGCGTTCCGACGACCCAGGGGGCCTCGCCGAGCGTCAGCGTGCCGGCGATGGCGACCGCCGCCATCGCCGTCAGCGCGCAGGAGGTCACCACGATGACGATCGTGAAGAGGATGTCGCCGGAATAGAGCTCGAAGGCCTTGCCGAAGGCCTGCAAGGAGAACCCGCCGTCGGGACCGGTAAAGGCCGAGAGGAGAGAGAAGCAGAGCGGGTAGAGGAACAGCGCCGCGACGAGAGCGAGGCCGGGCGCGATCAGCAGCAAGGCGAGCTGGCGCTGGGACAGGCTCATGATATGGCGCGGCGTTCCGAAGCTTTCCGCAAAGCGCGCCCCTCAGTTCGCGACCTTCTTCTCGTAGCCCTCGAGAATGTCGTTGAAATAGGGCGCGATCGGGAAGGGCTTCGCGTTCTTGGACAGGTCCGCCGGGGTGATGTCGGTGAAGAGCTTGTCCCACGCCGCCTTGTCGAGCTTGCCTTCGAGATTCCTGGCGTCGATGCCCGGATACCAGTTGAACTTCTTGACGATGCCCTCCGCCTGGACCTGCGGGCTGGTGGCGAGCGCGATGAACTCCTCCGCGAGCTTCCGCTGCGCCGCCTTTTCCGGCACGGCGTAGTACATCGGCTGGCCGGGCATGCCGGGCGAGGCGAGCTTGAGCTTCATGTTGGGCGGCAGCTTGCCGTCAGCCTGCCAGGAATAGAACATGTCGACCCAGACCGGGCCCATCGCGATCTCGCCGCGGTTGAGCATGTCGAGCGTGCCGGCATTGCCGGGCGTGATGACGATGTTCTTGTTGAAGTCCTTCAGCTCGCTGAAGGCTGTGTCCCACTTGGCCTTCTCGGCCGGGTCATACGGCCCCTCGATCAGCTTGCCGGCATCGCCGCCGAAGGCGTAGATCCAGCCGGCGACGAAAGCCACGCCGGACATGCCGCCCTTGATGCCATTATAGCCGAATTGCTTCGGGTTCTTTTTCACCCACTCCTTCAGCTCGGTGAAGTTGTCGGGCGGGTTCTTGAGCATGTCGGCATTGTAGGCGAGTGCCGTCTGCGACTGGAACATCGGGATGACGTAGCCCGAGACGTCGGCGCCGAGCGAGTTCTTGGCGGTCTCGGTGGACACCAGTTTCGCGGTGTCGACCTTGTCGGTGTATTTGGCCAGCAGCCCCTCCTTCACCATCGTCCCGGCGGCCTTCTGGTGGATCACCACCACGTCGAAATCGGTGGTCGCTGCGCTTTTCTGGGCGTCGAGCTTCTCAAATATCTTCTGCGAGCCGGCATCGCCCGGACCGGTGCCGACGGAGACGACCTTCACGCCGGGATGGCTCTTCTCGAACATCGGGCCGAGATAGTCCTTGACGTAGTCGACCATGTTCTGGTCGCCGGCCGAGGCGACATTGAGGGTCTGTGCGGCGAGAGGCGACGCTGACAGCAGCGCCACGAGGGAGCAGGCTAAGTTGAGAATGCGCATGGGTCTGGCTCCTGGTCAGGCGGCGGTGGCGGCTTCGGCCGCGGGAAAGATGTGAAGGCGTCGTAACGGGATGCGCAGGCCGACGGCGGCGCCCGGTTCAACGCGAGCTGCGTCGTCGACCGTGATCTGCCGTCCGGCCGCCTCGACGCGATAGCGATAAAGGCCGCCGGGATAGCTGCGCGCGACGATGCGCCCGGGCACGAGGAGGTCGCCCTGCGGCGTCGCGTCGGGCGCATCGAGG
This sequence comes from Bradyrhizobium ingae, assembly GCF_055791185.1. NCBI lineage: Bacteria > Pseudomonadati > Pseudomonadota > Alphaproteobacteria > Hyphomicrobiales > Nitrobacteraceae > Bradyrhizobium > Bradyrhizobium ingae. The sequence continues at coordinate 5,066 of NZ_JBVUBB010000039.1, forward strand.
CTTGCCACGTCGTCGCGGAAATAGGCCAGGGCCGCGCCCGTCGGCAGCGTCGCTGCGTTGTACGCGAGCCGGGCGACCGCGGGGCCGGCACTGACCGTCGTCCCGTCCTCGTTGCGCGCGATGTGCACGGGCAGGACGTTTTCTGCACCCATGAAATTAGCGATAAAGGCGCTCGCCGGCCGATCGTAGACCTCTTCCGGTGTGCCGACCTGGGCGATCCGGCCTGCCTGCATGATGACGAGCCGGTCCGCCATGGTCATGGCTTCCTCGCGATCATGCGTGACATGGATGGCCGTGACGCCGAGCCGCTGCTGGATCGCGCGGATCTCGTGGCGCATTGTCATCCGGATCTTGGCGTCGAGATTGGACAGCGGCTCGTCGAGCAGCAGGATGCGGGGGTCGATCGCGAGCGCCCGGCCGAGCGCGACGCGCTGCCGCTGGCCGCCCGACAGCGCCGTGACCTTCCGCTGCTCGTAGCCGGCAAGGCCCAGCGTCGTGAGCAGCGAAGCCACCTTGGCGGCGATCTCGGCTTTGGGGGTGCCTTGCAGCTTCAGCCCGTAGCCGATGTTCTGCAGCACGGTCATATGCGGCCACAGCGCGTAGGACTGGAACACCATCGCCATGCCACGCTTCTCCGGTGGCAGCAGGGCGACGTCGCGGTCACCGACCACGATCGAGCCGGAGTGCACCGGTACGAAGCCGCACAATGAGCGCAGCAGGGTGGTCTTGCCGCAGCCGGAAGAGCCAAGGAGAGCAGTGAAGGTGCCGGGGGCAAAGTCGAGGCTGACGCCGTGCAGGACTGGCGTTCCGCCATAGGCGACATGCAGGTCGCGCACCTGGATAGCCGCGCCGGCGCAGGGCACGCCATGCGTTTCCGCCTGCACTACTCGTTCCCTCCACGCCGATGTCATTCTGCCAGAATGGAATTGTCCTTCCATTCCGCGACCGGCTTGGAATAAACGTAGCGATCCGTAGCGTGCTGATGCAACAGATTTGTGAAACCATGCCTGCCGACGAGCAATTGACCTGGCTGATGCCAAACAGCAACCACGAAGCCTTGCCGGCGTGGTTGACCCCTGATCTTGCGGAGCGCCTCGGCAATCCGGTGGCCATCGAGGTTGCTGAACGATGACGCCGGCTGAGCTCGCAACGCGGCGCTATGCCGTCCAGGGCCTTGTCGCCGAGGCCGGGCGCCTGGCGCTGGACTATTTCGGCCGGCAGGAAAGCCTCGGCGTCACCATGAAGGGCGCTCAGGACTGGCTGACGGTTGCCGATGGAGCCGTGGAGGATTTCCTCAGGCAGCGACTGGCCGTGCTCTTCCCGACTGACACTGTGATCGGCGAGGAGGGCGGCGGCGCAGCAAGCGATGCGGTCTGGATCATCGATCCGATCGATGGCACCATGAATTTCGCCCATGGCGACCGCAACTGGTGCATCTCGATCGGCTTCCTGCACAATCGCGTCCCCACCATCGGAATCGTGGCCGCACCGGCACTGGACGAGCTCTATGTCGCCCAGCGCGGACAGGGCGCAACGCTGAACGGGCGGCCGATCCGCGTCTCGGCCACCGAGGACCTCAAGCGCGCCTATGTCGAGCTCGGCTGGTCGCCCCGCGTTCCCTTCGAGCGCTACCTCGCCGTTCTCGAGCGCGGCTACGCCGCAGGCTGCGCGGTGAAGCGCTCCGGCTCGGGCGCGCTCGGGCTCTGCCATGTCGCCAATGCGCGCACCGACGCCTATCTCGAGCTGCACATCAATGCATGGGACGTCGCAGCGGGCATCGTCATCGCCGGCGAGGCGGGCGCATCAATCAATGATTTCTTCGCTGGCGACGGCATCAGCAAAGGAAATCCGATTCTCTGCTCCACGCCCGCCCTTGCTCCGCAGCTCCGCGAAATCGTGGGTATCTCGTAGCTAGAGGCCCTCAGGGCTCTTTGTCCGGCTTCTCCGGCATGATCTGGAGCAGCGGCTGCGGTCCGATCGAGATCTGGCCGGCGAAGGGCCGGTCGTGCGCGGCGATCAGGAGCACGGATGCCGAAACGCCGGTGGCGAACAGGCCCATCGCGATTGCCGCCGCGAGGCGGTTGTCGCAATGGACGAGGCCGATCACCGCAAGCGCGCACGTCGCCTGCGACGGCCATAAACGGCAAGATTACCACGAGTGATGCCAGGGACAGGGATCGCTTGATCGTGCCTCACAGTGACCATCACGCCTGATCACTCCTTTGGATGCATGACAATGCACCTTATTCTTTCATCCCATGCATCGAGCTCGTCTAAGGGATAGAGCACGGCCTTACCAATTTTTACAAAGGACGGGCCAAGACGCATCGCGCGCCAATTTCGAAAAGTCCCAACCAAGATACCGCCGCGGTAGCGCTCAGCGGCCTCTTCCGGCGTAAGAAATTTGCTGTCTGCCATTACGGCCTCCTTCGGCAGCACAATCGTAGCTGTGTAGTTGCCTTTTCAGGTTGATCATCGCGGCAGGTCGTCGAAGGTCGATTGGATCTCGTTCTAGGACGCACGAGCCCGCCGCCTCACGCTTCTGCACGGACATACATGCTGCGCAATACGCGGTCGTGAAAAACGTCGCAGGCCGGTGTCGTAGAAACGGCGGCGGTAGGGGGCACAAAAGCGGGCTGGCCGTGGTGTTTCGAGTCGTGCAGCCACGTGCCGGATTGGCGTTGTGCGATCGATCAGAACTCGCGATTGGCGACAAGTTTGTGAAGCCCGGGAGGCGAGGAAAAGGTGCAACGCCTTCAAGATCCACCGTAGCGATAGATGACAATCCGAGTCCGACCGCACCGGGTCTTCGAATTGCCCTACGCTAAAGCCTTTCGACCCATTCGCTGGCCCCTCACTTCGGCAGCGCCCGGCATTCCGTCTTGGCTTTGTCGTTCGCACCCACCGAAAAGCGTGCTGTAGCCGACATCCTTCGAATCCAACGAACTCGAAAAAGTAACGCTATCGGCGTCGAAAAATCTATTGCATTACGATCGTAATTATATATTATGACCGTAATGGCATGATGGGCCTCTGCGTCGAATCCCAAATGCCGTGTCACAGCTCTTTCTGCGAGGAATCCATGACCGAGACGGCAGTTCGGAAGGCAATTGTTACCGGCGCTTCAGCGGGGATAGGGGCGGTTTACGCTCGAAAGTTGGCCGAGCGCGGATATGACCTGATAGCGGTAGCTCGCAATGCTGAGCGGCTTGAGGCGAATGCGAGCCGGATCAGAGAGGAAACCGGCAGAGCGGTGGAGGTCGTTGTGGCCGATCTCGCCAAATCATCTGAGCTTTTGAAGCTCGCCGCGCGCATTGGTGAGGATGCGACCATCGCATTGTTGGTCAATAACGCCGGAATTTCGACGCAAGGCGGTGCGCTGCAGGGCGGTCTGGCGGACGCCGAGGCGCTGATCGCCGTCAACATTACCGCCCCGACACTCCTCTCGATCGCGGCCGCCAAAGCTTTTGAGGAGCGGAGAGGCGGCGCTGTCGTCAACATCAGTTCCGTTACAGCTTTCGCCCCTGAAATGTTTGACGGCGCCTATAGCGGCTCGAAAAATTACCTCATCAACCTTACCGTCTCTCTCGCCGGCAAGGTCAAGGACGCCGGCGTGCGCTTCCAAGCAGTTCTGCCCGGCCCGACCGATACGGACATGTGGGCGCGTGGCCAGGTGCCGGAGAGCGTCATCCCACGGTCGATGATCATGAGCCCTGAAGATCTCGTCGAGGCGGCGCTTGTCGGTCTCGACCGGGGCGAGATTCTTACGCTGCCGACCGTGGCAGATGAAAGCTTGTGGACTGCTTACGAGGCTTCACGTCGGGCTCTCAGGTCCTCGTTGGCGGCTGGTGAGCCTGCGCAGCGCTATCGTCAACCCGCCGAATGAGCCTGAAACGGCACGCGTCGTTTGTCGGGCGCGAGAAGTTCTAGCGCGTCTCGGCAGGCCGGCGACGGTGATCTGTTCTTCCTGCCGGCTCACCATGCGGCTCAATCCGGATCAAGCCCGTGGTCGGCGATTCGTAGGAAGCGGCACACCTTACCAGAGAAATATCAGAACTCAGGGCGGCCGTAACCGCGAGATGAGTCACGAACACTTGCGCTCACGCGATTCCTAGCGCGTTGAAGGAGATTGGAATGAAGAACGCGGCCGCTTCGCTATCGGACACTGCTGCAAATCCTGCTGATGCGGAAATTCCGGGCAGAGCGGCCGAGCATAGCCGTCAGGCCGCCAAGCTCCGGGCACGCGAGGCCATGCTGCATGGCCCGATCTTCAAGACGATGATGCGGCTGGCGCTTCCGACGATCGGCGTCCTCATCGCGCAGACTCTCGTGAACGTCGCCGAGACCTTCTACGTCTCGCGTCTGGGCACCGAAGCCCTAGTCGGCGTCGCCCTCGTGTTTCCCGTCTGGATGCTCATGACCATGATGGCCGCCGGCGGGATCGGCGGCGGCGTCGCCTCGGCTGTGGCGCGCGCGGCCGGCGCCGGCCGCCATGGGGACGCGAGCGCGCTTGTCCTTCATACACTCGTGATATCCGTCGCCTTCGGGCTCTTGTTCTCAATCCTCGCTATCGGGTTTGGTGGCCCTCTCTACGAAGCCTTGGGCGGAACTGGCGAAGCCCTGCACTCAGCTCTTATCTATTCGAATTTTATCTTCCTTGCCGCAGTACCGATCTGGGTCGTCAATCTGCTGTCCGCTGTGCTCCGCGGGATAGGCAATGTGCGGGTTCCTGCACTAGTGACGCTTGTCGGCGCGGCTGTGCTTGTCCCTCTCTCGCCGCTGTTCATCTTCGGGCTCGGGCCCTTCCACGGCTTCGGCGTCGCCGGCGCCGGCATAGCCGTCACGCTCTTCTACTGCGGCGCCGCTGTTGTGATGCTGCGCTACATGGCGAGCGGACGATCGGGGCTACGCCTCTCGTTCGCTCGGCTTCGCTGGCCGTTGTTCCACGATATTCTCAGGGTTGGCCTGCTTGCCGCGCTCAACACCATTCAGTTGAACCTGATGGTCCTGCTCGTGACCGCCGCAGTCGGCCGGTTCGGCGTCGATGCGATCGGAGGCTACGGCACGGCCTCGCGGCTCGACTACGTGCTCATCCCCATCTTATTCGGCCTCGGGACGGCGATCCTCACCATGGTCGGCACCAACGTTGGCGCGGGCGACCTCGAGCGGGCGAAAAAAATTGCTTGGTTCGGGACGGCCGTCAGCGTGGCTTTCACGGAGTCGGTGGGCTTCCTGGTCGCGCTCTTTCCTTGGCTGTGGATCGATTTGTTTTCACATGACGGCGCCGTGCTCGAAACAGGCTCCCTGTATTTCCGGATCGTCGCACCCGCCTATGCCGCCAATGGGATCATCTTCGCGCTGAGCTTCGCGGCACAGGGCGCTGGCCGCATGGGGTGGGTCTTCATTGCCGGCGCGGTCCGGCTCGTAATCGCGGCGGGCGGCGGTTGGCTCGCCGTCGCTGCCTTCGGTGTGCCTGAGGCGGGGCTGTTCGCGCTTATCGCGCTCGCCCTGGTCGCCGCCGCGGTAATTTGCGCCGCTGCGGCGATGTCTGGCGCCATGTGGCCGCCCTCGAACGAAAACGCGGGCGCGCCGGCGAAACCGTCGTGACTGCCGTTCCACTCAACCCGAGCATCCAAGGAAAACACAATGACACAGTACATCCCTGCCACTTGGCGGATCGGCGAGGCGACCGTGACGCGGATCGAGGAGCTTCTGGGGCCGGCTTTCCGACCGCATGAGCTGCTCGCGACCTTCGATCCAACCGTCCTCGAAGAGCACCTACATTGGATGGCACCGAACTACTACGTCTCGGCGACCGATCAATTCATCATGTCAGTGCATTCCTGGCTGATCCGCACACCGCGCCACAATATTCTCGTAGATACTTGTTGCGGCAACGCCAAGCAAAGGCCGGGCTCGCCCCATTTCCATCAGCTTGATATCCCGTACCTCGACCGGCTGAGATGCGCTGGCGTGGAGCCCGAGGATATCGACTATGTCCTTTGCACACACCTTCACGTCGATCATGTTGGCTGGAATACGCGCCTGCTCGACGGCCGCTGGGTGCCGACCTTCCCGAACGCGAAATATGTCTTCTCGCGCAACGAACTGAACTTCTGGAACCCCGCGAACAATCCTCATCTGCCCGAGGAGCCACGCGATGTCTTCGCCGACTCGGTTCTGCCGGTGATCGCCGCAAAGCAAGATCAGGTCGTCAGCATGACCGACCAGCTTGGCGACAACCTCCTTATCGAGCCGGCGCCGGGGCACTCGCCCGGTCAGATCATACTTCGGCTGCTGGGCGGGGAGGATGAGGGACTCTTCACCGGCGACGTGATGCATAACCCGATCCAGGTCTATCAGCCTACATGGAGCAGCCGGTTCTGCATGGACCCTGCGCAGGCCGTGCAATCGCGCCTGCGGGTGCTTGGTCACTGCGCGGAGCACAACAGCCTCTTGTTCCCGGCACACTTCGGCGTCCCTCACGCCGGACGCATCCATAGCCATACGAACGGCTTTTCCTTTGCGCCCGAAGACGCGCGCGAGGCCACGCATCAGTGAAGGGGAGGCCTGCCGCATGGCGCAAGAAGCCGCAGCGCCTCTGTGCCCGATATCATCGGTCACCACCCTGCTCTTTGCCTTCCTGAGTGGCGTTGGCGCGGCTGCACTGCTGACGCCGCTGGTCGCCGCGAACACCGTTTGGCCCATGACCGTAGCACCGCTCGCGCTCGCGGCCTCCACATCGTCAAAAGGATGAACCAATGATCGAAAGCTTCTCCGACACCTATGAGGAGGCGCGTCGCAAATTCGTCGCCGGAGCAACTCAGGCAGGTGGTGCTCTTGAGCGGATCGAAAATCCTGAGCGTGGCCCCGATGGTGGCACACTTTCGACCGACTTTGCGCGGTTCGGCCCGGCCTCGGCGGAGAAACTCTTCGTGATGATTTCCGGCACGCATGGCGTGGAGGGCTTCTACGGCTCGGGCGTACAGGTAGAGTGGTTGGCGCGAGGCGGTGCGAGCAGCCTGCCGAAGGACACGGCCGCATTACTGATTCATGCGATCAATCCCTACGGCTTCGCGTGGCAGCGCCGCGTCGACGAAAACAATGTCGATCTCAACCGCAACTGGCTGGATTTCTCGCGGCCCTTGCCGGTGAACGAAGGTTACGCCGAACTCGCCGACGCTTTGTGCCCGGCAGACTGGTCGCCGGAAACGCAACGCTCCACAGGCGCGGACATTGGCGCGTGGGTCGCGCGGAACGGCATGGCCGCACTACAGCAAGCGGTCACCGGTGGTCAGTGGCATTATCCGCGCGGTATCTTCTATGGCGGAAGCGAACCCGTCTGGGCGCGTCGAGCGCTGACCGACATCCTCAGGCGTCAAGCGAAGGAGGCCGGTCGCGTTCTGCTGCTTGATTTTCATACCGGCCTTGGCGCCTATGGCTTTGCAGAGCTGATCATCCATCGTCGACTGGACGATCCAGCGTTCACCAGAACGCAGGCATGGATCGGCAAGGGCTCCACCTCTTATCTTGGAGGCAATTCGGTGGCTTCTGAAATCTCCGGTGATGGTTTCAGCGCGATCCCTAGACTATTGCCGCACGCAACCGTGGACGCCGTAACGCTGGAGTGCGGAATCCGCGCGATTGACGAGGTTGGCACAGCACTTCGTGCAGATGCTTGGTTGCATCGCTTCGGCGATCCGTTGTCGCCGCAGGGACGCGCGATCAAATCCCAGATCAGGGCCTCGTTCGACGACCCTAGCGCAGAATGGCGCGGCATGGCAGCAGGACAGGCCCTTGCTGCCATTCGTGCTGCGGTCGGCGAATTGAGCCAGAGCTGAAGCGTGCGGACCACGCCAGCGCTCCACCGAGAAGAGATTGCCTGAAACCTAAGGCGGCAGTGTCGTGCCCACCCACGTGAAAAGCGCGGCAAATCTATTCGAATTATGGGCATAATTATATATTATGAACATAATCAGGTGAGGTGCGATTTTCCCTGGTGTCCCTGAACGGGCGGGTCGCAATCAATGGAGGAATTATGACCGACACGTTCACCATCACACACTCACCGGCCACAACGTGCCCCACGGGCAGGTGAAATCCGGTCTCCCTCGATCGTGTCTCGCAGGGCGGCCTGCCGATCGGCATCGAACTGGATGCGCCCCTACAGAGTGATCGGGCACTGCTCGACCTCGCGCGCCGGATCGAGAGCGCTTGGCCTGGCCAGTTCAATTGAAGGGAAGATAGGGAAGAGAACATGCGTTTCGAGAAGGGACATAAGGCGGAGACACGGCGGCACATTCTGAGCGTGGCGTCCAAACGTTTTCGCCAAGAGGGAATCTCGGCGACAGGAATCGCCGGGATCATGGGGGAAGCCGGTCTGACCAATGGTGCGTTCTATCCCCACTTCGAATCCAAGGAGGAACTTGTTCGCGAGGCGGTGTCGTCCGCGATCAGCGAGCGGCAACATCGCGTTGAAGACATTCTGCGGGCGGGCGGCGGGCTTGAGGACATCGTTCGGACCTATCTGAGCCGTGAGCATCTCAAAACGCCATCATGCGGCTGCCCGTCGGCTGCTCTGTTGCCGGAAGTCGCGCGTGAACCGATGGCGACCCGGCAAGTCTATGAGGAGGGAATACAAAGCTATCTATCGGTCGTTTCCGCACTCCTGCCGAAGGCCGACCCTGCCGTCGCCGCTCGTCGCGCGACGGCGATCTTTGCGCTGATGGCAGGCACTCTTCAATACGCGCGCACCGTGACGGACGCCGCAGTAGCAGATCAGATTTTGGAAAGTGGTGTCGAGGCAGCACTGGTGCTCGCTCGAGCGCCGTAAAGTTTCGCGGCACAGCTCCAGTCCGAGAGGAGATGGTCTCAGCGGTCTGGATCATCGATCCGATCGATGGCACCATGAACTTCGTCCATGGTGACCGCAACTGGTGCATCTCGATCGGCTTCCTGCACAATCGCGTCCCCACCATCGGAATCGTGGCCGCGCCGGCACTGGACGAGCTCTATGTCGCCCAGCGCGGACAGGGCGCAACGCTGAACGGGCGGCCGATCCGCGTCTCGGCCACCGAGGACCTCAAGCGCGCCTATGTCGAGCTCGGCTGGTCGCCCCGCGTTCCCTTCGAGCGCTACCTCGCTGTCCTCGAGCGCGGCTACGCCGCAGGCTGCGCGGTGAAGCGCTCCGGCTCGGGCGCGCTCGGGCTCTGCCATGTCGCCAATGCGCGCACCGACGCCTATCTCGAGCTGCACATCAATGCATGGGACGTCGCAGCGGGCATCGTCATCGCCGGCGAGGCGGGCGCATCAATCAATGATTTCTTCGCTGGCGACGGCATCAGCAAAGGAAATCCGATTCTCTGCTCCACGCCCGCCCTTGCTCCGCAGCTCCGCGAAATCGTGGGTATCTCGTAGCTGGAGGCCCTCAGGGCTCTTTGTCCGGCTTCTCCGGCATGATCTGAAGCAGCGGCTGCGGTCCGATCGAGATCTGGCCGGCGAAGGGCCGGTCGTGCGCGGCGATCAGGAGCACGGATGCCGAAACGCCGGTGGCGAATAGGCCCATCGCGATTGCCGCCGCGAGGCGGTTGTCGCAATGGACGAGGCCGATCACCGCAAGCGCGCACGTCGCCTGCAAGTACAGGCACCACCATTTGACGGCATTCACCGCGGCAAGGCTGATGATGATGCGCTGCCGCCGCGCATCCAGCGCCTGCTCCAGCGCGTTGATGAGCTCGCGCTGCACGGTCGCCTGGCCGGTGCCCTGCGGCGTCATCGCGACGACGAGCTGCAACGCCTCGGCAAGCGCCGACGGCGTCGCTTTCAGGGAGACCTCCCGCTGCGCCATCATTGGCCACTCCACGGTGGCGGCCTGCGCGACATAGTCGCGCACCAGCCCCCGCAGACGGGCCCCCTGCTCCGCCGGAAGGCCGGCGGCGAGCAGCTCGACGCTCCTCAGGGCGCTGGCCTCGCGGCTCACCGCAGCGCTGGCGCGATCGCTGTCACCCCACACCTGCGCCGCGGTGAAGGCGACGAACAGGCCGAAAATGATGCCGAGCACCGGCAGCATGCCCGGCGAGATCGTCTTGAGCGATTTCTGCCGGGCATCCGTCGCGAACGTCATGACGGCGGCGAACACGGCCGCGGCAAGAAAATAGGTGAAGCCGAAAATCACCAGCGCCATCCACGGCACCGGCAGGGTGTGCAGCCAGTCGCTCATTTCATCTCGTCAATTGCTCGGGAGCTCTTCAGATCAGCCGCAAGCCGCGTAGACTCGCATGCCCGCCTTTGCCTACGATGATATGGTCATGCACCGCAATCCCCAGCGGCTTTGCGATCTCGATGATCGCCTTGGTCATCTGAATGTCGGCCTGCGACGGCGAGGGATCGCCGGAGGGATGGTTGTGCACCAGGATCAGCGCGGTCGCGGAAAGCTCGAGCGCGCGCTTGATCACCTCGCGCGGATAGACCGGGGTGTGGTCGACGGTGCCGGTCTGCTGCACTTCATCCGCGATGAGCTGGTTGCGCTTGTCGAGAAATAGCAGCCGAAACTGCTCCTTGTCGGCGAATGCCATGCTGGAACGGCAATAGTCGATCACCTCATTCCAGGACGACAGCGCATTGCGGCTCTTGACCTCGCCCCTGGTGACGCGGCTTGCGGCTGCCGCGATCAGCTTGAGCTGGTTGATGGTGGAGTCGCCCACGCCCTCGACCTCGCGCAGCCGCGCCACCGGCGCGTGGATGACCTCGGCGAACGAGCCGAAGGTCTTGATCAGCGTCTTGGCCAGCGGCTTGGTGTCGCGCCGCGGCAGCGCCGGAAACAGCGCCATCTCCAGCAGCTCATAATCGCTCAGCGCATCCGCGCCGGCGCTGTAGAAACGCTCACGCAGCCGCTCGCGATGGCCGAGATAGTGCGGCGGCTCTAATGGTTCAGGCTTTGGATCGCTGGATTTGGGGTCGCTGGGTCTGGCGGGCATTGCGCGCCAGCATTGCCGCGGACCATCGTTTTTGCAACCGCCAATTGCGATCGCGTTCAGCGGCTCGGCTTCAGTCCCGGCACCAGCGCCGCAAGCCGGTCCTTGATCTGCCGGCCGAACGTCGGCCCGCCTGATGGCGGTGGCCCCGGCGGAGGTCCGCCACGCGTGCCGGGTGGAGGCGGCGGCGGGCCGGCGCGACCCACCGTCGCGTTGACGCGGCGGTCGACGCCGAGCGTCAAGCTCGCCACGTAGCGGTCACGCTCCTCCTTCACCGCGCTAAAGGCGCGATGCTCTGGGTCGGAGTGCTCGATCACCATGTCGTTGGCGTTGATGATCGTGCGTTGCCGCGCGCGATCCTTGTAGGCGGGAACGTTGGTGTAGATGAATTCGTTCAGCGCGTCGGGCAGGTAGGTCTGCCCGGTCAGCACATTCCTCTCATCGAGGAAAACCTTGAAATGGATGTGCGTGGTGCGGCCGTCATACCAGCCCGGATAGATCGTGTTGAACGTGACCCAGCCGAATTCGTCGGTCAACTGGGTGCCCCGCAAAAATGTCTTGCCGGTCGCATCCACGTTGTGGCTATCGCTCTGGCCCGGAAACGCCGAATAGAGACCTTGCGCGTCGCAATGCCAGATATCGACCCGCGCGCCCCTGATGGCGGTGCAGGGCCCCGCCTCGATCACGCGCAGCCGCAGCGTCAGGGGAATGCCTTGCCTGCCCTCGGTGATGTCTGTCCGCACGAGCTTTGGATCGGAATAGAACGGCCCTTCCTCGGCCTGCGGCGTCAGGATGCAAGCGGGCTCATCCGAGACCGCTGCGGGCTCGGATGCCGCCCGCGCCGAGGTTTGCAGCAGGCCCGCGGCGGTCGCCGATACAAATCCGAGAAAACCGCGACGCGTCGACGTGCTCACTTTGTCTCTCCTGTCCATCTGACCAGAGATTGTCATCGGCGAACGGAATGGCAAGATCGGGCTTTGAAGATGGCGACAATCAGCCCGGAGGTTTCCGGCTGTTTCGCGGCGGCGCGCCGCGTGCAGGAAGCCAAGCGCCTGATCGACCAGGCCGACATGAATTTGGCGGAGATTGCGTTCGCGGAGCAAGCCGTCGCCTGATGTCGTCGTTGCGGTCGCGCAGGCCGGTCACCGACCCATACACCTTTCGGTTGATGTCATGCTCCCCGGATACCGTTATCATCTGCTGGATGATGGAGCTGCCGCACGATGGTTGACGTGGATCTGGTATCCCACCTGATCGGGGACATCTACGATGCTGCCCTCGACTCGGCGTTGTGGACCGACGTCCTCGAGCAGGCGTGTCAGTTCGTCGGCGGATCGGCTGCCTCGCTCTATTCCAAGGACGTCGTCGTGCGGAAGGGGGCGGCGCGATACAACTGGAACATGCCGGCAGAATCGCTCGCCGCGTACTTCGACGACTATGTGCGGTTCGATCCCGTCACCGTCAGCCAGTTCTTCTTCGAGGTCGGGGACATCTACAGCATCGCCGATCTCATGCCCTACGAGGAATTCGTCGCCACGCCAGTCTACCAGCAATGGGCGAAACCCAACGGCTGGGTCGATCATCTTGCCGCGACGCTGGACAAATCGGCCAACGGCTTCGCACTCTTCGGCGTGTTTCGAAACGAAAGTCAGGGGCTGGTCGACGACGGCATGCGCCATCGGATGCGGCTGCTGGTCCCCCATATGCGTCGCGCCGTGCTGATCGGCAACGTGATCGACGTTCACAAGGCCGGATCGTCAGCGCTGTCGGACGCCTTCGATGCCATCGATTCCGGCGTCTTTCTCGTCGATCGCTTCGGCCGGATTGTGTTTGTCAACGATGCCGGCCAGGCGCTGCTCGGCAACGGAACGGTTCTGACCCGCCCGCAGAACGTTCTGACCGCCGTCGATCCGCTCGCGGCGCGCACCCTGCGGGATGTCATGGCCGCTGCGAGCGACGGCGACAGCGCGATCGGCGCCGGTGGGATCGCGGTGCCGCTGTTGAAGCAACCCGGCCATAACTGGTTTGCCCACGTGCTGCCGCTCACCTCGGGCGCACGTCTCCAGAAGGGCAGGGTTCATTCGGCGGTGGCAGCTGTCTTCGTCCGCAAGGCGTCGGCCTACGCCCCGCCGCCGATCGAAACGGTCGCCAAGCTCTACAAGCTGTCACCCGGCGAGGTTCGTGTTCTTCAGGCCATGCTGAACGTCAGTGGCGTGTCGAAAATCGCCGCGGCGCTCGGGCTCGCTGAAGCCACGGTCAAAACCCACCTGCAGCATCTGTTCGCCAAGACCGGCGTGCGCCGCCAGACCGATCTGATCAAGCTGGTCGCGGCGCATGCGGACCCGTTTCGCTCCTGAATCGTGAGGGCTCGCCGGAGCTGTTCAACGGCGAGCTCGCCGCATCGGCAAGCGTTCGAGCCGGAGGCCGAAATCAGCCGATCTGCTTCTCGCCGTGCCGCGCCGACAGCGTGAAGATCTCGACGCCCGTTGCGGTGACGCCGACGGAGTGCTCGAACTGCGCGGACAGCGAGCGGTCGCGGGTCACCGCGGTCCAGCCGTCGGACAGGATCTTCACGTGTGGCTTGCCGAGATTGATCATCGGCTCGATGGTGAAGAACATGCCGGGCTTGAGCTGCACGCCCTCGCCGGGCCGGCCAATATGGATGATGTTCGGCTCGTCGTGGAACATGCGGCCCAGGCCATGGCCGCAGAAGTCGCGCACCACGCTCATGCCCTGCGGCTCGACGAAGCTCTGGATGGCGTGGCCGATGTCGCCGGTGGTGGCGCCGGGCTTCACGGCGGCGATGCCGCGCATCATCGCCTCATAGGTCACTTCGATCAGCCGCTCGGCCTTCCGCGCGATCGGGCCGATCGCATACATCCGGCTCGAGTCGCCATACCAGCCGTCGACGATGAAGGTGACGTCGATGTTGACGATGTCGCCTTCCTTCAGCGGCCGGTCGCCGGGCATGCCGTGGCAGACCACATGGTTGAGCGAGGTGCAGGTCGAGTAGCGATAGCCGCGATACATCAGCGTCGCGGGATAGGCGCCATGGCTGAACGCGAACTCGCGGACGAACTCGTCGATGCGCGAGGTCGGCACGCCCGGGCCGACGATGTCAGTCAGCTCGTCGAGACACTTGGCGACCAGCGCGCCTGCCTTGCGCATGCCGACAAACGCGTTCGGGCCATGCAGCTTGATCTGTCCGGTCTTGCGCAAGGAAGTATCGGTGGCTTCGACGTAGCTCATGGAAGGTAATCTTTGCGGCGGAAGCGTTTGATTTCTGGCCCTAATTTAATGATCGCGGGCCTTCATGCAAGTCAAGCTTGGCCGCCTTGCGGCCAAAAGCTGCCTCAACTCGGGACTTCTACGGTGGTTTCGACCGGCAGAGCGCCGCCGCGGACGCGGATTTCGCGCACGGGGTAGGGAACCCGGACGCCCTCGCGCTTGAAGGCGTCCCACAGCGCCAGCATCACGTCGCTCTTGACGTTGTCCATGCCGTCGGGGTCCGCGATCCAGAAGGTCAGCGAGAACTTCATCCCGGCTTCCGCGAACTCGGTCAGGATGCAGTTCGGCGGCTTGCCTTTCTGCGCGCGCGGATGGGCGGCAGCGGTTTCGGCGGCGAGCCTGCAGACGAGCCGTGGATCAGCGTCGTAATTGGTGCCGAAGGCGATCTTCACCAGCGTATTCTTGTCGGTATAGGTCCAGTTGACGACCTTCTGCGTCACCAGATCCTCGTTCGGCACCAGGAACTCGCGGCCGTCGCCGGCGGCGACGGAAATGTAGCGTGTCTTCATCGCGCTGATCCGCCCGGTATTGTCGCCGATGGTGACGAGGTCGCCGGGCTTCACCGACTTGTCCGCGAGCAGGATGATGCCGGAGATGAAGTTCGCGACGATCTTCTGGAGGCCGATACCGATACCGACGCCGACCGCGCCGGAGAACACCGCGAGCGCCGAGAGGTTGATGCCGACCGCGTCGAGCGCGATGATGACCGCCACCGTCAAGAGCCCGATGCGGATGATCTTGATCAGGAGCACCTGCACCGACGGGGTGAGGTCGGCTGTCGAGTTGATCCGGCTCTCGGCGAAATTGCTGGCGATGTTGGTGAGCCAGAGTGCGATGATCAGGAGCGCGCCGGCCTTGATCAGCAAAAGCGGCGTCAGCCGTAATCCGCCGAGCACGATCCCGAAGGAATCGAGCAGATCGACGGTTGCATCGAGTTGCCCGATGATGGAGAGGGCCGCGACGAACCATGCCGTGATCGACACCAGACTGACGATGAAGGCGTTGCGCAGCACCGAAGTGAGGAGACGGATGACGAGCCAGGCGAGGCCGAGCTTGGCGGCGACCATCAGGAGATAGCTGCGGCTCGGCCAGGTCGCGTGGTACATCACTATGCGTTCGACGATGACGATGAAAGTGAAGACCGCCGTGGAGGTGCTGCCGACCAGCACGCGGATGAAGTGCCGAAGCGGCAGCGGCCAGCGCATCGCCAGCGAGGTCATGTCGATGCGGTTGCGAATGGCGGCCTGGGAGGCATAGGCGATCCCGGCCGCCGCCAGCACCAGGCCGAATTGCAGGTAGAACCAGGGCGAGGCGATCTCGGCGCCGACGCTGCGCGCCGTCGTCTGCAAGAACTCCATGAGGTCTTTGAGGTCCATGTCTCTTTGAGCTCTGTGTCTATCGCGAGGGTTCGTTGGAGGCAGATCGGGAGGATTTGATTCGAGGCAGCGGCAGAATCCCACAAAGGGCGCGGCCGGGCCATCGATACACCGGCAGTTGATGCGAGTTAAGGCCGTAAAATGCGGGCAGATTGCCGCGAGCGGCAGAAATGGGTTGGCGGGCAAGTGTGGCGACGATAAGGATGGTTTTACAATGATTTCCTCTCCCACGTGACGACGGATGGCGTCTCTCGACTCGGTCAGCATCGCGATCCTGCTCGGCGCCGTCCTGGTGATGGCGGGCATCCTGTCGAGCCTGCTTGCATTGCGCTTCGGCGCGCCCCTGCTGCTGGTCTTTCTCGCCATCGGCATGCTGGCCGGCGATTCCGGCCCCGGGCAGTTGCAGTTCGACGACGTGCGGACGACCTATCTGGTCGGCTCGGTGGCGCTGGCGCTGATTCTGTTCGACGGCGGCCTGCGCACGCGCTTCCAGAGCATCCGCACGGTGCTGGCCCCATCCGTGGTGCTCGCGACCGTGGGCGTGCTGCTGACCGCGCTGATCACGGCGCCGTTCGCAAAATACGCGCTGGATCTCAACTGGGCCGAGTCGCTGCTGGTCGGCGCCGTGGTCGCCTCGACCGATGCGGCTGCGGTGTTCCTGCTGGTGCATACGCAGGGCCTGCGGCTGCGTCCGCGCGTCGGCGCGACGCTGGAGGCGGAATCCGGCACCAACGATCCCTTCGCGATCTTCCTCACCCTGATGCTGGTCGAATACATCTCGCTGGGGTCGAGTTCGCCGGGCCACGTCATCATGGAGTTCATCCAGGAGGCCGTGCTCGGCGCGATCGTTGGCGTGATCGGCGGCCGGCTGGTGGTGATCGCGCTCAATCAGGTGGCGCTGCCGCAAGGGCTGCACGCGCCGTTCGTGACGACGGCAGCGCTCGTCATCTTCGGCGGCTCGCAGATCATGCATGCCTCGGGGTTCCTCGCGGTCTATCTCGCCGGCATCATCATCGGCAACAGGCCGACCCGCGCGCATAATTCGGTGGTGACGTTCCTGGACGCCGCGACCTGGCTCGCGCAGATCGTGATGTTCGTGCTGCTCGGCCTGCTCGTCTCGCCGCAGCGGCTCGGCTCCAGCGCCGTGCCGGCGATCGGCGTCGCGCTGGTCCTGATGCTGGTCGCGCGTCCCCTCGCGGTGTTCCTGTGCCTTGCGCCATTCCGCTTCAACTGGCGCGAAAAGGTGTTCATCGCCTGGACCGGCCTGCGCGGTGCCGTTGCGATCTTCCTGGCCTCGATCCCGATGCTGGTCGGGCTGTCGAAGGCCTATCTCTATTTCGACGTCGCCTTCGTGGTCGTCATCATCTCGCTGCTCTTGCAAGGCTGGACGCTGGCGCCTGCGGCGCGCAAGCTGCATGTCGCACTGCCACGCAGCGAGCGCGGCCCGCGCCGCGTGGAATTGGACCTGCCCGGGCAACTCGAGCAGCAGCTCGTCGGCTATGCCGTGCGGCCCAAGAGCCTGTATTTCCGCCGCGGCCTGATCCCGTCCTGGTCGAAGCCGACGCTGGTTATCCGCAACGAGAACATCCTGACGCCGACGGAGGCCGACCCGATCGCGCCCGGCGACTACATCTATCTGCTGGCGCCGCCGGAAAAGGCCGAATCGCTCGACCGCTTCTTCGTCGACATGCAGCCGAGCACCGCGCCCGACCCGCATTTGCTCGGCGACTTCATGGTCTCCGGCGAGCATACGCTGGCCGAGCTCGCCGAGATCTATGGCGTCAAGGTGAGTGAGGACGAGGGCAAGCTGACGCTCGCCGATTATTTCGACATCCATCTCGACCGGGCGCCGAAGGAAGGCGCCGAGCTCGCGCTCGACGAGATCGTGCTGGTCGCACGCAGCATCTCCGGCGGCCGCGTCAACGTGGTCGGCCTGCGCCTGCCGGAGGATGAGGAGAAGCCAGAGCCGCAGACGCGGATGAAGGCGCTGCGCCGCAAGCTCGCGGATTTGTGGATTTCGGTGGCGGGGGTTTAGCCGCCCACCTGCGCACGATGCTGCGTGATGCCTCTCCGGTGTCGTCCTGGCTTTCGCCAGGACGACGATGACGATGGAGAGCGCGGCAGCGGAACTGTTATCCCGCGTTCTGCCGAACATTCGCGCACCGCATCGTGATCGGAACCCGGAACACTCGCTTGTGTCCCTTGTTAGCCGCGTAACAAATCAATAGGAGCGGTTCCATGCGAAAGTTCATCATCCCGATCGTCACGGTCCTTGCGCTCGGCGCATCGGCGCCTGCCATGGCCTATGATTCCGGCGACCAGGTCTCGATGGAGACCGCGCTCGGCATCGCTACCGATATCGGCATCAGGACCGTCTCGCACACCCAGTTCCTCGGCGACGAATGGCAGATCGAAGGCCGCGATCGCGCCGGCCGCTGGATGGAAGTCTATGTCGACGCCAACACCGGCGACGTGCGGAATGTCGAGAGAGGGTGGTAGATAGCTCCGATGTCACTGTGCTCGCGACAGCGTGGTGACATCGCGTCATCCTCAACTGTCGTCCCGGGGCGCGCGAAGCGCGAGCCCGGGATCCATAGCCACAGGATCGGGTTTGGCGAAGATTCGTTGTGACGGAGTTTCTTAACCGCAAAATTCTGTGGTAATGGGTTTTGGCTTTCGCCATGACGACTGCGGAGGGTCCTGCGCGACTGCGCCGCATCACCAAGTCACGTCAGCACCTTCACCCCGCCGAATGACGTCACACGGCCCTCGCGCAGCATCACGATTTGCGTTGCGAGCTGGCGCAGCTCGGCGGCGTCGTGGCTGACATAGACCATGGGCACGTTGGCCTCGTCGCGCAGCCGCACGAGGTAGGGCAGGATCTCGAGCTTGCGGCCCTCGTCCAGCGCGCCGAGCGGCTCGTCGAGCAAAAGCAGCCGCGGCTTGGACAGTAGTGCGCGCCCGAGCGCGACGCGCTGGCGCTCGCCACCGGAGAGCTTTCCGGGGCGGCGACCCTGCAGGGCGCCGATGTCGAGCAGATCGACGATGCGTCTCTCCTGTGCCGGATCATGCGCCAGGTGGTTCATCCGCCGGCCATAGTCGAGATTCTCAGCGACGTTCATATGCGGAAACAGCCGCGCATCCTGAAACACGTAACCGATGCGCCGGCGGTAGGCCGGCACGTGAATACCGGCCGCGGTGTCGTCGACCGTCTCGCCATCGATGATGATCGTACCACGGTCAGGCCGTAGCAAGCCCGCGATCATGTTCACCAGCGAAGTCTTGCCGGCGCCGGACGCGCCGAACAGGCCGGTCACGCGCCCTTCGCTCACGAAGGAGGCGTAGAGCGAGAATTCACCGAGCTGTTTCTCGACGTCGACGCGCAGCATGGTCAATTCCCGTGCAGCCGTGCGGTCGCGCGCCGCGCGAACCATTCGGCCGCCATCAGCGCGCCGAGCGCGATCACGATCGAGATGATCACGAGCCGTCCCGCCGCGGCATCGCCGTCCGGCGTCTGGATCAGCGAATAGATGGCGGAGGAGATCGTCTGTGTCTCGCCGGGAATGTTGGAGACGAAGGTGATGGTCGCGCCGAACTCGCCGATGGCCTTGGCAAAGCCGAGCACCATGCCGGCAAGCACGCCGGGCAGCGCGAGTGGCAAGGTGACCGTCAAGAACACCTTCCATGGTGCAGCACCCAGCGTCTCCGCGGCCTGCTCGAGCCTGCGGTCGATCGCCTCGATCGAGAGCCGCATCGGACGCACCAGCAGCGGAAACGACATGATACCGCAGGCGAGCGCAGCGCCGGTCCAGCGAAACGCGAAGACGATGCCGAGATAGTCGGCGAGAAAGCCGCCGACGAGGCCGCGCCGGCCAAACGTCAGCAACAGCAGATAGCCGGTGACGACCGGCGGCAGCACCAAAGGCAAGTGCACCAGCGCGTCGAGCAGCGATTTGCCCCAGAAATCACGTCGCGCGAGCAGCCAGGCCAGCGCGATGCCGAACGGCGTCGCCACCAGCGTCGCGATGACCGCGACCCGCAAGGAAAGCAGGATCGCGGTCCATTCGGCCGATGTGATCGCGGACATCAGATCGTAAGCATCAAGCTGCAGGCATTAGGTTGTGGGGCTGATCAGGAACTTGAAGCCATATTTCTCGAGGATCGTCTTGGCCGTCGTCGAGCGCAGGAAGGCGAGATAGTCGTTCGTCTCGCCCTTCGCGGTCGTGGTCGCGGCGACCGGATAGATGATCGCGGGATGCGAATCTGCCGGGAAGGTGCCGACGATCTTCACGCCGGGTTCGATCTTGGCGTCGGTCGAATAGACGATCCCGAGCGCGGCCTCACCACGCGCCACCAGCGTCAGCGCAGCGCGCACGCTCTCGGCCATGGCGAATTTCGGCTCGGCCGCCTGCCACGCGCCGAGCTTCTCCAGAGCGGCCTTGGCGTATTTGCCGACCGGCACAGACTTTACGTCGCCGGTCGCGATCTTGCCGTCGCCGGCGAGCTTTGCGAGGTCAAAGCCCTGGGCGATCGTGACGTTGTCGATCTTGGAATCCTTCGGTGCGATCAGCACGATGCTGTTGCCAAGCAGGTTGACGCGGGTCGGTTCGTTGATGGTCTTTTTGGCTGTAGCGTAATCCATCCAGTCGGTGTCGGCGGAGACGAACACGTCGGCCGGCGCGCCCTGCTCGATCTGTTTTGCCAATACGGAGCTCGCGGCATAGCTGACCGTGAACTTGACGCCGGTCTTGGCGGTGTAGGCCGCGTCGATCTCGTCGAGCGCGTTCTTCATCGAGGCGGCGGCGAAGACGGTGATGGTCTTGTCCTCGGCGACCGCGGGCGAGAGGGCCGCACCAAGGAGGATCACAAAAGCGGTGAAAAGTCCGGCAAAACGAAACATGGATAGCGCTCCGTGCGAGGTCGCGCGCACAAACGCACGCGCAGATCTGGCGTGAGGTGGGTTGGGTGCGACGGACGGAAGGCGCTGTTCCGCTAGTCCCCGCAACGGCTTACGGCCGGCAAGGGTATCGCACTGCAAACATAGCAGGCTGGGGCTTATGGTAAAGGCGACCGTTTGTCTAACGGATGACGGCTATTCGGCGGGCAGGATCGCGATCGAGACCGAATTCTCCCGGGCACCACTGACCTGGAGCATGAACGGCTTGGCTGAAAGCTCGTATTTCATGGTCTTGCGAATGCCGTCACAGTCGGTCGCGCCGCTGAAGGCGACGGGCTTGAGGAAGTGCCCGTCCTGGACCAGGTCGACCCAGGCGCCCGCCGACAGGCTGATCGTATAGACGCCCGCCTTGGGCGCGGACTTGAAGCTCAGGAAGCCGGCAAAAGTGCCGTCCTTCGGTGCGCGCTCCGGCGGGGAGGGCAGTTTGGCGTCGGCGGGCGCGACCAGCGTCAGTGCGATGGCCGATGGCGGCACGGCCGCCTGTTCGCTGCCTGTGGCAAGCTTGGCGCGATCCGGCGCGGTGAGCGCAGCGCGGTCCCGTTCGATCGGCCATTTGAACTTGTCGCAGCCGCTCGGCTCTTCGGCTGCAAGGGCGGAGGTCGTGCTGACGAAGAGCACGGCAAGGAGGGTGAGGGCGCGCATGTCAAATCTCATCGTTGGCGGCGCGGTGGTGCCGCGCGCGTGCAGTCAGGTTTGTTGTCGAAGAACGGGACGCGCATCCCGAGATGTCGCGTGCTTACGGCACAACGGCGGGCCGATCCTAGCGCATTCGTGTGGTACGAGCCAACCGTCCGTGTCGTCCTGGACGAGCGAGCGCAGATCCAGGACCCACTACCCCAGGGAGTAGTTTGGCGAAGATTCGCGGTTGGCAGTTCGCGCCACGTCTCCTCCCTGGGGTAATGGGGCCTGGCTTTCGCCAGGACGACGTTTGAGTGTGAGGCGGCAGCGTGCAAGCCGATGCTACGGCTTCGCGTCCGGTGCGTGCAGCACGGCTTTGCAGGCAGCAGGCATTTGCGCCAGCGTCATCGGCGGCTTCGGCTTGGGCGGCTCCGGCGGTGGCTTGGGATGCAGCACGCCTTCGCTGAACCAGTAGGCTAGATCGGACGGCTTGCATCCTTCGTCATCGGACTGCGACTTCTGGCTCTCGCATTCGCTCGCGCCGAGCGGGCAGCGCATGCGGATGTGGAAGTGATAGTCGTGGCCCCACCACGGCCGGATTTTCGATAGCCAGGAGCGGTCGCCCTCGGCCTCGCGGCAGAGCGCCTTCTTGATTGCGGGATTGACGAAGATGCGCTGTACCGCCGGCTCCTGTGCCGCATCGCGCAGCACCAGGACGTGGCCAGGGGTGAACACTTTTGGATCGATATCGAGCCGGTCCTCGCGCACCATCATCACCGCGGACGTCTCCTCGCGCTCCTCGCGCGAGAGACGATGGTCCGGCATCGGCGTCAGCCAGATGTCGGCATCCAGACCAATCTGGTGGCTGGCATGGCCCGACAGCGCAGGTCCGCCGCGCGGCTGGCCGATGTCGCCGACCAGGATGCCCGGCCAGCCGGCATCCTTGTGTGCCTTGGCCGCAAGGCGCTTGATCAGCGCGATCATGTCCGGATGGCCCCAGTTGCGATTGCGCGACAGCCGCATCACCTGCCAGTTCTCGCCGTTGAGCGGCATCTGCACCGCGCCGCCGATGCAACCCTTGACGTAGGAGCCGATGACATGCGCCGGCCCCATGGAGGGCAGCAGCTTTCGCGCGAACAGCTCCTTCGCGCCGAGCTTGGGGTCGTTCGGATTGGCGAGCGGCGGCAGCGGTTTGGGGTTAACGCTGCCCTTGTCCTGGGCCAGCGCGCCGCCGGCGTTCAGGAGGGCAAGCAGAAGTAGGAGGGGGGCGAGGCGGCAGGGACTCATGCTGAGGCCTTTTATACCCCAACGCCGCCGCAGGGTTAAGAACCAGGCTTTCGAGCGGGCCCGAACTCACAGCGTCTTTACAGGGACGCACGAAAGACCGCGCGACAGTCTGCAGGACGTCGGATCACTTCACCCGGGATGAGAACGCTTCTGACGATCGGCATGAGCAACCTGGATCGACGCGTGCCGCTGTCGCGGCGATGGCGGTTGTTTGTCGCGGGCCGCGCCGCAAAGGTTCACTGCCGACCGACCGCTTGCGGTGGTGAAAGCTGCTGCGAGTGGTGTCCACAACGAACTTGATCGGGACCTGCGCGACTAATCGCATGACCGGATCAAGGGAGCGAGAAAATGCAGGGCAAAACATCTTGGATCAGGCGATCTTGGATCGGCCTGTTCGTTGCCTGCAGCATCGGCGTCTGCTCGGGAGCGCTTGCCGCGCAGCCTGCGGCTCCGGCGCCGGGCTACAGGATCGAGGAGAAATACACCAAGACATCGCCGGACGGCGCGACAACGATCGAGCAATATCTCAACCAGGACACGGACGACTGGAAATGGCAATTCTGGGCGCGCCGGCCGGGGACATTCACGCTGCTTGATCCGGAGCCGGCCGACTATCCCGCCGATTTTCTCTTCACCAACGACCTGAAATGGATCGTTCGCCTGCAAAAGACCGGCTCGGGTGAGGCGACGCTCCATCTGTATCGCCTCGCTTCCGATCGCTACGCTTCCGCGAGCAAGAAGCCGCTCGGCGATCTGGCGTGGGACTATCTGAAAACTCGTCCCGACTGGCGAAGGATCAGGAAGGCGCCGGAGTATCACATGTCGGCGAATCTGGTGAGGGGGCTCGAAGAGAACTATCGCTGGCTCGGCGTCGATTGGCCGGCCAACCGCTATATCCTGATCAGCCTGTCGGGGGATGCCGACGTCAAGGGCCGCAAGCCCATGCAGACCGGCGTGGTGAGCGGCTGGAGCTGCAGATATGATCTGCAGACCGGCAAGTTCGACGTGCCCGCTGTTTTGTCCGACCACAATGCGAAAGCTGTCGCGCCGAAGTCGCCAGGTGCTGATTAGGGTTCTGGACCCGAAAAATGGCCCCGGCGGCGGTCTCTCTTAACACCGCGATAACCCTATGTGGAACTGATCAAAATTCGCGCTGTGACGCGAGGAATAGCGGTGCCCGTATACAAACGGACACGTATTCGGAATCGATTCATAGGGAGTGCGCGTTTTTGCGCCACCCCTCCCTCCAATCGCGACCACCGCATTCGCCTGTCGCGACGGTCAACGCGCGGTCGCCCTGCAAACGGGCACGAAGGCAACAATGCGCAGGGGGCGCCGAGCCGCGCGCCCGGCGGACCGGTGTACCAGGATTACTTTTTTTTCAGACACTTGTCCGACAACTCGCGTTTGCCAAGTGCGAATGGGGCGGTTGAAGTTGAGGTTGGGGTCTCGAAAAGCAGGAAAGCGAAAGCGGACGGCGCTCACCTGGACAGCCGGACGATCGCGCAAGCCCGCGTCGAAGCGTGCGAGGCCTCATGGTGCGCCGGTCGAGACCGATGCGCTCGTGCAGAGCCGGGCGGAGGCGGAAGCTGCGGTCGCGGAGGCGCGGAAATCGCATGAGCGGCTGCGCCAGGCGATCGACATCCTGCCGCAGGGTATCGTGTTTCTCGATCCTGAGGGCCGCTACGTTCTCTGGAACAGGCAATACGCCGAGATCTACAACAGGACGGCCGACCTGTTCGTGGAAGGTACGCGGCTGGAGGATACGCTGCGCATCGGCGTCGCGCGCGGCGAATATCCTGAAGCTGCCGGCCGTGAAGAGGAATGGATCGCCGAGCGGCTGCAAAAGCTCTATCAGCCCGGCGCGCGTCACGAGCAGCAGCTTGCCGATGGCCGCGTCATCCTGATCGAGGAGCGCCTCACCGATGACGGCGGCGTCGTCGGCCTGCGCGTCGACATCACCGAATTGAAGCAGCGCGAGGCCTCGTTCCGCCTGTTGTTCGATGGCAATCCGGTGCCGATGATCGTCTGCGCGCTGGACGACGAACGCATCCTCGGCGTCAACGACGCTGCGGTCGCGCATTACGGCCACAGTCGTGCCGAATTCGAGAAGCTGACGATCCGCTCGCTGCAGGCCTTCGACAGCGAGCCGCCCTGGACGAGCGGACGGAGCAGCGAGGAGCAGGCCGCGCGCACCTGGACGCATGTGAAGGCCGACGGCGCGCTGATCGATCTCGCAATCTACTCGCGCGAACTGACCTACGCGGGCCGCCCGGCGGTGCTGCTGGCGCTGATGGACATCACCGAGCGCAAGCGTGCCGAGGCGCGGCTTGCCTTCATGGCCCAGCACGACGGCCTGACCGGGCTGCCGAACCGCAACCTGCTGCGTCAGCAGATCGACGAGATGCTGCTGCATACGCGCCGCAACGCCGAGAAGGTCGCGGTGCTGATGCTGGGCCTCGACAATTTCAAGGCGGTCAACGACACGCTCGGCCACGCGATCGGCGACAAGCTGCTGCGCGGCGTCGCCAAGCGCCTGCGCTCCACCCTGCGCGATGAGGACGCGCTGGCGCGGCTGAATTCGGATGAATTCGTCATCGTCCAGAGCGGCCTGACCCGGCCCGAGGATGCGGTGGGGCTGGCAAAGCGCCTGCTGGAGGCGATCGCCGATCCCTATCTGCTCGACGGCCATTCCGTGGTGATCGGCGCTTCCATCGGCATTGCCATGGCGCCCGGCGACGGCGATGAATCCGAGAAGCTGCTCAAGAGCGCCGACATGGCGCTGTCGCGCGCCAAGAGCGATGCGCGCGGCACGTTCGCGTTCTTCGAGGCGGCGCTGCATGCGAAGGCGCAGAGTCGCCGCAAGATCGAGGTCGAGCTGCGCGATGCGATCCAGAACGATGTGCTGCGGCCGTTCTATCAGCCGCTGATCGATCTTTCGACCGGCCGCATCAGCGGCTTCGAGGCGCTGGTGCGCTGGCCGCATGCCGAGCGCGGCATGGTCTCGCCGGCCGAGTTCATTCCGGTCGCCGAGGACACCGGACTGATCAACCCGCTAGGCGGGCTCATGCTGCGCCGGGCCTGCATGGATGCCGCAACCTGGCCGGACGACGTCCGCGTCGCCGTCAACCTGTCGCCGCTGCAATTCCGCGGCGGCAATCTGCTCTCGATGATCACCGAGGCGCTGAAGCATTCCGACCTGCCGCCGCACCGGCTCGAGCTCGAGATCACCGAGACGCTGCTGCTCGAGAAGAGCGCCCAGGTGCTGGCGACGCTGCATGCCTTGCGCGCGCTCGGGGTGCGGATCTCCATGGACGATTTCGGCACCGGCTATTCCAGCCTCAGCTACTTACGCAGCTTCCCCTTCGACAAGATCAAGATCGACCAGTCCTTCGTGCGCGATCTCGGCGCCAACCGCGAATCGCAGGCGATCATCCGTTCGATCGTCAGCCTCGGCAAAGGCTTGGGCGTCACCATCACCGCCGAGGGTGTCGAGACCGAGGCCGAGCTGAGCTGCCTGCGCGCCGAGGGCTGCCACGAGGGGCAGGGTTTCCTGTTCTCCAAGGCACGCCCCAATGCAGAGATCGTCAGCCTGCTCGCGGCGCAGCGCGGCGCGGACGCGCTGGTGGCCTGATTGAACCTCCGCCTCCGTCCCGGTGGATCGGATGACGGAATCGGCGCCCGACGAGTCTCACTGCCCCAGCCACGATGAACGAGGCCGGTTACGAGGTGCATGCCGGCTCCTGTCGATTCAACCTAGCTCGGTTGCGCCGACAGAATCGCCCTGCCGACATCCTCAAAATGCGTATCGCGCGCCTGGATCTGCTGGGCGATCGCGTGCATGTCGCGCAAGCGCCGTTCGAACGGATTGCTGCGGAACACCGCGGTCGCGCCCGCCATGTGATAGGCGGTATCGACCACCTTCGCCGACTGTTGGATGGTCCAGGTTGACGCCAGCCGCACGGCGATGCGATGCGGCTCGCTGAATTCGCCAGACACGGTCAGCTCGCGCCACATCGCGTTTGCCGTCGCATGGAGATAGGCGCGCGCGGCGCGCAGATCGCCTTCGGTGCGGCCGATCAGCCCCTGTACGGCGGCATTGTCGCGCATCGCCTTCGCCGCAAGTGACTGGTGCTTGCCGCGCGCGAGCGCGATGGCCGCATCCAGCGTCGCCCGCGCGACGCCGAGCGAGATCGCGGCAAAGCCGAGGCTGAATGCCGAACCGGTGCCGAGCTTGTAGAGCGGCCCCTTTTCCCGCAAAGCTTGGGGCACATCACGAAATGTCGCGAAACGCTCGGGAATGAAGAGGTCGCTGACCTCGTAGGAATCGGTGCCGGTGCCGGCGAGCCCGATCGCGTGCCAGACATCGTGCAGAACGGCGCTGGTGGCCGGAAACAGCAGGGTGCGCACCTCAGGCGAGCCATCGGCATTTTTGCGTGGCGCTCCGTCAGCACTGACGATGCGGACATGCGCGCCCAGCCAGCTTGCCTGCCGCGAGCCGGAGGCAAAATCCCAGCGCGCAGTGACGCGATAGCCGCCCTCGACCGCCCGCGCCTCATGGGCAACCGCGCCCCAGGCGAGGATGCCGGGTGGGGTGTTGAAGATCTCATGCGCCACGTCGTGATCGAGCGAGGCCGCGATCATCCCGCAGACGCTGCACTGGCCGAGGCACCAGGCCGTAGAGGCGTCGAGCTTCGCGATCTCCTCCAGCATCTGCATGAAGACTTCAGGCGCGGCCTCGGCACCGCCAAGGCTTTGCGGCAGCAGCGTGCGGTAAAGCCCGTTCTCGATCAGGGCCGAGACAACAGGTTCCGTCAATCGCCGCGTCCGCTCGATCTCGTCCGCCTCGCCCGCAATCAAGGCGCCAAGCGCCCGCGCCCGCTCGACCAGGCCAAATCCGGGAAGCTCAGTCATCCGCGTTTCCTCGCCCATTCTTGTCGTGAGCTGTGAGGACGGGGATGGTGGTCTATTTGGCGCGGAGGATCAAGGTGAGGGCTCTCGTTCCCGGGGATGCATCAGTGTCGAGTCTGGCATCTCGTTGGTTCTTCGGGACATATTGCGTTGGCCGCGCGAGCTTGATCGCAAACGGAGCAAAGCGGACGGAACCATCGCCGCGTCACGCTAACGGGCTCCTGGCTACACGGTCTGCTCAGGCCGGCACTTTCCGTCCGATCAGTCCGAACACGATCATGACGATACTGATGCCGCCGACAGCGCCGGAGACTTCGCCCACCGTACGCATCAGGGCGACGGGATCGTTGGACCAGGGCGTCATGTCCCGCATGGAAAAGAAAAACAGGGCGGCCAAAGCCAGGAGCACGACGCCTACGGCAATCAATCGCCAGTTTCGCTTCCGCATGACAGACTCTCCCCTGTACCGGTCCTGGGCGGACGCGGCAGATCATTCAGCAGAGGAATAGTGTCGTCGATTTCCGTGCGGGTTCGATCAGCCGACGAATAAACGTGTGCCATGCGCCGAACTTCAGCGGCAGCAGCGAACGTCGACCGGCCGACGGCACCCGCCAATTGCGCCGAAAATGACCCGCAGCCACGATCGCCGTGCTCTGCGACACGCTCTCCTCAATATTTCAAAACCGCGGGCAAAACGTACTTATCGAGTAGTTGGATTTCGGGTGCGATCATCTGGACGGACTGGAGCGACGCGTTGAAGACAACGATCGTGTCAAGCTCGGGGATAATGACAACCTTTTGCGCATTGAAGCCCATCGCGGCCGTCCACTCAACGACGCGGCTCTCGATCAGCGATTGACCTCGCCACCACTGGAAACCATATGACAAGCGCTTTTGAGCCTTGATTTGCTCCGCCGTCGATTGAGCAATCCAGGGCGCAGGGACGATCTGCTTCCCCTCCCAGGCCCCGCGGTTCAGAACGAGCTGGCCGATTTTCGCCCAGTCGCGGGGGCGCAGGCTAAGCCCTGTGCTGGACGTCGGAACGCCATTGCTGAGGCGCCCATACCAGTCGATGTCCTGGATACCGAGAGGCACGAAGATATTCTCACGTGCCAGAACATCGACGGTTTTCCCAAAGACCTTTTGCAGGACCGCTCCGATGAGTTCTGTTTCTGCACCGTTGTATTCGAAGGAAATGCCGGGATCTCGCGCGAGGTTCTGTTCGAGCGTATGCCGATAGGGATCGTGTTCGTGGTGTAGTATCGGATGCGCGACGGACGGGCTCAGTCCGGCCGACATTGTCAGAAGGTTCCGTAGCGTGATGCGATCCTTTGCCGGCGTACGAAGATCGGCGTACTCAGGGAAATATGAAAAAATTGGAGCGTCCAGGTCCTTGATCAGGCCGCGATCCATTGCAATTCCGACCAGAAGCGATACCACGCTCTTGGTCATCGAATTGCCGACATGCTTGATGGTCGCGTCGAAGGATAGATGGTTCGGGTAGTCAAAGTAACGTTCGTAAACAAGCGCGCCATGACGAACGACGACAATCGAGTCGACGTTGGGGAGCTTGCCATCAATAACCCCTTTTCCCATCGCGCACAGCAAGGCGGCGTCAAATCCCTGTTGCTCCGGCGAACTGATGCGCCATCCGTCGTGGATATCAGATGGCTTGCCACAGTCAGGGTTTGACTCGCCTCCGATTGCGAACTCGACCGTGGAGAGAATTAGAGACAAGGTAGCCGAGATGACAACCAAGCGGATCGCTGCTGCGCGCATTTGTATTCCCCAGCCCATCGCAGACAATGTCTCGACCTGCGAGCGTTTAGTTCGTGTGCATACACCTCATGAGAGGTGCCGATTGGCTGCCACACGAGCTTTCATGCTTGCCATCGCGATCTCGTCCAGCGCATCGGGCAAAATTATGGCTCAATCTCTACCGGACCCCGCGACGTTCGATCCGGTCGGCGTCATCGACGGAATCAAAATCACGTCTTCAGCCTGCGAAGACATTGAGCGGCGCCAGACGGCAGTCTGGGTCCGAGTCGATGGTCAAGGCTACTGCCTGAGATACTATGCCGCCGGCCTCACATCCAATGGGCCGAATCCCCTTGTCGCTGCCTGGATGTCCGGCGACGTGATGGGCGGCCCGAAAGGCGTCGCTCATCAGCAAGGGCTGGGGGTCGCCTCGATGATTGAGCAGTCCACCACATTGTCCAACCGCTACGCCGTGCCTTATATTTTTCTCGCCCGACCCGGTACTTATGGCAGCGCCGGCAAACATTATGACATCAGGCACACGCCGCTCGAAGCGAAGCTCGTCGAGGCTCAGATCGATGCCTTGAAGGCGCGTTATCATATTGATCGATGGGTGCTCGGTGGGCACAGTGGCGGCGGAACGCTTGCCGCCGAATTTCTCGCCCGGCGCAACGATATCCAATGTGCGGTGCTTTCCTCTCCTGCGGCCGCCTATCGTGCCAGGCTCGAGAAAAGAGGGTTTGTGCACCGGCTCAAGACCGAAGTCTTTTTCGATCCCTACGACTCGACAGACAAGATACCGAACCAGCCTGGGCGACGAATATTCCTGATCGCAGACCCGCGCGATACCAACATTCCGTTTTCAACGCAGGAGCTTTACTTCAATGCATTGAAGAAGCGGGGCCTTGATGCCTGGTTGTTGCCTCTGCAGAAAGCTCCCAAGCCAAAGTATCATAGCCTCGTTGATTTCGGCGAGACCGCAACGGGGATGTGCGCGAGCGGCGCGACGACCGCCTCCATCATCGAGAGACTGAACGAGATGCCTGTGCAGACAGACCGAGTATCGAATTGATGAGGTCGGGCTCGCGCCAACTGGCACGCGGCTCCTTAAGGACCGGGGCCTTTATTCCAAGCGAATAACTTGGCGCTGGCCGCCAGGATCTTCGCCTTGGTCCCCGCTCCTAGAAGGTCCCCCATAGACCCGGCGATGCCTGCGAATAGCGCGTGTAGGTGTGATAAAGCGTATTTGGATCTCTCAACAGCGACTGCAGGTGCTTGAGAAACGCGTTCGCGTTGCCGAGCGCGCCGGAATCGCTGCTGGTCAATGTGGTTTTCGGACCGATGGGCATCGGACCCTGAGTAGCGTTCTGATATTGTGCGGATCGCTGAACTTCGTGCTGCACTTCTGAAAATGTCCGGAAGATTTCATCCTCCGCGTGCGACATCTGCTGTCCCACGATCGTATAGCAACTGTCGACATCCTTTCCACGACATTGCTCCAAAATCTCCCGGAAAAGATAATGGCGCCACTTCAAATGTTCGGGCGGGCCAGTCTCTCCATCGAACGGCAGATTGCCCGAGGTTGCGGTCGTCATGTTCTTTCGTTCGGGCGTTCTGTCTTCCAAGCGTCCATCCAATCGCACTTTCAACTGCACATAAAGAAAGACAGCGCGTCGATCATAGTACCAGAGATTCAGTAAGGCAGGATATCCGGCGGACGTTGCAAGGTGAACCCAGTCGCGAATCCGTCTGACGCGGTCGATCCCCCACTTGTTCGGCGGATTCCACGCCGAACTGTCGGTGGCCGCGGTGGCCTGATCCAGGATCTGTTCGACGAGATGCTTCTCCATGCCGGTCACCACATCCTGGCGGGCCTGGATGTGTTCCCCTTCCTCTTGGCTGAAGTCTATTGTCGGAAGCTCGAAGCGAATGCTCATCACCCATCGCATCGACGCGGTCGGGTCCCGCCGACGCCAAAGGAACCCCAATATCCTTACGGTCGGCCCGGGCCGATTGGCCGGATGCCGGAAGAAGTCGTGAATGTTTTTCAGATCCCCGCTGGCGCGGACGAAACCACGCGCGAACACGCCACCGTCGCTGCGATAGACCACTTCGCCACGAATTGCATGGGCCACGCTCGCAGCAAAGATATCGAAATCGGGACTGTAGGGAACGTCGAGGACGAGTATCTTGCGTGGTTGGGGTTGATCGCCTCGTCCCTTCGCCGCGAGAGCGCGCCGTTGAAATTCCGCGATCGGCATATAGTCGGTTCGCCCTGGAACTTTGCCCATGCCGCTCTCCGGGTAACTGGAGTTTTTAATGGGACCTTCGCACGGAATGCGCCCCCCGAGGGTGAGCAGCATCAATGGCGATACGATAATTTGAGCAGCCGGAAACGTTGTTGGTTCGATGACGTTGATGACAAGGCCGTGATCGTCAGACGTTTTCGATCAGCACGCACGATAAAGGTGTTCGCTCAGCGATCCGCCTTCAGCGCGGCCATTAGCGCTGGAACACTATTCGCTGCCGGTTTCGCGCCAGAGTGTCCAGATCCAGCCGGCGAAGGTCGCGACCAGCACGGGATAGGCGTAGGTCGGCAACGGTGTGGACGTTGGCTCCAGCCGCTCACCCCAGAAAATTCTCGCCGCGGTGACGATGAACAGGACTGCGCTCGCGCTGCCGAGGATTCGGATCGGCATGGCGAACAGCCTTGGGACGCTGATGAGGAGAAGCGCCGTCCCCCAAAGAGCGGCACCGGCGGCAAACGCAGCGATGCTGCCCGGCTGATCTGCCGCAGGTCCTGAAAGCATGATGACACCCTCGCCGATGGCAAAAACCAGAAAGCCGCCGGCGACCACGTCATATCCTGCCCGAAAGTATTTTGTGGCGAGCAGTGCTGCGGCCATCACAAGTGCCGAGCCGTCGATCGCCCACAGGATCGCCTGCACGTTCCGTTGCGTGACCATGGCCCCCGCCATTCCCAGGGTGCCACCAAGTGCGAGGCCCATAGCCGCGACAAAGTTGATCGAACGAAGCATCTTCGCCCCCAGGGAGGACGCTAAATCCCGCGGGCCACAATGATGCCATCATGCCGATGATTTGCCTGACGCGTCAAATCAATTTCGTAAAATCGAAAGGTCGGGCGCCGACCATCGCCGGCTGCTGCCGTGGCGGCTTGAGGGCGCGCCTCAGCTATCCACCTTGAGCGCGGCAATGAAGGCTTCCTGCGGGATGTCGACCTTGCCGAACTGCCGCATCTTCTTCTTGCCTTCCTTCTGCTTCTCCAGAAGTTTCCGCTTACGCGTGATGTCGCCGCCATAGCACTTTGCGGTGACGTCCTTGCGCAGGGCGCGGACCGTCTCGCGGGCGATCACCTTGCCGCCGATCGCTGCCTGGATCGGGATCTGGAACATGTGCGGCGGGATCAGCTCCTTCATCTTCTCGACCATGGCGCGGCCGCGACCCTCCGCGCGGGTGCGATGCACCAGCATCGAGAGCGCGTCGACCGGCTCGGCATTGACCAGGATCTGCATCTTGACGAGATCGGCTGGCTTGTAGTCGGTCAGATGATAGTCGAACGAAGCGTAGCCCTTGGAGACCGATTTCAGGCGGTCGTAGAAGTCGAACACGACCTCGTTGAGCGGCAAATCGTACTTCACCATGGCGCGGGAGCCGACATAGGTGAGCTCCTTCTGCGAGCCGCGGCGGTCCTGGCACAGCTTCAGCACGCTGCCGAGATATTCGTCGGGCGTCAGGATCGTGGCTTCGATCCAGGGCTCGTCGATTTCGGCGATCTTGACCACGTCGGGCATGTCGACGGGATTGTGAATCTCGATCTCCTGGCCGTCGGTGAGCTTCATCTTGTAGATGACGCTCGGCGCGGTCGCGATCAGGTTGAGATCGAACTCGCGCGACAAGCGCTCCTGGATGATCTCCAGGTGCAGCAGCCCGAGGAAGCCGCAGCGGAAGCCGAAGCCGAGCGCGGCCGAGGTCTCCATCTCGAAGGAGAAGCTGGCGTCGTTGAGGCGCAGCTTGCCCATCGCGGCGCGCAGCGTCTCGAAGTCGTCGGCGTCCACCGGAAACAGGCCGCAGAACACGACCGGGATCGCCGGCTTGAAGCCCGGCAGCATCTCGGAGACCGGCTTCTTGTCGTCGGTGATGGTGTCGCCGACGCGGGTGTCGGCGACTTCCTTGATCGCCGCGGTGATGAAGCCGATCTCGCCGGGGCCGAGCTCGTCGACCTGCTGCATCTTCGGGGTGAAGAAACCGACGCGCTCGATGTCATAGGCCGCGCCCGTGCCCATCATCCGGACGCGCTGGCCCTTCTTCATGACGCCGTCGACGACGCGGATCAGCACGACGACGCCGAGATAGACGTCGTACCAGCTGTCGACCAGCAGCGCCTTCAAGGTCGCATCGCGGTCGCCCTTCGGCGGCGGCAGACGGGTGACGATCGCCTCCAGCACATGGGGCACGCCGAGGCCGGTCTTGGCCGAGATCATCACCGCATCCGACGCGTCGATGCCGATGACGTCCTCGATCTGCTGCTTGATCTTCTCCGGTTCGGCGGCCGGCAGGTCGACCTTGTTCAGGACCGGGACGATCTCGTGATTGTTGTCGAGCGCCTGGTAGACGTTGGCGAGCGTCTGCGCCTCGACGCCCTGGCTGGCGTCGACGACGAGCAGGGAACCCTCGCAGGCCGCCAGCGACCGCGAGACTTCATAGGCGAAGTCGACATGGCCGGGCGTGTCCATCAGGTTGAAGATGTAATCCTTGCCGTCCTTGGCGCGATACGAGAGCCGAACGGTCTGCGCCTTGATGGTGATGCCGCGCTCGCGCTCGATATCCATGGAATCGAGCACCTGCTCCTTGCCGGCCATTTCGCGCTCGGACAGGCCGCCCGTCATCTGGATCAGGCGGTCGGCCAGCGTCGATTTGCCATGGTCGATGTGGGCGACGATGGAGAAATTGCGGATGTTGGAAATGGGGGCGGTCGTCATGGGGCGCGGGATACCACTCACATCCCCGTGCGGCAACCATATTACTGTATTTTCAGGGCCTTTCTTCACGCCAAGCTGATTCCACGGCAGCTCAAAACGCGCTACGCAACGCCCCATGTCGACGACTTCGATCCTGCCCGCCGGAACGCGCGCGAAAAGCCGTTTGAGCCCCAAACGACTGGCCGCCTGGCTGATCGCCAGCGCCACCGATCCCAGGACCCGGCTGTGGCTGGTGATCCAGCTCGCCATCCTCCATGCGGTGATCTGGACCTTCATCCTGATCAATCTGAAGGCAGCGCAGGACGTTCATATGGACGTCGCAGAAGCCTATGCCTGGGGCCAGAAATTCCTGCTCGGCTATGGCAAGCACCCGCCGCTGTCGGGCTGGATCGCGGGGCTCTGGTTCATGGTCTTCCCGCCGAAGGATTGGGCGACGTATGCGCTCGCGATGGCGACCGTCAGCGTCGGCATGGTGATCTGCTGGCGGATTGCGCTGCGCGTGGTGGACGCCAGGCGCGCGTTTTTCGTCCTGGTGATGGTCGCGCTCTACCCGATCTTCAATTTCAAGGGCTTCAAGTACAATCCGGATTTGTTGCAGCTCGTCACGCTGCCGCTCCTCGTGCTCGCTTATCTCAACGCATTCGAGAAACGGAGCTGGCAGTCCGGCGTGCTGCTCGGGCTTGCCGGCGCGCTCGCGCTGATGACGAAGTACTGGGTCCTGACCATGATCGGCGCCATCGGCCTTGCGGCGCTGATCCATCCGGATCGCCTCAGGTTCCTGGCCTCGCCGGCGCCATGGGTTGCGATCGCAACGCTGCTTGTCGCGATGATCCCGCATGGCATCTGGCTTGCGGATGCGCATTTCGTGCCGCTGACCTATGCCGGCGACACCTACAGTCTCACCGATCGCGCCCAGATCGACGAGCTCGTGCGCGGCTACGCCCTGCATAATGTCGCGCTGCTTGCACTCCCGGTGGCGCTGGCGGCGCTGGCAATGGCGCTGGTGCCGCCGTGGTGGAGATTGCTCCTGCGCGATCCCCTGGCGATCGTCACCCGCGCCTGGGCGCGTGGCGGCAATCCCGGCGTCGACGTGTCACAGGCGCTGAACATCTGGATCATCCAGATCATCGTCGCGGTCGGGCCGCCGCTCGGTGCGCTCGCCTTCGGCA
Organism: Bradyrhizobium ingae; assembly: GCF_055791185.1. NCBI lineage: Bacteria > Pseudomonadati > Pseudomonadota > Alphaproteobacteria > Hyphomicrobiales > Nitrobacteraceae > Bradyrhizobium > Bradyrhizobium ingae. The sequence goes on from NZ_JBVUBB010000039.1 coordinate 40,403, forward strand.
TCTACATGAAGACCGACTGGGGCATCTCGCTGTTCTTCCTGGTGCCTCTGGCACTGGTCTCGATCCCGACGCTGCGCGTGCAGCGCGCGAGCCTGTTCAACGTCACAGCGATCTGGCTCGTGCTGTCGCTCGCGACGCTCGCCGCATCGCCCTGGATCGCCGCACGCGAGATGGCGGCCAATGCCGGCAACACCGCAACCTATGGCGCGCGTTCCGAGCTCGCACGCGAATTGACGCAAGCTTGGCGCACGCGCTTCGGCTCACGCTGGCCGATCGTCGCCGGCACCATGGAAACCATCCAGCCGATGGCGTTCTACAGCCCGGATCATCCGAGTCCGTTCACGCCGCACGAAGCCTGGAGCTCCGGCCTGACCGCAGCGGAGGACGTCAAGCGCCTCGGCTTCATCGGCGTGTTCGATCCGACCGACGGACGCGCGAACGATTTCGACAAATGGGTCAAGGAGACCGCGCCGAACGCGGAGCGGATCGTGATGACGACACGCCGCTTCACCCATGGCAAGGCGGGCCCTGCGATGACGTGGAACGTCTACATCGCGCCACCGGGAGGGTGAATCGGATCGCGCTAATACAAGGGTGAGCAAAGGCGCACTTGCGCCGTGCCCGCCACTTCTGTCGAGAATTAGAGAATGGTGGGCACGCTTCGCTGCCACCCTGCGCAGCTTCATTCGCCGCTGCGGCTTTAAGTCCCTTCCTCGTTGAACTTGCTTTCAACGAGCTCGGTGATCGCGGCGAGCGCGGCTTCGGCGTCATCGCCTTTGGCTGAAACGGTGATCGTCGTGCCGGGGCCTGCGGCCAGCATCATCAATCCCATGATCGAGGTGCCGCCGACGGTCTCGCCGCCCCGTGTTACCCAGACCTGCGCACTGAAGCGTTCCACCGCCTGCACGAACTTCGCCGACGCGCGCGCGTGCAGGCCGCGCTTGTTGATGATCAGCAACTCTTTGGAGATCGCCCCGTCGGGCACGCCAGCTCCCGCAGGAGCACTGGCCTCACTTCCAAGTGGCACGTCGTCGCTCATTTGCCGGCGAGCACGCGGCTGGCGATGGTGACGTATTTGCGGCCCGCTTCCTGGGCCATCGCGATCGCGTCGGGCAGCGCGCGTTCCTCGCGCACCTTGGCGAGCTTCACCAGCATGGGAAGATTGATGCCCGCGAGCACTTCGACCTTCGGTCGGCTCATGCAGGATATTGCAAGGTTGGACGGCGTGCCGCCGAACATGTCGGTGAGGATCGCAACGCCGTCGCCGGAATCGACGCGATTAACCGCCTCGATAATGTCGCTTCGACAGAGATCGGAATCATCCTCGGCGCCGATCGTGATCGCTTCGATTTGCTTTTGTGGGCCCATGACATGCTCAAGCGCTGCCTTGAATTCGTCGGCAAGGCGCCCGTGGGTCACAAGTACTAGACCAATCATCGGAAAACTCCTCGCGGGCGCTTTTGGTGCACCGCACGAACGCGCCACTTTGACCATCCAGAGCCCCTGCGCAAGAGGGGATGTTGCGTATCTCCCTGAATCTAGACGGATGGATGAGGGGAGGTGCGCCGGTCTATTCGGTCGCGATAGTGGGGTTCATATGGTTACCATTTCCCTTCAAACAATCGCCCCAAGGCTTAAGGGAGGATTAACTCTTGGTAGTGGTCAGGGCCGCGACAACCAGGGGGAGGGGCTGATAGCCGGCTCCGACCGGGATTCGCGGTAATTCAACACCGGAAATGATGGTTTTCAGGGCCTCGAGCGGCGGCAGGCGCTCGGCGTCGGGCGCGGCGAGATCGACCACGAGGCCGACGGTCGCATGCTCCACGAAGTCGCAGCGGCGGATGCCGAGCCCGCGGATCTCGATCAGGCCGGCCAGGACGGGGGCAGGGCGGACCACAATTTCGTTGCCGACTGTCGCCAGATGGACACGGTCATCGCCCACCAAAACGGCAGCTCCGATCGTCCCGGCGCGGCCTGCCATGATCAAATCGAAGGCAAGGCGCGACTTGCCGGCGCCCGAGGGCCCCCGGATCAGCACAGCCATATTCCCGATTCTGACCGCAGAGGCGTGGACGCTGGCGCCGTCCTCGCTCATAGCGCCGGCAGCCTCACCACGAAGCGCGCGCCGGCAACCGTGGGCAGGCCGTCGGCGTCCTGGGGACCTGTGCGATTCTCCGCCCAGATGCGTCCGCCGTGGGCCTCGATGATCTGCTTGGAGATCGACAGGCCGAGACCGGAGTTCTGGCCGAAGCCCTGATGCGGGCGGTCGGTGTAGAAGCGCTCGAAGATGCGCTCCAGTGCGTCCTCGCGGATGCCGGGGCCGTCGTCGTCGACCACGATCTCGATCTCCGCGCGGACGCGGCGGCAGGTCATGCGCACCTTGTTGCCGGGCTCGGAAAAGGACTGCGCGTTCGACAAGAGATTGGAGATCACCTGACCGAGTCGCGAATCGTGGCCGTTTACGGCCAGGCCGTCGGTCGGGCCGCGGCCCTCGAAGCGGGTTTCGACCGCGACGTCGTGGCCGAGCTTGGTCTCGTTGGCGACCGAGGTGAGCGTCGTCAGCAGGCGCCTGAGATCGACGGGGATCGCATCCTGCCGCTGCAATTCGGCGTCGAGCCGGCTCGCATCCGAAATGTCCGAGATCAGCCGGTCGAGCCGCTTCACGTCGTGCTCGATCACTTCCAGCAGGCGCCCGCGGCTGGTTTCGTTGCGCGCCAATGGCAGGGTCTCGACTGCCGAGCGCAGCGAGGTCAGCGGGTTCTTCAGCTCGTGCGCGACGTCGGCGGCGAACATCTCGATCGCTTCGATGCGGCGATAGAGCGCGTTGGTCATGTCGCGCAGTGCGCCGGAGAGATGGCCGATCTCGTCACGGCGGCGGGTGAAGTCGGGGATCTCGATGCGGGACTTGGTGCGGCGGCGGACGCGTTCGGCGCTGTCGGCGAGGCGCCGCACGGGACCTGCGATCGTGCTTGCAAGCAGCAGCGACAGCATGATCATGACGGCGGCTGCAACGCCGCCTACCTTCAGGATCGCCAGCCGCTCGGCGGTGACCATCTGGTCGATGTCGTCGCCCTGGGTGGACAGCATCAAGGCGCCATGGATGGCGCGCGAGCGCAGCACGGGGACCGCGACCGAGACGATCACCTCGCCGCGCGAATTGACCCGCACCATCGACCGCTTCTGGCCCTTCAGCGCGTCACCCACCTCGTCATAGCCATTGCCGTTTTCGGGCCCGAGCTCGCGATAGAGCGGCAGGTCGCCGCGGTTGAGCCAGGTGCGCACCGAGGTCATGCCGCGTTCGAGGATGCCGGGCTTCTCGGATGGCGGCGGCAGGTCGTAGCGCAGCACGTTCTCGAGGTTGCGGCTGTCGAGCAGGAGGATGCCGTTGGGGTCGTAGATCCGCGCGCGGGTCTTGGTTGGCGAGATCAGCGTGCGCAGCACCGGCGCCACGCGCTCCGGATTGATCGGGAAGTCCAGCGGCGAATATTCGTCCGACCCGCCATAGCTGTCGCCGAGCTTGAGGTCGAGCAGACGGTCCGGGTCGATGGTGATGGCGTTGGTCTGCACCGTCGCGGAGGCCGCGATCGCGCCCGCGATGATCTCGCCCTGTACCAACAGGCTCTGTGCGCGCGCGTCGATCAGGCCGGCCCGGAACTGCGACAGGTAGAGGATGCTCGCGACCAGCGCGACGAGGCCGGCGAGGTTCAGCGAGACGATGCGGCGGGTGAGGCTCGAGAAGGAGAGCGCGAAGAAGAACTGCCCGGCGCGCTTCAGCCAGTTCAGCGGCCGCCAGCCCTGCGCGACCTGCTTCTCCTCAGCCGAATGGTCCTGAACGCCCGCGGATGCGACATCCTCGGCGTTCAGGCTGGAATCAGGCTGTGTCCGGTCAAGCAATGCTCACGCCCGCGTTAGGACTGGTCGTGCGATTGGTCCCCGCATCTTAGCCGAGACCGACAATCCCGTCAGTCCACAAAGTCCCCGAAAGAGGCGCGCTCGCCTCAGGCTTCCTTGAAACGGTAGCCGACGCCGTAAAGCGTCTCGATCATCTCGAACTCGTTGTCGACGACCTTGAACTTCTTGCGCAGCCGCTTGATGTGGCTGTCGATGGTGCGATCGTCGACATAGACCTGGTCGTCATAGGCGGCGTCCATCAGTGCGTTGCGGCTCTTCACCACGCCGGGCCGGGTCGCGAGCGCCTGGAGAATGAGAAATTCGGTGACCGTCAGCGTCACCGGCTCGTTCTTCCAGGTGCAGGTGTGGCGCTCGGGGTCCATGCGCAGAAGGCCGCGATCGAGCGCCTTGGCGTCGTTCTCCTTCGGCGCGGCGGTCGGGTCCTTCGGCGCCGAGCGGCGCAGCACCGCCTTGACGCGCTCGACCAGCAGCCGCTGCGAAAACGGTTTGCGAATGAAATCGTCGGCACCCATCTTGAGGCCGAACAGCTCGTCGATCTCCTCGTCCTTGGAGGTGAGGAAGATCACCGGCAGGTCGGACTTCTGGCGCAGCCGACGCAGCGTCTCCATGCCATCCATGCGCGGCATCTTGATGTCGAGGATGGCAAGATCGGGCTGCGTGGTGCGGAAGCCGTCCAGCGCCGAGGCGCCGTCGGTGTACGTCATGATGCGGTAGCCTTCGGCTTCCAGCGCGATCGAGACGGATGTGAGAATGTTGCGGTCGTCGTCGACCAAAGCGATTGTGGGCATGAGCCTCTGCTTTCCGTTGAGGTCGTGATCTAGAACGGCGAGCAATCAGTGATGCGCCGTATACATGGGCCCCAACCCGGGGTTCGAACCTTGTCACCGAGCAATGCAAGCTGGGCTGAAGTGTGACCAAAGTTCCTCGAAACGCGGCAAAACAGCCGCGGTCCGACCCATAACCAGGCCCCGTTTAACCCCGAAAAGGCCGGCCTTGCAACCCGTAAAAGCCGGAAAACCGAAGAGAATCAGATGCAACCGACCTCCGATTTCGACCCCGGAAAGCTCGCCAAATCGCTGCTGCGGCGCTGTCGGCAGGGAGCGCTGGCGACCCTGATGCCCGGTACCGGCGATCCCTACTGCTCCCTGGTCAATCTGGCGAGCCACCCCGACGGCTCGCCGATTCTGCTGATCTCGCGGCTTGCCGTGCATACCAAAAATATCCTCGCCGACGGTCGGGTCTCGTTGATGCTGGACGAGCGCGGCCCCGGCGATCCCCTGGAAGGAGCCCGAATCATGCTGTCGGGACGCGCGGAGCAGGGGATGGAGGGCGAGCTGGAGCTCCTGCGCCGACGTTACCTTGCCGCCCATCCCTCCGCAGAAGACTTTGTTTCGTTTAAGGATTTCTCCTTCTTTCGAATCAAGCCGTCCGGAACCCATCTGGTCGCGGGATTCGGCCGTATCCTCGATCTCGAGCCCGAGCGGTTCCTCACGGACCTCGCGGGCGCTGGCGAACTGCTTGAAGCCGAGGAGGGCGCGGTCGCGCACATGAATGCCGACCATCGCGACACCATGAGTCTGTACGCGACAAGGTTGCTCGGCGCAGCCGAAGCCGACTGGCGCTGCACGGGTTGTGATCCCGAGGGCCTGGATATGCAGTCGGAACAGGCCGTGTTGCGGCTCGAATTCCCCGAGCGGGTGATGGATGGCAACGCGCTCCGCAAGATGCTGGTCAGACTGGCGGGCGAGGCGCGGGCCAGGGCCGGCTAACAAGGGCCGGCTAGCGACAGCCGGCTTGAACGGCGGCGCCCATCGCTGCGACCCATGGTCAAGCAATTTGGCCCGGGTCGGGAGCGAGAATTTTTATGACACGATTTGCACGTTTGGCGCTGGCAGCTTGCCTTGCGCTCGCGCTGGGCGCATCCCTTGCCACATCCGCCAGTGCCCAGAATCTCGCCGCGCAAAGCGCAGAGATCAACGAGCTCAGCCGCGCCGGCAAATATGCGGAAGCCTTGTCACTGGCGCAGGCCATGGTGGCAAGCCTCGAGAAGGGTAACAACGGCCGCGACCTCGCCGGCGCGCTGAATAATCTCGCGCAAGTCTACGCCGCGCAGGGCCACGACGATCAGGCCGAGCCGCTTTACAGGCGCGCGGTCGCTTTGCTGGAAAAATCTCTCGGCCTCGACACGCCGGAGATCGCGCCCGAGCTGAACAACCTTGCCGCGCTCTATCAACGGCAACAACGCTTCGCTGAAGCAGAGCCGCTGTTCAAGCGCGCGTTGACTATCCGCGAGAAGACGCTGTCACGCGAACATCCCGATGTCGGCCAATCCCTCAATAATCTCGCCACGCTCTACGTGAAGCAGGAGCGCTTTGCGGACGCCGAACCGCTGTTTCAGCGCGCGCTGGCCATCTATCAGAAGGCAGGCGGCCCGGAGCATCCCGCCGTGGCGACGCTCCTGAACAATATCGGCCAGCTCGATCGCGACCTCAACCGCGATGCGGATGCGGAGGCGCCGATCAAGCGCTCGCTCGCGATCCGCGAAAAGGTGCTGGGCGCCGATCATCCCGATGTAGCGCGCTCGCTCAACAATCTTGCCGGGCTCTATGAGCACGAGCGGCGTTTTGCCGAAGCCGAGCCGCTCTATCGTCGCGCGCTGTCGATCCGCGAGCGTGCGCTCGGGCCCGATCATCCTGATGTCGTGACCTCCACCGGCAATCTCGCTTTCTTCCTGCAGGCGTCGGGAAAGACCGCTGATGCGCTGCCGCTCGCAGAGAAGACGCTTGCTCGCAATGGCTCGCAGCTCCGCGTCGTGCTGCCGGTCCTGTTTGCCGCGCGGCAGCAGCAAATGCTGACTGACGAGAAGGCGCTGGACGAGGCGCTCGCGGCCATCCAGCGCGGCACGCAATCCTCCGCCGCGACGGCCGTGAACAAGCTCGCAGTGCGGCTTGCCGCCGGCAGCGACCGGCTCGCCGAGCTCGTGCGGCGGGATCAGGATCTCGGCGCAGAGGCGGACGCGCTCGACAAGGCGATGGTCACCGCGGTCTCGAAGCAATCCGCGCAGCGTGATGCGGCCGCCGAGCAACGCAACCGGCAGCGCCTTGCGGCGATCGCAAGCGAGCGCGCGAGCTTGCAGAAAACGCTTGCCGTCGAATTCCCGGACTATGCCTCGCTCTCAAATCCGCTGCCGCTGGCGGCAAAAGAGATCCAGGCGCTCTTGTCGGCCGATGAAGCGATGGTGCTCTATGCCATCGTCGAAAGGGAGAGCTATGTCGTCGCCATCACCCGCGAAGGCGTCGACTGGAAGCAGATTTCGCTCGGTACCGACGCGCTTGCACAAAAGGTGTCGGCGTTCCGCAGGGGGCTCGATGTCGGCAAGGCTGGCGATTCCTCGGGCAAATCGGGGCTGTTCGATCTGGCGCTCGCCAACGAGCTCTATCTGACGCTGGTCGGGCCGGTCGAGACGCTGACAAAGGACAAGCGAAGCCTGCTCGTGGTTCCCTCCGGCGCGCTGACTGCCTTGCCGTTTCATCTGCTCGTCATCGAGAGGCCTCAAGCTGCGATACCGGAGACGCTCGAAGGCTATCGCGGCGCTGCGTGGCTGTTGCGGCGCCACGCCGTCTCGGTGTTGCCCTCGGTGGTCAGCCTGAAGTCGCTGCGAGCCTTTGCGCGCAGGGATCAGAGCGTCAAGCCGATGACCGGCTTCGGCGATCCCGTGTTCAATCCCGCGCAGGAGGCGCCTGCGGGCCGGCGCGCGACCAAGGCTGCAGCGCGCAGCATTGCGACGCTTGCCTATACCGATTTCTGGCGCGGTGCCGGCGTCGATCGCGCACGGCTCGCCCGGGCGCTGCCGCAACTGCCCGATACGGCCGACGAGCTGAGCGCCGTGGCGAAGGACGTCGGGGCTGCCGAGACCGATGTCCATCTCGGCCGCGACGCCAGCGAGACGACGTTGAAGCGGGCAGCGCTTGCCCAATACAGCATCATCTACTTCGCCACCCATGGTCTCGTCGCCGGTGACGTCAAGGGTTTGGGCGAGCCTTCGCTCGCGCTTTCGATGCCGGATCAGCCGACCGACTTCGACGACGGCCTGCTCACGGCAAGCGAAGTCGCGCAGCTCAAGATCAATGCGGACTGGGTCGTGCTGTCGGCGTGCAACACCATTGCCGGCGACAAGCCTGGCGCTGAAGCGCTGTCGGGACTGGCGCGCGCGTTCTTCTATGCCGGCGCGCGTGCACTTCTGGTCTCGCATTGGGCGGTTGATTCCGAAGCTGCCACCCGGCTGACCACATCGACCTTCGATTTGCTCAAAAACGAACCGGGACTCGGCCGAGCTGAAGCATTGCGACGCGCGATGTTAACTTTTCTCGATGACGCCTCGTCACCGCGCAATGCCAATCCCGCAATGTGGGCACCCTTCGCGCTGATCGGAGAAGGTGCAGCACGATAGAGCAGCGCTGGAATATCAGTGGCGGATTGTGCGTTGCAAAACCCTGTACAACGTTGATTTGCCTATTTGGTTGCGCGATCATCGCTTGTTTTCGGCGTTCGCGTTTCAGGGCAGGCATGCGCGGCTTTTGGCCCGGCCCTTGAATAAACCAAATCGTACGGGATCAGCTTGGCAACGCCAGCGTTCATCAGTATTAGGTCGTCCAGCCGAGGCCGGACGGCCTATTATTCACGGTGGCCGCGATGGATGGCGCTCAAAGATGATCGCGCCAGTTATGCGGGTTCTAGGAGGATTTTTCGTGCAAGAGACGGGCGTGCGCAACGGTGCCTTCGGCGCCGACAAATTCGGCTTAAGGAATCTCAAGCGGGTTCATTGGAATCTCGGCGCGCCACAACTTTACCAGTACTCGCTCTCCGCGGGAGAAGCGGTGCTCTCCGCTGATGGTGCGCTCTGCGCGGACACTGGTGAGTTCACCGGCCGTAGCCCGAAGGACAAGTTCACGGTGCGCGACGCCGCCACCGACAAGAAGATGTGGTGGGCTGGCAACCAGTCGATCACCGCGGAGCAGTTCGAAGCGCTCTATCAGGATTTCCTCAAGCATGCCGAAGGCAAGAGCCTGTTCGCGCAGGACCTCTATGGCGGCGCCGATCCGGCCTATCGGATCAAGACGCGCGTCTTCACCGAGCTCGCCTGGCACTCGCTGTTCATCCGCACGCTCCTGATCCGTCCCGAGGCGATCGAGCTGTCGACCTTCGTGCCGGAGCTCACCATCATCGACATGCCGAGCTTCCGCGCCGATCCGAAGCGCCATGGCTGCAAGTCGGAGAACGTCGTCGCGATCGACTTCGCCCGCAAGATCGTGCTGATCGGCGGCTCCTACTACGCCGGCGAGATGAAGAAGTCGGTCTTCACCACGCTGAACTATTACCTGCCCGAGCGTGGCGTGATGCCGATGCACTGTTCGGCCAATGTCGGCGCCAAGGGCGACACCGCGATCTTCTTCGGCCTGTCCGGTACCGGCAAGACCACGCTGTCGGCAGATCCGAACCGTACGTTGATCGGCGACGACGAGCACGGCTGGGGCCCGAATGGCGTGTTCAATTTCGAAGGCGGCTGCTATGCCAAGTGCATCAAGCTGTCCCGCGAAGCCGAGCCCGAGATCCATGCCGCCTCGACGCGCTTCGGCGCGGTGCTCGAGAACTGCGTGCTCGACGAAGACACCCGCGTGGTGGATTTCGATGACGGCTCCAAGACCGAGAACACGCGTTCGGCCTATCCGCTCGAATTCATTCCCAACGCCTCGCGCACTGGACGTGCGCCGCAGCCGAAGAACGTGGTGATGCTCGCCGCCGATGCCTTCGGCGTGCTGCCGCCGATCGCGAAGCTCTCGCCGGCGCAGGCGATGTATCACTTCCTGTCCGGCTACACCGCGAAGGTTGCCGGTACCGAGCGTGGTCTCGGCAATGAGCCGCAGCCGGAATTCTCGACCTGCTTCGGCTCGCCCTTCCTGCCGCTCGACCCAAGCGTCTACGGCAACATGCTGCGCGACCTGATCGCCCAGCACAATGTCGACTGCTGGCTGGTCAACACCGGGTGGACCGGTGGCAAGTACGGCGTCGGCAGCCGCATGCCGATCAAGGTGACGCGCGCGCTGCTCACCGCCGCGCTCGACGGATCGCTTCGCAACGTCGAATTCCGCACCGACAAATATTTCGGCTTCGCGGTTCCGACCGCGCTGCCGGGCGTGCCGAGTGAGATCCTCAACCCGGTCAACACCTGGAAGGACAAGGACGAGTTCGACAAGACCGCCCGCGCGCTGGTCGGCATGTTCCAGAAGAACTTCGCCAAGTTCGAGGCCCAGGTCGACGCCGAGGTGCGTGCGGCCGCGCCGGATGTGAAGCTCGCGGCGGAGTAGCTTCGTCGGTAGAAATGCAAAAGGGCGGCCGCGAGGCCGCCCTTTTTGTTGTGCCCGTTGGCACGCCTATACGCTGCAGCAATTGCTGTGGCCGCAAGCCACACACTCGGTGTCGTCCCGGCGAAGGCCGGGACGACATTGGTTTGAGATGCGAAAACTCCTCTGCTACTGCCTTTGCGGCAGGAGCGTCGCGTCAGACAAACAGCTACACCTTGAAATACGCGATCTGTGTCGTGGTCGCGAGCAGGCGGCCGTTTGGCGACCACAGTTCGCCGGTCTGATCGCCGTAGCTGCGATGAAATATCTTGGCGTCGGCCGTCGCGAGCACGCGCGTGAGGTCCTCGGCGGCAAGCTCCTCCGCGTCGGTGTGGAAATAGGTCGTCAGCGACACCGTGCCGAACGGCACCAGCTCGCGCCGCGTGTGGAAGATGCGGCCGAAGAACGCGTCCGACATCGCCATCAGCGACAGCATGTCGAGCTTGCGCGGCGTGCGGTCGCTGATCCAGACCTTCGAAAAGGTACTGGCCAGTTCTTCGTTGCCGGCGCCGATCCGCATTTCGCCCTCGACGAAGCGGAATTCGTACTGGTTAGCCCATGATGCCTTGATGTTCGGAAAGGGCAGTGTCTGCTCAAACGGTGTCGCGTCGGGACACTGTGCCACCTGATGCGACCAGGATGGACGGCGTTCGGCAAACACGGCGATCGCCAGCGTTGCGACCTCGCCGCCGTCTTGTGACAGCTCGACACTCCAATGCTGGCTGGAGCGATTGGCCTTCACGAGCCGGACGTCGAGATCGAACGCGCCCTTCGCGATCGGTGCGCAGTAATTGATGGTGAGCGCCAGTGGATCGCCGGCGCGTTCCGGATGATCGATCAGCGCGCGCAAAATCGTCGCGGCGGTAGCGCCGCCGAACGGGCCGACGAAGGCCCAATAGTCGTCACTGGTGTGTCCCTGCCAGCAACTGTCGCCGGCGGTGACGTGGGTCGCCTCGTCGAAGAGGTGTGGAAGTTTGGCGTGCATTCCTAGTCCTCGATACCGACCCAGTCGTCATTGCGAGGAGCGAAGCGACGAAGCAATCCAGACTGCGGCCGCGGAATGATTCTGGATTGCTTCGCTTCGCTCGCAATGACGAACGTTGAGGCGAGAGTGACCATCAGTGGCGTCCCTCGCTTGGAGATGATGACGGTCATATCATCATGGTCAAGAAATTATGCAATGACCTCGCAGGTAAACTCTCGTCATTCCGGAGCGCGCGAAGCGCGAGCCCGGAATCCATAGCCACAGGCGGTGGTTGATTATGAGAGATCCTGGTTGCCGCCTGTCGCCATAACCGCTCCCTGGGGTTATGGCCTTCGTCGGGACGACATCTGAGAGTGGGCGGCAGTGTGCACGCTTGACGGATTCCGGTGCACGGAAATATCAGCCTGCCGCGCCGCGCTGGTCCTCTGCTTCCTGAAACGCGGGCGTGGTCGGGTGCACCGGCACGTCCCAGATCTCCTCGGCATATTCGCGGATCGTGCGGTCGGAGGAGAACCAGGCCATGCGCGCGACATTGAGGATCGAGGCTCGTGTCCAGGCCGGCGCCACTTGCCAGCGCGCGTCGATGCCGCGCTGCGCCTCGTAATAGGAATCGAAGTCGGCGCTGACCATATAGTGGTCGAGATAGCGCAATGCATGCGCGATGGATTCGAAGCGGCCGGGATCGCCGGGCGAGAACTCGCCGACGGCGATCGAATTGATGGCGCGCGAGAGCTGCGGCGATCTGCGGATCACGTCGGCGGCATCCAGGCCCTGCTTGCGCCGGATCATCACGTCGCCGGCTTCCATGCCGAAGATCGCGATGTTCTCGGCGCCGACATGATCGCGGATCTCGATATTGGCGCCGTCGAGGGTTCCGATGGTGATGGCGCCGTTCAGCGCCAGCTTCATGTTGCCGGTGCCGGAGGCCTCCATGCCGGCGGTCGAGATCTGCTCGGAGAGATCGGCCGCCGGAATGATAACCTCGGCGAGGCTGACATTGTAGTCCGGCAGGAAAGCCACCTTGAGCTTGCCGCCGATCGCGGGATCGTTGTTGACGACCTCGGCGACGTCATTGATCAGCTTGATGATCAGCTTTGCGTAGCGATAGCTCGCCGCCGCCTTGCCGGCAAAAATCTTCACCCGCGGCACCCAGTTGCCGTCGGGGTTGTCCTTGATGGCCTGATAGAGCGCCACCGTCTCGATGATGTTGAGGAGCTGGCGCTTGTATTCGTGGATACGCTTGATTTGCACGTCGAACAGCGCGCTCGGGTCAACCTTGATGCCGAGCCGCTCGCCGATCACGCGGGCGAGCGCCGTCTTATTGTGATGCTTGACGGCGCGGAATTTTTGCTGGAACGCGACGTCGCTGGCGCGCGCCTCCAGCAGGGAGAGCTGCGTGGGATCGTCGAGCACGGCCTCGCCGCAAGCCTCGCGCAGAAGGTCGGTGAGCTTCGGGTTCGCCAGCATCAGCCAGCGGCGGAAGGTGATGCCGTTGGTCTTGTTGGTGATGCGGCCGGGATAGAGATGATTGAGATCGTGGAACACGGTCTCGCGCATCAGGTCGGAATGCATCGCCGACACACCGTTGATGCGGTGCGAGCCGACGAAGGCGAGCTGGCCCATGCGCACGCGGCGGCCGCTCTTCTCGTCGATCAGCGAGACCGAGGCGCGGAAATCGATGTCGCCCGGGCAGCGCGCTTCGGCCAGCGCCAGATGCTGGACGTTGATGCGGTAGATGATCTCGAGGTGGCGCGGCAACAGCCGCTCGAACAGCTCGACAGGCCAGGTTTCCAGCGCTTCCGGAAGCAGCGTGTGGTTGGTGTAGGAGAGCGTGGCGACCGTGATCTTCCACGCCTCGTCCCAGCGGAAGTTATGCAGGTCGATCAGGATCCGCATCAGCTCGGTGACGGCAAGAGACGGATGCGTGTCGTTGAGCTGCACCGCGACCTTCATCGACAGGCTGCGCAACTGTCCGTCGGCGGACAGATGCCGCTTGACGAGATCCTGGAGCGAGGCCGAGACGAAGAAATACTCCTGGCGAAGGCGCAGCTCGCGGCCCGCCGGGCTCTCGTCATTCGGATAGAGGAACTTGCAGATCGCTTCCGCGCGCGCCTGCTCGGACGAGGCGCTGACATAATCGCCTGAATTGAACACGTCGAGCTTCAGCGGATCGGGCGAGCGCGCCGACCACAGCCGCAGCGCGTTGACGTGTTGGCCGCGCCAGCCGACGATCGGCGTGTCATAGGCGATCGCCTGCACGGTCTCGGCCGGATGCCAGATCGAGCGGTCGCGGCCCTTGTCGTCGATATGTTCGACGGCGCCGCCGAAATGGACGTGATAGACGACTTCCGGTCGCTGCAACTCCCAGGGGTTGCCGAAGCTTAGCCATTCGTCCGGATATTCCTGCTGCCAGCCCTGATTGATGATCTGGCGGAACAGGCCGTAGTCGTAGCGGATGCCGTAGCCGATCGCGGGAATCGACAGCGTCGCCATGCTCTCCATGAAACAGGCCGCGAGCCGCCCCAGGCCGCCATTGCCGAGCGCGGCATCCGGCTCGCACTTGCGCAGCTCAGGGAGCGAGACGCCGAGATCGCCGAGTGCGACCTCGAAGATATTCAGCAGCCCCATGTTGTTCAGCGCGTCGGTGAAGAGACGGCCGATCAAAAATTCGAGCGAGAGATAGTAGACGCGCTTGCGCCCGGCATCGTAGCTGCGCTTCTCCGCGCTGAGCCAGCGGTGCACGATGCGGTCGCGCAGCGCGAGAGCTGCGGCCTGGTACCAGTCGTGCTTCGTCGCCATGCCGGCGTCCTTGCCGATGGCAAGGCGCAGCTTTGCAAGGATCGCGCCCTTGATCTCCGTCAGCGCCAATTCGTCGGTGGGCTGACCGGGTGCGGGAAAATTCGGCTGGAACGATTGCTCTTGCAAAACAGTCTCTTCTTGGTCTCGGGAACAAAGCTTGTGCACCAATCTTACGCGGATGGGCGCGAGAGCGGAACCATCGCGAGCGCGACCGTGCACTGCGCTGGCGTAAATTTATGCAAGGAATGGGCCGCTTTGGGAACCCGGTTGGGCACGGGGAGACGCCGATTTCGTGCTAGATTGGCGGCAGATTTCGCCCCTGGTGTGGAGAGGAGGCACTTGTGAGGCTGCTGATCGAAATCGCCACCGCCGCCCTGCTCGTCATCTGCATCACCGCCTCCAGCGCGGCCTTTGCCGCCACCAGAAGCGGCCGTAGCGCCGACGGCCTGAGCTGCGCGTTCTCCCTGCCGCAAAACGCCACACCAGCCGCGCGCTGCGCCGCCATCAAGCGCCAATGCGGCGGCAAGTTCTACGCGAACTATTGCGGCGACAGGATGCTGTCGGCGGCGAATTGACTGCGAAGCCAAGAGAGGGGGCTCTCTCAATTTGGTCGTCCTAGCGAAAGCCACCTTCGAATTAAGCTTGGTCGTCTTCGACGACGTTTATTCCTTCATCGCTCAAGGCCTGCATGACGGCTTCAACATCCTTCGGCTCAATAGTCGACGCGGGCAAGAGCTCATTGAGTTGGCCGAAGGTAACCGATCCTGTCCGACGACCAAGCTCGATGGCCTTCTGAATCATTTCCTGTTGCCTCATCGTGTCCAATCCTTCGCAATTCGGGCCTCTACCCATGGATGGAGTCCATGCAGCTCGCCGGAACAAATTAAGAACACTTTAGCAAGTCTTTGATATATCATTGTGATTCGGCGTGTCGCCGGCACAATATCTAGCGTCTGTCCGATTTCGCGAGGACTACATGTCCACTATTGCCTTTGATCAATTCGCCCTCACCCGAATTGGCGACTTCGCACGCTCGCTGTCGCGGCTGCATCAGGCGGCGCGGCGCTATGCGGTCGATGACGATCAGATTGATCGCGAGTTCAACGCGGTGTGCCAGTCGATCTGGGGCTACACCATCGACGATATCAGCGATGACCTGTTCTCGGTTGAGGACCACCTTTTCCTCGACACGCTCGACGAGGCGCAGGCGCGCATTTTTGCAGCCGAGCAGGGTTATGATCTCGTCGACGATCTGGGCATGCTGACGGACTGGTGGGGCTTCTGCTGGATGATCCTCGCCGAGAAACGCGGATTGCTCACGCCGGAAAACCGCGCCGCTGCGCGCGCGGCGATCGAGGAAAAATATCTGGCGGCGCCGAACGTGATCGGCGTGATCATCGGACGGTGACGCGAAGCGTCAATCCAGTCCCGCGCGCCTGCCCGATTTCTGCGCCGGCGTCTTCGGCACTGTCACATCCGGCGGCGTCTCCCGCACGATGTCCGGCGGCGGCGCATCCGTCGCCACCGTGTCGGCGCGCACCGGCGCAACCTTCATCTCGCCGAGGCGGGAGCGAACCTGTGCGGTGAGGCCGGGATAGGAGGCAACCGGCGTGAAGTCGGCGACCTGGTCGTTGCCGAGGCGAACGCCGGTATAGGCGACCAGGCCGTCACTCGTTGCGATCACGTCGCCGGCCTTCAACGACGTATCGAGTGCAAGGTCCACCGGCGCAAGTCCGACGGGCTCGCGGCCATTGCAGGTGCAGTCCGCGCGCAACGCCTTGCGGAAGGCGAAGGCGTTCTCGCTGTCGGCATAGCGCTCGCCGGTCTGCGAAGCGGCACCGTCGATGCTGGAGCCGAAATAGATTTTGGTCGTCGTAGCAGGACAGAACGCCTGACACATCTGCGCCGGCGAGGCCACGCCGCGCATCAATGGGAAATACTTGCCGTCGCAGGTGCGCACGCAGAAGGCCGGACCCGAACCGCCGGCTGCCGTACGCGTGGGCGCATCCTGGGCGGGCCCATTCGGCTGCGCCGCCGAGAAGGGATCGACGTAGGAGTTCGCCTGGGAACTCGCCTGCGGCGCGCTGCGCTGCGGACGTTGCTGTAGTGCGTTGAAGAAGAAGTCGAACAGGCCCTCGGCGGACACCGGAGCCGGTGTCAAGAGAAGCGGCGCGGCAGCCGTTGCAGCCACGAGCATCGCGCGGTGCGACCAACGCACATTCGACGAATCTGTACGCAATGCCCACTCCACCAACGCAACGAACCCCCGCTGAGAGCAACGTGTCTCAGCGCTGATTCACCATAGTGTCGGATGGTAAATGAGCGGTGACCGTGGCGGTTGTTGGATCGAATCGCGTCAAGGCCGGGGACAAGCCCGGGCAAGACAATGGAGAGAGCCTTGCTGTCTCAGCTCTTCAAGAATTCCGACGCCTTGTAGAGCGAGCGGAACGGCAGGCCGGCCTGGCCGAAGGTGTCGTTGGCGCCTTCCTCGCGGTCGACCATGGTCAGCACCAGCACCACGTTGGCGCCGGCCTCGCGCACCGATTCTACCGCCTTCAGCGCCGAGCCGCCGGTGGTGGTGACGTCCTCGACGATCACGACGCGCTTGCCTTGAAGCGTCTCGCCCTTGGCAAGGCCTTCGATCGCAAGCTTGGCGCCGTGCTCCTTCGGCTTCTTGCGCACGAAGAAGGCCGCGATCGGGTGACCCTTGATCCAGGAAATCTGCGCGAGCGCACCGGCCAGCGGCACCGCACCCATCTCGAGGCCGCCGATGAAATCGAGCTGGTCGTCCTTCAGCGCCTCATAGGTGAGCTCGGCAAGCAACGTCGCCCCTTCGGGGTCGAGCATGGTCGGCTTGAGGTTGAAATAGAAATCGCTCTTGCGGCCCGACGCGAGCGTCACCTCGCCGCGGCCGAAGGAGCGCCGGCGGATGATTTCGAACAAGCGGGCGCGGGAGGCTGATTTCGACACGACGGTCCTCTGAGGCTCTTTTGGAGGAGGCGGAATTTATCCGCCACCGAGCCGACATGCCAGAGGGGGTTTGACCCGCAAAACCACCGTCAACAGGGCAACGTCCGCGCCGGCCGGACAGCCACCATGCCCGACCGCTGGTTGTAAGGCCGCGACGTCCTGGAGTAGTGGGATGCCGGCAAACGGGAAGGAAACAGGCAAATGACCATCGAGCTCCACACCTGGAATACGCCGAACGGCCGAAAAATCTCGGTCGCTCTGGAGGAAATGGGGCTCCCTTACAGGGTCTTCCCGGTGAACATCACCAAGGGCGAGCAGATGGCGCCCGAGTTCCTCAAGCTCAGCCCGAACAACAAGATTCCCGCAATCGTCGACCCGGAGGGGCCGGACGGTAAGCCCGTCAGCGTATTCGAATCCGGTGCGATCCTGCTTTATCTCGGCGAGAAGACCGGCAAATTCCTGCCGAAGTCGCTGGCCAGCCGGATCCCCGTCTACGAATGGCTGATGTGGCAGATGGGCGGTTTCGGGCCGATGCCCGGCCAGGTGCATCATTTCATTGCGCTGGAGAACGAGCAGGACCGCGCCTATGGGTTGAAGCGCTACATGGCTGAGACACGCCGGCTCTACGGCGTGCTGGACCGCCGGCTCGAGGGCCGCGACTTCGTCGCGGGCGATCTCTCGGTCGCCGATTTCGCGATCCTGGGCTGGGCCTGGCGCCACCCGCGCCACAAGGTGGACCTCGCGGACTTTCCGAACGTGAAGCGCTGGTATGAGGCCTTGATGGCGCGCCCGGCGGTGAAGCGCGGAATGGAGGCGAAGCTGGATTAGTCGATCAGTCGGCTCTCGTGCCCCGGACGCAGTGCAGCGCGTAAGCGGTGCACTGCAGAGCCGGGGCCCATGTGGAATTAGGTCCCGGCTCTGCGCAGCAGCGCACCGAACGATGCTTCGCATCGCCGGGGAGCGCTGCAGCGCGTCCGGGACACGAGCATGTGCTTTGCTGCTTCGGCTATACCCGCTTCGCTTCCACCGCCATCCGCACGGCAAGCCCGGCGAGCACCGTGCCCATCAGCCAGCGCTGCACCAGCATCCAGCTCGGCCGTGTCGCCAGGAACAGCGCGATCGAGCCGGCGGCGAGTGCGATCATCGCGTTGACGCTGACGCTGATCGCGATCTGGGCCGCACCCAGCACCAGCGACTGTGTCAGCACGCTGCCGGCGGCGGGGTCGATGAACTGCGGCAGCAGTGCGAGATAGAGCATCGCGATCTTGGGATTGAGCAGGTTGGTGACGAAGCCCATCGCGAACAGCTTGCGCGGGCTGTCGACGGCGAGCTTCTTCACCTGGAACGGCGAGCGGCCGCCCGGCTTCACCGCCTGCCAGGCGAGCCAGAACAGGTAGCCGGCACCGGCGAGGCGGAGCGCGTCATAGGCGAAGGGAATGGCGAGCAGCAGCGCGGTGATGCCGAACGCGGCGCAGAGCATGTAGAAAACGAATCCCAGCGCCACGCCGCCGAGCGAGACGATGCCGGCCGCCGGGCCCTGCGTGATCGAGCGCGAGATCAGATAGATCATGTTCGGCCCCGGCGTCAGCACGAGGCCGAGACAGACGAGAGCAAAGCCGAGCAAGGCGGATGTGTGGGGCATCGGTGAACTCGTGCGGGAGATGCACTGGTTCTAGTATGCAAGGGCTAGCGCCGCCATCGCGCAATTGCACCGAGGACAATTAACTAGGACGCATCGGCCTCTAAGCTGCGGATGAACGCCGCAAAACGCTCCATCGCCGAACGGAGGGGCTCCGCAACCGCAGGATCTGCAACGATGCGTTGTTCGTCGAAGGCACCGCCGAGCAGGGGCACCGTCACGCAGGCATCCCGCGCGATGCGGGCCGACATCGTCTCCAGGGTGAGAGTGAGGGCGGCCAGTGCGTGCGTGGCGCGCGGCGACGTGTTGATCAATGCGACCGGCTTGCCCGGAAATTCATGGCTTCCAACCAGCCAGTCCAGCGCATTCTTCAGAACACCGGCGACGCCGCGGGCATATTCGGGGCTGGAGATCAGGAGGCCGTCCGCGCTTCCGATCAAATTGCGCATTGCCGCGACGGGGGCGGGCACGTCATCGCCGTCAAGGTCTGGATTGAAGAAGGGCAGGCCCGCAATTCCTTCAAAGGTCACCACTTGGACGCCAACAGGCGCGAGCAGGGCCGCCGCGCGCAACGCGGCCGTATTGCTCGAGCCGGCGCGCAGGCTGCCGGAGATCGTTGCAATCTTCATCAGAATGACTGCCGTCAGTGGGCCTCGTCCCAGTTGGTCGCGGCGCGGGCATCGACGTGCAGCGGCACCGAGAGCAACACGGCCGGGAACGGCGCGTCCTGCATCACGTGCTGCACGACCGGCAACGTCGCCTCGACCTCCGCGTCCGGCACCTCGAAGATCAATTCGTCGTGCACCTGAAGCAGCATCTGCGCCGAGAGCTTCTTTGCCGCCAGCGCGTCCTCCACCCGCGTCATGGCGCGGCGGATGATGTCGGCGGCCGTGCCCTGGAGGCGCGCGTTGATCGCGGCGCGCTCGTTGAAAGCGCGCACCGAGGCATTGGAGGCCTTGATGTCGGGGTAGTGACACTTGCGGCCGAACAGCGTGGTGACATAGCCGTGGCTGCGGCAGAAATCGCGCGTCTCGTCCATATAGGCGCGGATGCCGGGGAAGCGCTCAAAGTATTTCTTGATGTAGGCGGAGGCTTCTTCGCGCGCGATGCCGAGCTGGTTGGCAAGGCCGAACGCCGAGATGCCGTAGATGATGCCGAAATTGATCGCCTTGGCGCGGCGCCGGATTTCGCTCGGCATGCCCTTGATCGGAACACCGAACATCTCGGAGGCTGTCATCGCGTGAATGTCGAGTCCGTCCTTGAACGCTTGCTTCAGCACGGGGATGTCGGCGATCTCGGCGAGCAGCCGCAATTCAATTTGAGAGTAGTCGGCCGAGACCAGCTTGTGGCCCGGCGTCGCAATGAAGGCGCGGCGGATCTTTCGCCCATCCTCGGTGCGCACAGGAATGTTCTGCAGGTTCGGCTCGTTCGATGACAGCCGGCCCGTCGTGGTCGCTGCCAGCGCGTAGGTCGTGTGCACGCGATGGGTCTGCGCATTGACGTAAGTCGGCAGCGCGTCGG
Organism: Bradyrhizobium ingae; assembly: GCF_055791185.1. Taxonomy (NCBI): domain Bacteria; kingdom Pseudomonadati; phylum Pseudomonadota; class Alphaproteobacteria; order Hyphomicrobiales; family Nitrobacteraceae; genus Bradyrhizobium; species Bradyrhizobium ingae. The sequence goes on from NZ_JBVUBB010000039.1 coordinate 60,630, forward strand.
TGTAGGTCGACTTCAGCTTCGAGACCTGGCGCCACTCCAAAATCTTCTTCGGGAAGTCGTGGCCCTGCTCGGCGAGATCATCCAGCACCTGCGCGGTCGTCGACCATGCGCCGGTCTTGGTCTTGGTGCCGCCCGGAAGTCCCATCTTGCCGAACAGGATGTCGCCGATCTGCTTCGGGCTGCCGACATTCACCGGTTCGCCGGCGATTTCCTGTATCTCGGCCTCCACCCGCGCCGCGGTCTGGGCGAAGTCGCCCGACAGCCGTGAAAGCACCTGGCGGTCGATCGAGATGCCGCGACGCTCCATGCGCGCGAGCACGCTGGTCAGCGGACGTTCCAGAGTCTCGTAGACGCCAGTCATGTGCTCGGCGATGAGGCGCGGTTTCAGCACGCGCCACAAACGCAAGGTCACATCGGCGCGCTCGGCGGAATGCTCGGTCGCCTTGTCGATCGCGACCTGGTCGAAGGTGAGCTTGTTCTTGCCGCTGCCGACGAGCTCGCTTTCGGCCAGCACCGCGTGGCCCAGCCAACGCTCGGCGAGCGATTCCATCGCATGCGAGCCGCGGCCGGCGTCGAGCACATAGGAAATCAACTCCGCGTCGTCATGGTTGCACAGCGTGATGCCGGCCTGCGCCAGCAGCACCGCGATGAATTTGGCGTTGTATCCGATCTTCAGGATGCCCTTTGACTCGAGCACGGGCTTCAGCGCCGCGACGGCCGCTTCGAACTTCACCTGATCGGGCGCGAGTCCCGCATCGAACAGTCCGGCGCCGCCGCCCGGCGGCTTGTGGGCCAGCGGCACATAGGCGGCATCGTCAGGCCCAAGCGCCAGCGCGACGCCGCAGATGTCGGCCTGCATCGGATCTTCCGAGTTCGCCTTCACCTCGATCGCGACATGACCGACATCGTGGATGCGCGCGATCAGCGCCTTGAGCTGGTCGAGCGTCTTGATCGTCTGATATTTGGCGCGATCGATCCTGGTCTTGCGCGCAGCTTCCGCGCGGGCCTCGGCGAGCGAAACCGGCGTGCCCTTCGGGCTTGCAGCCTTGTCTTCCTTGCCGGCCGTCCTGTTGGGCTCCCTGGCTACGGCTTGCGCCGATGCGCCGGGTCCCGGCGCCGGCACGACGTCCGAGGGCGGCAGCGGCGAGAACACGCTGGCGCCGGTCTTGTAACCGGGGTCAGCCTCCACATCGGCGGGATCGACCTGAGCGTATTCGGCGACACGGCGGGTCAGCGTCGTGAACTCCATCGCCTTCAGGAAGGCGATCAGCTTGCGCGCATCGGGCTCGTGGACGGCGAGATCGTCCAGCGGCACCTCGAGATCGACCTTGTCGTCGAGCAGCACGAGCTGGCGCGAGATCCGTGCCTTCTCGGCATTCTCGATCAGCGCCTCGCGCCGCTTCGGCTGCTTGATCTCGGTCGCGCGAAACAGAAGCTGCTCCAGGTCGCCATACTCGACGATCAACTGCGCCGCGGTCTTGATGCCGATGCCGGGCACGCCCGGCACGTTGTCGGTGGAATCGCCGGCCAGCGCCTGCACCTCGACCACCTTCTCCGGCGGCACGCCGAATTTCTCGATCACCTCGGCAATGCCGATGCGGCGGTCCTTCATGGTGTCGTACATGGTGACGCAGTCGGTGACGAGCTGCATCAGGTCCTTGTCGGAGGAGACGATGGTCGCGCTCGCGCCGCGCTCGCAGGCCTGCCGCACATAGGTCGCGATCAGATCGTCGGCCTCGAAGCCCACCTGTTCCAGGCAGGGCAGGTCGAAGGCGCGCACGGCCTCGCGGATCAGCGTGAATTGCGGAATGAGATCGTCCGGCGCCGGCGGCCGATGCGCCTTGTAGTCGGGATAGATCTTGTTGCGGAAGGTGACCTCCGACTTGTCGAAGATGATCGCCAGATGCGTCGGCCGGTTGTCCACGGGCATATCGCGGAGCAGTTTCCACAGCATGTTGCAGAAACCCAGCACGGCGTTGACCTGCAAGCCGTCGGATTTGCGGTTGAGCGGCGGCAGCGCGTGATAGGCGCGGAAAATGTAGGAGGAGCCGTCGACCAGGAAGACGTGGTCGCCCTTGCCGGCCGCCTTCGCCGCCACGGGTTTGGCAGCAGGCTTGGCAGCAGCAGATTCGGTCTCAGCGGCCGCCTTTGGCGCAGCAGCCTTGGTGTCAGCTTTGGCGGTGGTCTTCGGAGAGGTTTTTGGCATGGCCGCAATGTATGAATTTTTGCGGAGTTTGACAGCCTTGGAGCGGCGATTTTTGGGCCGATTCCCACACTCAAATCGTCGTTCCGGGGCGCACGAAGTGCGAGCCGGGGATCCGTAGCTACGGGGAGCGGTTTGGCGCAGACTCGGAGTTGTGATCTCGCGTCACAACTAAATCCTGGGTAATAGGTCCTGGCTTTCGCCAGGACGACGTCGCGCAGAGGGCTACCGTGTCACTCCGCCGCCTGCAACACCGGCCCCGACTTCTTCGGCGCGATCCAGAAGGCGGCCGGCCGCTCGAACAGGAAGTTTGCGTGCAGGCGCAACGCCGCCTGCCAGATCAAGAGCGCGCCGATAACGCCTGCGCTGGTGACGATCACTGACATCACGCCAATGTCGGGAACAATGCCGGTGCGCAGCAGCAGCGTCCGCGTCGCAGCCATCGGCAGGAAGAAAGCGAGATAGATCACGATCGAATGCTCGCCGCAGAACCGGAGACAGTTGAGCCAGCGCGCATGCGCGAGCAGTGTCCCCATCGTCACGATGGCGATGGCTCCAAAGAAGCCGAGCAGAAGCGAGACCATCGGCCATTCGCTTGCGCCATGTGTCACGAGACCCGCATTGACGAGCGCCCACGCGCCAAGCGCGGCGAGGGCAATGGCGGGGTGCCTGCGCGCGCGGTCCGACAAGGCGAACACGTGATCCGCGAACAGATAACCGGAATAGAAATAGACGAAGCGTGCGCAGAACTCGTCGATCGCGGTCCACCCCGTCGCGATCCGCGCGGTCTCCAGCAGCACTGCTGCGAGCCAGATCGCGGGCGGCGGGATTCGCCGTGTCAGTTTTGTGACGACGAAGAAGATCGGCAGCAGGTAAATGAACCAGAGCGTGCCGAACGGCTCGATGAATGATTCGAGATACAGAAGGCCCGCATCGCGCCAGCTCGTCTCGGCTGCGAAAGCCGGCGCCTTGAAGCCGAACTGGATTGTCACCCAGAGGACATAAAAATAAGCGAAATGCAGGACCTTGCGGTCGAGATAGATTCGCCAGTCGCGATCAATCACGAGCGGCAGAAATAGTCCCGAAATCAGGAAGAAATCCGGCATCCGGAACGGCTTTGCGAAGGCGACCAGACCATGCATGAACCCGGGTTCGCCGGCAGCGAGCTCGACCCCGATCACCGAATGCATCATCACGACCATGACGATGCAGATGCCCTTGGCATAATCGACCCAATCGACGCGCGCCGGCGGCGAGGTCCTGGAACCTCCGCTTGCCACGATTGTGCCGGATGGTGTCATGGTGTCCCTTTTCGAGGCGCTTGCCGCCCAAGAGCGAGGCAGTATGCCGGGCGCGAGGTTTCGGTCCCCTTTACTCTACAAATCACATGCCGGTTTTCTTGCCGTTTTTCTTGCGGCCAGCCTCTTCCCCGCGGACATGAAAATGCTCTAAGACCGCTGCAAAGCATCAACATGCGTTAACCAAGACAGGCAGGTTTTTCATGCGAATTGCCATGATCGGCACGGGCTATGTGGGGCTGGTTTCCGGCGCGTGCTTTGCGGATTTCGGCCATGACGTCACCTGCGTCGACAAGGACGAACGCAAGATCGCAGCGCTTCATCGCGGCGAGATCCCGATTTACGAGCCGGGGCTGGACTCGCTGGTCGAGACCAATGTGAAGGCCAAGCGCCTGAGCTTCACGACCGACCTTTCGGGGCCGGTGGCGGAGGCGGACGCCGTGTTCATCGCGGTCGGCACGCCGTCGCGGCGCGGCGATGGTCATGCCGACCTGTCTTACGTTTACGCTGCCGCGCGCGAGATCGCTGCGTCGCTCTCCGGCTTCACGGTCGTCGTCACCAAGTCGACCGTTCCGGTCGGCACCGGCGACGAGGTCGAACGCATCATCCGCGAGACCAATCCGAAGGCCGATGTGGTGGTCGCGTCCAATCCGGAATTCCTGCGCGAGGGCGCGGCGATCCGCGATTTCAAATTTCCGGATCGCATCGTGGTCGGCACCAATGACGAGCGTGGCCGCAAGGTGATGGGCGACATCTACCGTCCGCTGTCGCTGAACCAGGCGCCGCTGATGTTCACCGCGCGCCGCACCGCGGAGATGATCAAATACGCCGCCAACGCGTTTCTGGCGACCAAGATCACCTTCATCAACGAAATCGCCGATTTGTCCGAGAAGGCCGGCGCCAACGTCCAGGAGGTCGCGCGCGGAATCGGCCTGGACAATCGCATCGGCACCAAGTTCCTGCATGCCGGCCCGGGCTTCGGCGGCTCCTGCTTTCCGAAGGACACCAAGGCTCTGATCAAGATCGCGCAGGACTATGACGTGAACCTGCGCATCGTCGAGGCGGTGCTCGCAGTCAACGAGAACCGCAAGCGCGCGATGGCGCGAAAGGTCAGCCACGCGCTCGGCGGCTCGCTGCGCGGCAAGACCATCGGCGTGCTCGGTCTCACCTTCAAGCCCGACACCGACGACATGCGCGATGCGCCCTCGATCCCGCTCGTCACCGGTCTGCTCGACCAGGGCGCGAAGGTGCGGGCCTATGACCCGGTCGGCATGGAGCAGGCCAGGCACGAGCTGCCGGCGATCGAATATTGCGAGGATGCCTACGCCTGCGCCAAGGGCGCGGACGCGCTGGTCATCGTCACCGAATGGGTGCAGTTCCGTGCGCTCGACCTCGACCGGCTGAAGGAGATCATGGTGCAGCCCATCGTGGTCGATCTGCGCAACATCTACCGTCCCGAAGACATGGAAGCGGCCGGCTTCATCTATGAGAGCGTCGGACGGCCCGCGGGGCAGGTCTGATCGCACATCTTGTTGTCATACCCCGCGAAGGCGGGGTATCCAGGACGCTCGACCGTCGTCGATGACGAGGGTCTGAATTTACTGGATCGCCCACCTTGGTGCGCAATTGCGCGCGCGGCGGGCGATGACGGATGCCGGATTTTGCCTCGCAGCTTCGACACGCCCCTTCCGATCGATGCGGTGCTCGACGAGTTGTCGCGCACGCTGGAAGTGCACAACGCCGCCGTGCTGGTGGCGCCGCCCGGCGCCGGCAAGACCACGCGCGTGCCGCTGGCGCTGCTGGATGCGTCCTGGGCCAGGGGTAAGAAAATCATCGTGCTGGAGCCGCGGCGCATCGCGGCGCGAGCAAGCGCTGACCGCATGGCGAAGTCGCTCGGCGAGCGAACTGGGGAGACCGTCGGCTATCGCGTCCGCTTCGGCTCGAAAATCTCGCGCGCGACCCGCATCGAGGTGGTGACGGAAGGCATCTTCACCCGCCAGGTCCTCGACGATCCCGAGCTGACGGGCGTCGCCGCCATCCTGTTCGACGAATTCCACGAGCGCTCGCTCGATGCCGACCTCGGCCTTGCGCTGGCGCGCGATGCGCAATTGGGCCTGCGCGAGGATCTGCGCATCCTCGTGATGTCGGCGACGCTGGACGGCGCCCGGGTGGCGAGGCTGCTGGGGGAGGCCGCCGTCGTCGAGAGCGAGGGCCGCGCGTTTCCGGTCGAGACGCGCTATCTCGGCCGCAAGGCGGACGCGCCGCTGGAGCGGCAGATGGCGGATGCGATTGCCTCCGCGCTGCGCACTGACGCCGGCTCGGTGCTGGCGTTTCTGCCGGGCGCGGCCGAGATCCGGCGCACGCAGAATTTTCTCGCCGAGCGCATTCATGATGCCGCGATCGAGATCGTGCCGCTATTCGGCGCGCTGGATGCTGCCGTGCAGGACCGCGCCATCGCGCCCGCGCCCCAAGGCACGCGCAAGGTGGTGCTGGCGACCTCGATCGCGGAGACATCGCTCACCATCGAGGGCGTGCGCATTGTCGTGGATTCCGGCCTTGCCCGCGTGCCGCGCTATGAGCCCGATATCGCCTTGACGCGCCTCGAGACCGTGCGTGCTTCGCGCGCTGCGGTCGACCAGCGCCGCGGTCGCGCGGGCCGCACCGAGCCCGGTGTGTGCTATCGGCTCTGGGACGAGCCGCAGACCGCCTCGCTGATACCCTACACGCAGCCTGAAATTCTGAGCGCGGACCTCTCTTCGCTCGTGCTCGATCTTGCACAGTGGGGAGTAAGCGATCCTGCCGCGCTCTCGTTCCTCGATCCGCCGCCTCAGCCGGCCTGGAAGGAGGCAAGGAGCCTGCTTGCCGAGCTCAACGCGCTCGATGCCGACGGTCGCATTACGACGGAAGGCAAAAGCCTGCGCGCGTTGGCACTGCCGCCGCGGCTCGCGCGGATGATCGTGGATTCGCATCGCTCAGGCAGCGGCGAGGCCGCTGCCGAAATCGCCGCCATCCTCACCGAGCGCGGGCTCGGCGGCGACGGCGTCGATCTCGACCACCGTCTCGATCAGTTCCGCCGCGATCGCTCGTCCCGTGCCACCAGCGCCCGTGACCTTGCGCGGCGCTGGGCTTCGCAGGTCGCGTCATCGGAGAAAGGGACGCCGGGGCAGGGCGACTTGCGCACGGGCATCATGCTCGCCTACGCCTTCCCGGACCGCGTCGCGCGCAACCGCGGTAACGGCAGCTTCTTGCTCGCCAACGGACGCGGCGCAGCCGTCGAGCAGACGTCTTCGCTTGCGCGCGCGCCCTATATAGCGGTGGCCGAGATGACGGGCACGGCGGCGAGCGGGCGCATCCTGCTCGCCGCGCCGATCAGCGAGACCGACATCGAAGGCCATTTCGCCGAGCACATCGAAACCGCGGACGAGATCTCTTTCGATCGCGGCGCGATGGCGCTGCGCGCGCGGCGCAGGCGCGCGCTGCATGCGATCACATTGTCCGAGTCTCCGCTCACACTCACGCCGTCCGAGACGACGGCACGCATCCTCGCCGACGGCCTGATCGCCGCCGGGCTCGACCGGCTGCCCTGGTCGAAAGCCGCCATCCAATGGCGCGACCGCGTGATGTTCCTGCGCAAGGCCGAAGGCGAGAGCTGGCCCGATCTGTCCGATGGCGCCCTGATCGCGCGGCGCGATGATTGGCTGGTGCCTGCACTCTACGACAAGACGGCGCTGAAGGATGTCTCCGCCGGCGACCTTTCCGAGGCGCTGATGGCGCTGTTGCCATGGGAGCTGCGCGCGCGGCTCGAACGCGAGGCGCCCACCCATTTCGAGGCGCCGACCGGAACGATGCTCGCGATCGACTATGAGGCCGAGCAGGGGCCGACGATCGCCGTGCGGCTGCAGGAATTGTTCGGCCTCAACACCCATCCATCGATCGCAGGCGGCAAGGTGCCGCTCGTGCTCGAGCTGCTCTCGCCGGCACAGCGCCCGGTTCAGGTGACACGCGACCTGCCCGGCTTCTGGAGCGGCAGCTACGCGGCGGTACGCTCCGATCTGCGCGGACGCTATCCGCGACATCCCTGGCCGGACGATCCAGCGCGCGCGCTGCCCACCCGTCGCGCCAAGCCGCGCGGGACGTAATTCAATAAGCGCGCATTAACCCTTCCGTCACGCTTTTCGCCAAAATGGCGGCGGCGCGGCCGCAAGCCCGCTCGCCGACGGGCGCGTAGCGTGATGAGATCGTATTTTCGGTTCCGAGTGGTGTCATGCGTAACATTATGATCTTCGCGGCCATCATGATTGGGCTGGGTACCTTCATGGCGCAGATGGCCGACAAGATGAGCTCGGCCTCCGCTACCTCAGTGCCGCGCCATATGGCCGCAGCGCAGGTCGCCGCGCCGCAAGCGAGCAATCGCAGCGTCAGCATCCCCCGCGATGCCCGCGGCCATTTCCAGACCGATGGCCGGATCGACGGTCAGCGCATCGGCTTCATGGTCGACACCGGCGCTTCCGTGGTGGCATTGAACGAAACCTCGGCTGCACGCTTCGGACTGCGCCCGTCGCGCGGCGATTACAACGCGAACGTCGTCACCGCCAACGGCACCATCAAGGCTGCGCGCACCCGCATCGCCATGCTCGACGTCGGCGGCCTCATCGTTCGCGACGTCGATGCGATGGTGCTGCCGGACGAGGCGCTGTCGGAGAATTTGCTCGGGCTCTCCTTCCTGTCCAAGCTGAGGCGCTTCGAATACGCCAACGGCCAGATGGTGCTTGAGCAATAAGGCCTCGGCTCGGTCCTCCGACCTGACGGCGAAGCCCTATACACTGCGCGGTGCGACGTTGTTCCAATATCGCGGGTTGCTCGGCGATTGAATTCGAAGCCAGCGATAGGGGGCGCGCGTCCATGGTCTGATCTGCCGGGACAAATTGTCCAGAACCAGGTCGCCGCTCTTCGCTCGAACCAGCAGAACGAGATGGCGCTTGCCCCAGACGGTCACGACCTCGGCGAGCAGGAGGGCCCGCTGCGGCCATCCAAGGCTCAGAAGCCTGTGTCGCTTGCTGACGGCATAGTCGTTACAGTCGCCGCGCTTCGGGTCGATCAGCCAAGCTTCTACCCCCACAACCGGCTCATTCGGCTCCGGGACGATGGCTTTGTTCACGGTCTCGTTGACTTCTTCCAGATCCGTCCAACGTGCCTCGGTGAGGGAGAGCGGCCCCCCACGAAATAGCGCGCGGGCGTGGCATTCGTCGGGGTAGTGCAGGCAGAACATCGTGTATGCCATGGGCGGAAGCGTTGGTTCGCCGAGCTTGAGATGCAGGGGCGCCGACGGAGGAACAGTCGGCATACCCCACACCCTCTGATTGGCCGGTTGAGCTGCGGCCATCTCGCAAATCATAATGACTGTGCCGGCCGCGATCGCAGCCGGGATCGACGCCGTACGCATACTGGTTCCCCCACGGTTGCGTCGTGGAGAGAGGGCGAGACGTGGCTTGAGTTAACGCTCCAACTGATCGGTCAGGCTGCGTCCTGCACCGGGGCGAGTGTGGATTGTCCACGGGGCGAGACGGAGTAATCCATAGCGGATATGCGCGATCGGGCCGGTTAGTTTCAACACATTCTCGCGATCAGAGGTTGTGAGGCACAAACTGCACATCCGCTATCGAGCGAATCAATCGCGGCCGAGAACTTTGGGAGAACTTTGCTGATCCCTTGTATGTACTCGGGGCAGCGCGAGTAAGGTTTTCCGTTACCAAACTGCCGCAATTATCAGCCATAAGCCGCTCATCCCACCCTTCCGCTCGGCCTGAGCATTCGCTATGCCTGCGGTATATTCCTCCTGCCTGTTAACGAGATTGTCTCGATGTTTCCCAAGCCGAAATCTGCGCTGCTGCCCAATACCTATGACTTCGAATCCGAGCCGATGGTGAAGGCCACCGGCTTCCGCGAATACGACGCGCGCTGGCTGTTCAACAAGGAAATCAACCTGATGGGGGTGCAGGCGCTCGGCATGGGGCTGGGCGCGCTGATCGCCGAGCTCGGCGTCAAGCAGGAGATCGTCACCGGGCACGATTTCCGCGGCTATTCGGCCTCGATCAAATATGCGCTGATCTCCGGCCTGATGGCGGCGGGCTGCAAGGTGCATGACATTGGCCTCGCCGTGACGCCGATGGCCTATTTTGCACAGTTCGACCTGGATGTGCCGTGCGTCGCCATGGTCACGGCTTCGCACAACGACAATGGCTGGACCGGCGTGAAGATGGGGGCCAACCGTCCGCTGACCTTCGGGCCCGACGAAATGACGCGGCTGAAGGAGATCGTGCTGGGCGCCGATTTCAAGAACAAGGCCGGCGGCTCCTACCAGTTCCACGAAAATTATCCGGCGCGCTATATCGCCGATCTCACCAACCGTCCGAAGCTGAAGCGCAAGCTGAAAGTCGTCGCGGCCTGCGGCAACGGCACCGCCGGCGCGTTCGCGCCGCAGGTGCTGGAGGCGATCGGCTGCGAGGTGATCCCGCTCGACACCGAGCTCGACCACACCTTCCCGAAATACAATCCGAATCCAGAAGACATGGAGATGCTGCACGCGATCCGCGACGCCGTGCTGCATCACAAGGCCGACGTCGGCCTCGGCTTCGACGGTGACGGCGATCGCTGCGGAGTCGTCGACAACACCGGTGAGGAAATCTTTGCCGACAAGGTCGGCGTGATGCTGGCGCGCGACATGTCGGCGATCCACAAGGACGCGCAGTTCGTCGTCGACGTGAAGTCGACCGGCCTGTTCATCACCGATCCCGTGCTCCAGAAGCAGGGTGCGAAAACCGCCTATTGGAAGACCGGCCATTCCTACATGAAGCGCCGCACCAACGAGATGGGCGCGCTCGCCGGCTTCGAGAAGTCGGGCCATTTCTTCTTCAACAAGCCGTTCGGGCGCGGCTATGACGACGGCCTCGTCTCCGCGATCGCGATCTGCGACATGCTCGACCGCGCGCCCGGTAAAACGATGGCGGATCTGAAGAATGCGCTGCCAAAGACCTGGTCGTCGCCGACCATGTCACCGCACTGTGCGGATGAAGCCAAGTATGGCATCGTCGACGCCGTGGTGAAGCACTTCGAAGGTCTTCAGAACAGCGGCGCGAAGATCGGCGGCCAGGCAATCCGCGACCTCGTCACCGTCAACGGCGTGCGCGTCACGGTCGAGGACGGCAGCTGGGGCCTGGTGCGCGCGTCCTCCAACAAGCCCGAGCTCGTGGTCGTGGTCGAGAGCCCGGTCTCCGAACAGCGCATGCACGACATGTTCGAGATGGTGAATAGCGTGCTGCGCACGCATCCGGAAGTCGGCGAGTACAATCAGAAGATTTGAGGCGCGCCAGCGGCACCACGTACACTACGTCATGCCCCGCGCAGGCGGGGCATCAGGACGCCGCGGCTTTTCGGTTCAATCACGACCGTCTCGGAGTGCTGGATCGCCCGGTCTAGCCGGGCGATGACAGCTCCCGTGTGGTGAACTGTGTGGCCTCAAGCCGCCACCACCGCCGGAATCGGCAGTGTGGTGACCGACTTGATCTTCTCCATGGCGAAGCGCGAGGTGACGTTCTTGAGCGGCACAGCGCTGATCAGCTTCTTGTAGAAGACGTCATAGGCCTGCATGTCCGCGACCACGACGCGCAGCATGTAATCGACGTCGCCGGCCATCCGGTAGAACTCCATCACCTCGGGCATGGCGCTGACGGCCTCGGCGAATTTCTTCAGCCAGGCCTCCGAATGGTCGGCGCTTTCCACCGACACGAACACGGAGATGCCGAGCCCGATCTTGTTCTGGTCGACCAGCGCCACGCGCTTGAGGATCACGCCATCGGCCTCAAGGCGCTGGATGCGCTTCCAGCAAGGCGTGGACGAGAGCCCGACGCGATCGCCGATCTCGGCGACGGACAGGGAGGCATCATCCTGGAGGACCATCAGGATCTTGCGATCGATGGCGTCGAGGCGGCGGTTGGTCTCTGGAAGTTGGACGGCGAGGTCGCTCATCTGGGGAACTTTTTTCCATTTTCAGGGTCGAAACCCCTCATATATAGAAAAATCTTCTAGAGCAAGCCTATATTCCCGGCGACAGGGTGCCGCACCGCTCACCTTTCGAGCAAAAGCTCTTCAACTTCAATGCGTTGCGGGGCGGCCAGACCGCCACCAAAGCGGGTGCATTTCAGCGCGGCCGCGGCTGCGGCGAATCGCAGCGCCTCCCGTGCACCCCGGCCTTCGGCAAGGCGAAGGGCAAAGGCGCCATGGAAGACGTCCCCTGCGCCGAGCGTATCGACGGCGCGGACTGGAAACGCCGCTGTCTCCTCCAGTTCGCTTCGCTCATTCAGCCAGATCGTACCGCGCGGGCCGCGGGTGGCGGCAAGGAATGCCGATGTCAGTCTCGCAAGCGTTTTCAGCGCGCCAGCGTCGTCGGCGACACCGGCCGTTTCCTGCAACTGCTCGCTGGCGAACAGGATGTGCGAGGCAGCGGTGAAGAGGCCATCGCCTGCCGACATCGCGCGGTCGACGCCGACGATGACGGCAATGCCGCGGCGTCGCGCCTCGGCGCAGAAGGGAAGGGCGAATTCGGCGCAGCGGCTCTCGACCAAGATGGCATCGCAGTCGCCGAGCAACGCGTCGGCATCAGGCAGCCTCACCGACCACAGTTTGGGATCGCGATAGATCACGAGGGTGCGCTCGCCGCTCGCGTCGATCATGATCGCCGAGACCGGCGTCGTCACGCCCGGCATGCGCACGACGTGCCCCGCGTCGATGCCCTCGAGCGCCATGCGCTCGAGGATGAAGCTGCTCGAGGTCTCCTGCGCATCGCCCATCGGCCCCGCGAAGGCGACGCGCCCGCCGAGCCGCGCGATGGCGATCGCGGCATTGAGCGCGTTGCCGCCGCAGATCTCCTCCAGATGCGTGGCGTTCGCCTTGCTGCCATGCTCGGGCACGCCGTCCACACGGAAAGTGAGGTCGCGCACGGGGATGCCGATGCAGAGGATACGCGGCGCGATTGATTTGGCGGACATCGGCCGTTGCAGCTACACGCCGTCCTTGCCCTGCAACCAGCGGCCGACCAGATGATGGGCGATGGCGAAGGGGTGTGGACCGGCAAGCCCGTCCGGATGCGTCCGCGACAGCATCAATCGTGCCTCGTCGCGGCTGAACCAGCGCGCGTCCTCCAGCTCCGAGTGGTCGACGGTGATCTCATCGGTCAGCGCTCGCGCGCTGCAGCCGATCATCAGCGACGACGGGTAGGGCCAAGGCTGCGTCATGTAGTACTGCACATCGGTGCAGCGGATGCCGGATTCCTCGAAGATCTCCCTGCGCACTGCGTCCTCGATGGTCTCGGCCGCCTCGACAAAGCCGGCGAGGCAGGAATACATGCCCGGCGGAAACTGCTTCTGGCGGCCGAGCAGGCACTTGTCGCCGGAGGCGATCAGCATGATCACGACCGGGTCGGTGCGCGGAAAATGCTCGGCCTTGCAGGCAGGACACTCGCGCTTCCAGCCGCCTTCCTTCATCGCGCTGCGGGCGCCGCAATTGGCGCAATAGCCGTGGCGCTGATGCCAGGTGACCATCGACTTCGCCATCGCGATTGCGGATAGCTCATCCGGGTGGATCGCGCCCTGCATGGCCATGCCGCGCAATTCGGTCACGGCATAGTCCTCCCGGCCGATCAGCTTTTCGGCCGCCGCCTGCGGCATGCCCATGCCGAACACCGCGGCGCCTTCGCGCAAGCCTAAGAAGATCGTGCCGGGATTGGCGCCGCATTTGGTGGCCTCGTCGATCGAGAGCAGGGCACGAACGCGCTCGCCCTCGCGCTTCACCAGCAGCGAATCTCGATAGACGACGTAGGCGCGCGACGACGGCTTCTGTTCGAGTGCGAAGAGTTTTTCGTCATTGAGGCGCAGATGCGCGGCGCGATCGAGGACATTGGTGACGAAGGCCGGCTGTCCCAGCGGAAACGAGTCGAATGCTGACATTATTGTTCTTTCAACCCAATCGTTCTTTCAACCCAACCAGATCTTGCGGCGAAGCGCGCTGATGAAATTCTGCACCTCTGCGGCATCATGCGCCAAGGGCGGCATCACGCCCCAGACCGGGCGCGGCCACGCCGCATCGCTGGTGCGGCGCGCGATGATGTGGATGTGAAGCTGCGGCACGAGGTTGCCGAGCGCGGCGACATTGAGCTTGTCGCATTTGGTGATCTCCTTCAGCGCGCGCGAGACGCGCGTGATCTCGGTCATCAATTGTGCCTGCTGGACTTCGTCGAGATCGATGATCTCGACCGCATCTGCACGGCGCGGCACCAGCAACAGCCACGGGTAATGTGCGTCCTTGATGACCAACACTTTCGACAACGGCAGGTCGCCGATATCGATGGTGTCCTCTTTCAGGCGGGTGTGCAGCGTCCAGGCGGGATCAGGCATGAAAGTGTTTCCGAAAGGCCCGGCGCGATCGGGCTTGTTTAGTTCGACCATACGATACGGAGTCTGATTGGGGAAGGATGACGCTCCGCGGCCGTTGCATACGCGACCGTCGTCCCGGACAAGCGTAGCGACGCGAAGCGCAGATCCGGGACCCATATGTGGACGGCCCCCGTGGCACAAGAGCCAAGTGAGGTTTGATCGGATCGCTTGCATCCATATGTCCGGCCTGTTGATGCGGCTTGTTGGACCGCTGGCCAAGATGGTTTCCGCGA
>NZ_JBVUBB010000040.1:0-67053 GCF_055791185.1 Bradyrhizobium ingae
CCACCTGCCGTTCCGGGATTTCGAGCTGGCGCGGCCTACGCCGGACGGCGACAAGCGCTACGCGTCCATCTCCGGGCTGCCGGTCTTCGACAAAGCGGGGCACTTCGTTGGTTACCGCGGCGTTGCGCGGGACATCACTGAGCGCAAGCGCGCTGCCGAGGCCTTGCGGGAGGTGCAGAAGGAGCTAACGCACGCGAACCGCCTCGCCACCATGGGCGAGCTCACGGCCTCGATCGCCCATGAAGTGAGTCAGCCGATCGCCGCGGCATCGATGAATGCCGCTGCCGCCCTGCGATTCTTAGGTAGAAACCCGCCGGAGGTTGAGGGAGCCAGGCAAGTGCTCGGCTGCCTTGTGAACGACACCGATCGGGCCAGCGACATCATCGGCCGGATTCGCGATCTCGTCAAAAGAGCACCGCCACGGAAGGATCGTTTGGACATTAACGAGGCGATCCGGGACGTGATTGAGCTCAGCCGTAGCGAGGCGCTGAAGAATAGCATCTCGGTGCAGATAGAACCCGCGAAAAACCTGCCACTCGTCGATGGCGATCGCGTCCAATTGCAGCAAGTGGTCCTCAACCTGATTCTCAACGCTATCCAAGCGATGGGCCCGGTCGCGGACGGAAGCCGACAGATCGTCATCACCACCGCTGAGGTCGAGCCTGAAAGCGTTCAGGTCGCGGTGAAGGATTCGGGACCAGGATTGGTCCCCGGCAGTCTCGAGCGCGTCTTCGAGCCCTTCTACACGACCAAGCCCGGCGGTCTGGGAGTGGGACTTTCGATCTGTCGGTCGATTGTCGAAGCACATGGCGGTCGCTTGTGGGTGACCGCCAACGCGCCCCGTGGCGCGATCTTCCATTTCACGGTGCCTGCCCACCCGGGCAACGCGTCTTGATTTGGTTGCCGGACCTCTGATGTCATCATCGGTAGCGGATCTGATTCCAGCGATGGCCGAGCAGCGACAGAATGATGATCAGCCCGTTGAAGAACTGGACATAGAAGTCGCTCAGGCCGACGCCGACAATGCCGGCCTGGATGATGTCCGTAGGCTTATCCGAAACGCTGGCTTGGATCCCGGCCTCAGGCAAGCGATCCCGACGCCAATCAAAAGACTTGGCTGATCCATTAACGACGACATCCGTATGGACGGCTTAGGAAGAAAGCTGGCTTCGATGAAGTACAGGCAAGCACTCTTAAAGCGGAAGCGGCTTACGTATGTTTGTGGCGCAGCAATCATAATCTGTTCGATACGGCCCTCGCTCGCCGCGGATGCACCGGAAGCCGTCATGCAAGTGATGGGCTGCACGGCCGTGAACGACGACAAAGATCGCTTATTGTGCTTCGACAAAGCCGCCGCAACGCTCAAGGCCGCTGGCGTTCTCGTTGGACCGGAAACGGCGAACACCAAAGAAATCGTTACTAACTTCAGCCCTAACGATTTCAAGGTCGTTGATCCGGACGACCTTCATGTCGCCCCCGGAAAGTTCATTGGGAAGCCTATCGAGATTCGAAACGTGAGCTGCTTCTACGCCGATAGGGGCGATTATCGCTGTGCGTCTTCCCGCGGGATGACTACGGTAGTTTTCGCAAAGTCTATCGAACCAGCGGCGGAGCGGGAAGCATTGGAAAATGACTGCGGCACCATCAAGAGGATTGAGTCGCCCGCCTGCCGAAGGAATATTCGAATCGTTCCTGCCGACTACGCCGAAGATTCGCCCAGCGCCTTTGCGAAGCGCATTGTTGTGATGGTCAAGAGAATTGAAGTTCTACCGGCGTCCCGACCAAAGCGCTAAAGTCGCACCACGCGCGCCGCTAACTTCACGGGCACAACTACCAGAACTGGCCATCAGAAGTGGCTTGACGCCTGGGACCGGAAGCAGCGCGGGCGCGACTCGGCGCCGGATTCCAGCTTTGGGGAGCAATAGATCGGGCACTGTCCCTACCGCGTCCGCGCTGCCAATTGAGGTTTGCAGCGACGCGACTCGACCTTCTTCGTAGATAGCGCTGTCCCTACCGCGCGCCGCCGACCTCGACGGTTCTGTATTCGGGCTAGCTTTCCAAAAGCTGACGAGAGCCCGACGCAGTTCACAAAACGAAAAGTGGCCGCTTGCCGTCGAGACTGTCTCCGATGCGGCTTTTGACGATCATACATTCGATCGTCCCTAGGCGCGGAGCGCCACAGCGTCAGACTCACCTTCGTCGAAGCGGCATCATGCTTCCATTAACTCGCGCCGCTTCTTCGAAGCGTTCCCGCGCTTCTGCCGAAGGCGAAGCAATTGAAGCGGCCCCACAGGGAGCCGCCGCATACAAGGACGTGTCGGACATCGTGTGGGCGCCCCCTACGGTAACACCACAATTCGGTCCGAACGGCGCTGCCTGGCCTTCTCGATCGCAGCTCGACATGCGGAGGGGAAGGTCAGTGCAGCGGTTGTGACTTCATAGTCCTCGACTGTATTGCTGGGCGAGACGATTCGGAAGCGCCATTTGCGCCTCCCACTTGGCTTCTTACCGTGTTCGCGCTCCCACAGCGGAGTATCGAAGCGCATCTGTGCCCTAACGAACGTACTTTCTAGCCTGAAACGTCGTCATGCCAGCGGCCACTGCGCTCGACACTGCTTTGCCGTCCAGCGCGCCACGTGCGATCTGGCCGCCATCGCTCGCTACGTTCCAAAAGTATGACGCATCCTTTGGCTGGTATGTGTCGCGCTCGCCGTCGATGAGTTGATGGGGACCCTCATAGCGCCTCGGGTCGCCACCGTCTCCGGCCCATGCTTCTCCTTGAAGGTTTCCCATGCTGCCCGGAATCGCTCCTTGGCCTCATCGAGGGTTGAAGCATCGTCGAACGGTGGGCCGGTGATCACAACTACCAGAGCCAGAGCGCGGGCGCGCGATCGGCGGCACGACGGATGCGGCCGATCATCTGGCCGTTCTCGAAGACAAGGAAGTCGTCGCGGGTGATCGCGCGGAGCGAGAGCATGTCTAGATGCCGTAATGGGCCGGCCTTCGCGAGGCTAGCCAGGTTAGGTGGCTGTCCCTCAGAATGATGATGTTGAAACGGAGTCCGAATGATCGGCTCCAGGCATCAAGTGAGAACAGCCATGGACTATTATGCGGGGATCGACGTGTCTTTGAAAGAGAGCAGCATCTGCGTTGTTGACGGGACTGGCAAGGTCGTCCGCGAGGTCAAGGTCGCCAGCGAGCCTGAGGTGCTTATTGGCTATTTCGACGAGCTGGAATTACCTGTCAGCCGCATTGGGCGCGAAGCAGGGCCGTTGTCGCAGTGGCTGCATGCCGGGCTTGTGGCCGGCAGACGCGATGCGGTTTTGCTCGAGACACGGCATGTGAAAGCAGCACTCTCAGCCATGACCGTCAAGACCGACCGGAAGGATGCCCGCGGGATCGCTCAGTTGCTGCGGATGGGCTGGTACCGTCCGGTTCACGCGAAATCGGTGCCTTGCAAGGACACCCGCGCCCTTCTCATTGGGCGCAAGCTTCTGCAAGGCAAGCTTCTCGACGTCGAACTCAGCATCCGCGGGATTTTGCGTGGCTATGGGCTGAAGGTCGGCGAAGTGAGCCGTGGACGGTTTGAAGCGCGCATTCGGGAATTGACAGCGGGGCACGTGACCCTGGAAACGGTGATTGGCGCGATGCTCGCTGCTAGGATGGCATTGTGGAACGAGTTCACGAGGCTGCATCGCGAGATGCTGAAGATCGCGCGGGCCGACAAAGTTTGCCGGCGATTGATGAGCACACCTGGTGTCGGTGCTTTGGTCGCCCTGACATACCGCTCGGCGGTAGATGATCCATCGCGGTTCGTAAAATCCAGTACGATCGGCGCCTACTTCGGGCTCACGCCGAAAAAATATCAGTCGGGTGAGACCGACCGGGACGGCGTCATCAGTAAGGTCGGCGACGCCATGGTGCGCACCGCGCTCTTTGAAGCGGCGCATATCATGCTGACGCGTGCGACACGCTTCTCGAGCCTGAAGCGCTGGGCACTCGAGGTTGCGCGACGGCGCGGCATGAAGCGCGCCAAAGTGGCCCTTGCTCGCAAGTTGGGCGCTGCTCTCTTTCAAAGACACGTCGATCCCCGCATAATAGTCCATGGCTGTTCCTCACTTGATGCCTGGAGCCGATCATTCGGACTCCGTTTCAACATCATCATTCTGAGGGACAGCCACCTAACCTGGCTAGCCTCGCGAAGGCCGGCCCATTACGGCATCTAGGCAGGCTCAGCGCAAGGTTGGTCGGCGTGGTTCCGCAGCTGAACAGATATTGGAGGAAGGTGCGGACATGGGTCGTAATTGTTTTGTCGCGACGTGCGCCTGCGAGCACGTGTTCGATGAAGCCAATTGCATCGGCTGGACGCAAGCTAGCCAAATCGATCATCATCTCGCCGAAGCAATAGTCAAGGAACCGGTTCGCAAAGCGCAGCGTGTGGTAGATTGTCCGCGGGCTGAGGCCCCGCTGCTTGACGAGATAGGTCTCGAAGCTGCTCAGTAATTTGGCCCGCTCCGCCTGAGCAGGTGTCAGCGGCGGGATAGCGGCCACGCCAATTTCGACCAGGTGCGCGACGAAGCACCGAACAAGATTGCAAACCTTGATGGTGCATTTTGGGGCGGTTGGTACGCGCTGCGCCAACTCAGCAGCAAGGTTTGGTGTCAGTGAGGATGGCGCAATACCCTCAGCGTCGAGCAGGCGTCCAAAGCGACGCAGCAGGCAGCGGCAATTCGCGAGAGTATCGGGCTTATAGTTATTGGAGGAAAGACTTTCCTCGAATGATGCCAAGTACGGGTCGAAGCAGGTGGCTTGATCAGATATGTGCATTCTTGTGCTCCATGGTTTTGGAGCGACAACTTCACGTTAAATCCGTATCTGTTTTCCGACTTTTTGCTCTCCCTCCAAAGCCCATCGGCAAGAAACGACCCCATCTCAGAAGTTCACAGTGGAAAGCTGAGTTGCCAAAAGCAGCCATCACCCTCCATCAAGTGGGAATAAGGCTGGACACTATTTCCACGAAACGTTCGATCTCCTTTTCCGTGTTGAAGTAGTGCACGGAGGCGCGAACCAGCGAGGAGAGCCCCCGCCCGCCAAGATCAAGCCGGGCATAGGGCACGCCGGACACCGAGACGTTGATCTGCTGGGCTCTCAGGCGCTCGGCAATGTTCTGCGGTTCGAGACCTTGCTTCTGGAAGGTGACGATGCCGCACTTCGTCCGCCCGAGGTCATGAACGGAAACACCCGTCTCACCGCAAAGAGCATCCCGAAGCGTGGCGGCCAAGGACGACACGCGCTGTTCGATCACCGCGATGCCGATGCTCCGCGCATATCGGACAGCAGTCATGAGACCGACGCGGCCGCCGACATAGCTTTCCCAGTTCTCGAAACGCTTTGCGCCCGCCGCCAGCTCGTACTGATCATTGGTCGTCCAGTTGGCCGACAGAAGGTCGATAAATGGCGGGTCGAGTTTTTCGACAATGGCGTTGCTGACATAGAGAAAGCCGGTGCCGCGCGGCCCCCGCAGAAATTTGCGGCCGGTGCCGGAAAGGATGTCGCAACCAATGGCCTTCACATCCACCTCAAGCTGGCCGACTGACTGGCATGCATCAAGCAGGTAAAGGATGTTGTGCTTCTTGGCGACTTGGCCAACTGCGGCTGCCGGGTTCACCAGCCCACCCTGTGTTGGGACATGCGTGATGGCGATAAGCTTTGTGGCGGGCCTGATCAGAGTTTCGAGCGCAGCGACATCGAGTTGTCCGTTCTCGTCGGAAGGCGCTATGTCAATCTCGATCCCACGTCTTTTGGCCTGATGCAGAAATGCCAGGAAGTTCGACGCATATTCTGAACCGTGTGTAATGACCCGGTCGCCCGATTGGAGGGGGAGAGCATAGAACGCCATATCCCACGCACGAGTGGCGTTTTCGACAAAGGCGATTTCATCCGGCCTGGCATTCAAAAGGGCCGCGAATTCGCTGTAAAATGCCTGCAAATCGTCTGCTAGGCGCCGCTCGGCTTCGTAGCCGCCCACGCCGTTTTCTAGATCCAACACGCCCTTGACCGCCTCGTAGACCTGACGAGGCATTAATGAAGCCCCCGCATTGTTAAAATGCAGCACTTGCTCGCAAGCGGGGGTATCCGCCCTCACCTTGTCGATATCGATCATGTGGCAAACTCCCTCGAAGATGACGGCACATTTAGTAGCCCACGTTTGGCTCATCAAGCCGGGAAGCTCCCGGTTGGAACAGTGCAAAGCAATTGAGCGTAATGGCTGCTTTTGCCAACAACACTCAAAAGCACGACCGTCAGCTTACCACCCCATTTCTGCCGGGTTAGAGGCGACCAAACTCGCTGTGCGTAATAAATCCGATTATGCCGAGCTGACGAACGGCCAGAACCAGCTCTGACAGCCGCCAACGTTGGTCATCGGCATAATTCGGGTTACGGCACTATGCGTACATTCGTGCGCGAGCGTCGCATAGTAACTGATTGCATCACAAAAGAAATCGATGCAGGGCATGTGAATATTGTCGGTCGACGGCACATAGCAGGCGCGGCTGCCACCATGGACAATGTTCGCGCCAGTTGCCGCAAAGAACGCTTCAGCGTGAGCAATGCGCTCGACAGTCGCGCTCGGCTTTTCCGGCTGGCTGTAGAAATGCTGCGGCAAGCCTTCAATCTGCTCAATAAACACAGCGTACCCCTTCATGAAGGGATTGGCGCGTTCGGCTTCGTCGCCGGTCTCGGCGTCGGTTTCCTTGCGAATGATCTTGTTGGCGTAGACCACAAGCGTAGCGCTCTCGCCTTTGCGGACATGCGCGCCGAGCTCTAAGGCCTGCTTGAATGTCATCCAGATGGGGGCGCCGTAGCCGTGATCGATGGCGGCGGACCACAGCATCAGAACATTGATGCCCTGATAGGGAATGCCGTTGCCGCGCAGGGGCCGCGAGATGCGACCAGCGGCATGCTCGGCTTTCCATGGCTGGTGCCATGGGCGAACGCCTTTCTTAAGTGCAGACACGATCTCATCGGTGATCTTCTGATAGACATCGGTTTTCATTGTGCTGCCTTTTTTGCCGGTTGCGCATGCAACCGGAACTAGGCCAGCGCCAATGAGCGGGGGGCGGCCGTCACAGCCCGGAAAACGAGCGGGGCTGGTGCGGGCCGGAGCGCAGCGACTACACGGCCCGCCGTTTTCCGCCCCATGGCTTGATGGGGCCTGGGCTTGACGGTCGGGGGGCCGCAGGCCCTGAAGCATCTAATGAAATGAAGTCAGCCGCAGGCTGTCTGGCTATATTGCGGGAGCTAGGGTAATCCGATCCCAGCCAGCCTTCGCTACCCTGCTGGGACTGATTCGGCCCAGCAAGGGAGACGCAACATGGCTTTGTTTGTCGGACTGGATGTTTCGCTCAAGACCACTTCAATTTGTGTCGTCGAGGCGGACGGCTCGCCGGTATGGGAAGGCAAAGCCGAAAGCGAACCGACCGCGCTTGTTAAAGCCCTGATAGGATGGCGTGAGAAGATCGCGCTGGTTTCGGCATCGAGGCTTGCCCTTTGTCAGAATGGCTCTACGGCGCGCTGGTCGAGAGTGGTTTTGAGACTGTGTGTATCGAAACGCGTCACGCTCAGCGTTTCCTATCCTCTCGGCCAAACAAGACGGATCGTAGCGATGCGCGCGGCATTGCCGAGATGATGCGGCTTGGCCACTACCGGCCGGTGCACGTTAAGAGCAAGGCTTCGCAGATCTTGAGGACTGTCTTGATTGCCCGTCGGAAGTTCGTCGATCATATGCTCGCGATCGAAGACACCATTCGCGGCCTATTGAAGGTGCATGGCCTCAAGTTGGGGCTTGTGCATCGTGTCCGCTTCGCCGCCAAGGTCGAAGCGATGCTTGCTGATGCGTCAGAGTTGCGATTGGCAATTGAACCCTTGCTTGAGGTACGCAATGCTATGCGGGTGAAGAAGGCTCTCTTGGACCGTCAGCTTTCGCAAATGGCACGCGAAGACGAGGTCTGCAGGCGCTTGATGACAGTCTCGGGCGTGGGTCCAATCGTCAGCCTGTCCTTCAAGGCAACGATTGACGATCCCAGGCGCTTCAAAGATTCCAGGGCTGTAGCGGCACACTTGGGGCTGACACCTCGTGTTTATCAGTCTGGTGAGATGGACCGGTCTGGAAATATCAGTAAGTGCGGTGACAAGATGATGCGTCACGCTCTTTACGAGGCAGCCAACTCGCATCTACGGATTGCGAGGAAGTGGTCGGCTCTGCGAGCTTGGGGCGTGAAGCTCGCCAAACGCGTAGGCGCGAAGAAGGCGTGCGTCGCCGTGGCCAGAAAGCTGGCTATCATCATGCATCGTATGTGGTCGGCTGGCACGGACTTCCGCTTCGGTCAGCCGCCCGCCCCGCGCACGACTTAAGGATCGTTCCGGCGTAGCGGTCTGCTCTGCCAAGGACGTGGGGAAGGTCAGTCCGTTTCGATCCCTGTGCGGATTCAAGCACGTGCTGTGAGCTTGGACGACCTCGCCTCGCCGGACCCCATCATGGAGCGAGCCAGTTTGGCCGACTCCGAACAGAAGCGCGGACCAGGCAGAAGCAGTAAGCGGCAACGATCGTTACCCAAAGGGCGGAGACGCTTCGCGGCTCCGGTCGCAGGCGTATGCCTGCGAGTAGAGCGTGACCGACGGGACGGCGGGCCGCCAGGGCTGTCGCTGGCAACCAAGGGCTATGCAGCTTCGATTGGCGAAACGCCGAGCGCGACCATGCTGCGAGGCTGCCGACGCCGCCACGACCGTCAGCCTGCGTCCCTCCAATGATCGCTCAAATGGAATATCCTTGACGCTTCTGCATCATTTCTATATTCGTTGAAATATGGAAACGACAGATGCTGTCACGGCGCTTTCCGCGCTCGCGCAGGACAATCGGCTCGATGTATTCCGACTGCTGGTTCAAGCGGGTCCCGAGGGCATGCCGGCAGGCGCAGTCGCCGAGGCGCTCGATCTTGCTCCCAACACACTGACCTTTCATTTCGACCGGCTGCGGATGGCGGGTCTCGTGACCGTCCGTCGCGAAGGCCGCTCGATGATCTATGCCGCGCAGTTCAAGACTATGAACGCCTTACTCGGCTTTCTTACAGAAAACTGCTGCGGCGGGGTCTCCTGCGCGCCCGCCGTGGCCTGCAAGCCCGCGCGCAAGCGCACCAAAATCCCGGCCTGAAAGGACACGCCATGAAGCGCCTCCATGTTCACGTCTCCGTCGAGGATATCTCCCGCTCCGTCGGGTTCTACTCCACGCTGTTTGCAGCGCAGCCGACGGTGGTCAAATCCGACTATGCCAAGTGGATGCTGGAAGATCCGCGGGTCAATTTCGCGATCTCGACGCGTGGGCGTGAACCTGGCCTCGATCATCTCGGCATCCAGGTCGAGAACACCGACGAGCTTCACGAGGTCTATACCCGCATGCGCGAGGCCGGCGGCGACGTCATCGAGCAGGGCGAGACCACCTGCTGCTATGCCAAGTCGGAAAAATCCTGGATCGACGATCCCGCCGGTATCGCTTGGGAGACGTTTCACACGACCGGCGAAAGCACAGTGTATGGCGACGGCAGCGGCGAGAACCAAGCGCGCATCGCACATGACAAGGCCGCCGCATGCTGTTCACCTCAGGCCGCCACAAAACCCGCTTCCGTCTGCTGCTAGTGGACATACGCCATGGACGTCGTGATCTATCACAACCCCGATTGCGGCACCTCGCGCAACACTCTGGCGATGATCCGCAATGCCGGCATCGAGCCGCATGTCGTGGAATATTTGAAGACGCCGCCGTCGCGCCCGCTGCTCAAGCAGTTGATCATGCGGATGGGGATTTCTGTGCGTGATCTCCTGCGGGAGAAGGGTACTCCCTTCGCTGAACTCGGGCTCGACAACCCGAAACTCAGTGATGACGAAATGCTGGATGCGATGATGACACATCCGATCCTGATCAATCGTCCGATCGTGGTGACACCGAATGGCGTGCGGCTGTGCCGACCATCGGAAGTGGTGGTTGACCTATTGCCGCCGCAGCACGGCGTGTTCGTCAAGGAAGACGGCGAGCGCGTGGCTGACCCGCGCGGCCCGGCGGCGGCCTGATGCCCTCGCGTGGCCAGCGCCTCGCTGCCGAATGGCTCGGCACAGCCTTCCTGCTCGCCGCGGTGGTTGGCTCAGGCATCATGGCGCAGAAGCTCGCCGGCGGCAATGTTGCGCTGGCGTTACTCTGCAACACCATCCCGACCGGCGCGATCCTGGTGGTGCTGATCCTGATCTTTGGTCCGCTCTCCGGTGCGCATTTCAATCCCGCCGTCACGTTGGCCTTTGCGTGGCGCGGTGAAATGCCGTGGCCCACCGCGGGCCTTTACATCCTCGTGCAAATTTCCGGCGGCATTGTGGGTGTATGGCTTGCACACCTGATGTTCGAGCTACCGCTCTGGCAATCGTCGCTGACGGTCCGAACCGGAGCCGGGCAATGGCTGGCTGAGGGTGTTGCCACCTTCGGCCTGTTGCTGACGATCTTCGGCTGCGTCGCCCGCGCGCCGAGCGCCGTCCCCTATGCTGTCGGCCTTTACATCACCTCGGCCTATTGGTTCACGGCCTCGACGTCGTTTGCTAATCCTGCCGTCACCATCGCACGGTCGCTTTCGGACACATTCGCCGGCATTGCGCCCAGCGGTGTTCTGGCTTTCATTACCGCGCAACTGTTTGGTGCAGCCTTAGCGACGTTGCTATCAGGTTGGCTTTGGGGCTGGCAGACGAAGCTGGTCTAAACCCCCGGACTCCTGGCGAGAGAAAGAGCGGTGGAGAGTGCTCAGCTGGTGGCCCTGAGCCGTGCGCGCGTTAGATTCCCGCACACAACCTCGGCCTCGAGGGCCGGACTGATGAGGTTCTGGTCGTTATCGGACAGATGAGGATAGTAAGGGTTTGAACGCGGCGGGCCCCCTGCGACGGGAGCAGCACCGCCTTGGCGCTCTTCGGTCAAGTGCTGCTCAAAGTCCTCGTGCGCGACCTGGTCTACCTCCCTTGGGTGGCCGGCCCTACCTGATGTTGCGCCGTGTCAGCGTACGCCTGATGCCAACCTGGATCGAATGGATCAAAATTCTTCGGAACGAATGGATCGAAGTTGTTTGGGTCCACGCCAACCTCCCGCGTCCGAAGTTAGATCGTAACAAGTTCTCCACCTCAGCGCCAAAAGCGGGAGGAGGTGAATTGATCAGGATAGGGCGACAGTCCCGCACGATCGCGGGCGACGACTTCGATCCCTGGCCGGCGCTTCAGCCAGCTGCGCTGGAGTGGCTCCATTCACCGACAGGCCCACATTCACACAGATCGCAGAATTGCGGACCTACCAAAGCTGGGCGGCGGCGATCAGGGTGAGCACACTCCGTCTCGTCTTCTTCATCATCATCTGCACACCAAGGCGGATACGCTCATCATGGAATACAATCATCCGGCGGCGGGTCGCCTAAACTGCGTCGGACATCCCGTCACTTTCGTCGGAGACGAGCGCAGCCCCGGCCTGCCGCCGCCCATGCTCGGGCAACATACCGACGAGGTTCTGAAGGAATTGGGCCTTTCCGCACCGAGCATCGCAGAATTGCGCCGCGAGGAAATCGTCAGTTGATCGGAAGCAGAGCTTCCCGTTGATGCCACCTTCTCCCGCAAGGGGAAGTTTATTTCCGGGAAAAACGCAACACTCTCAATAACCAACCTCGCGAGTGTCCGTGAAGTGTCAGGAATAGCGCTTTTGCAGCCTTTTTAAGTATTTTTTTCGACACGCCGCCTGGCATGGGTTGCATGGGATTTGCATGACATCATGGTTGAGGTCCGCACCGAACGCCTTGAGTTGGACGAGCTATGGAGCTTCGTCGGCAAGAAGCAGAAGGGGAGTTTTGGCGGTGGTTGATGAACCCGCGACATTCCCGCTTTCGGCGGAGTTTCGGTTGGGCGTGGACCTAGTCAGCCAGTTGCCTGCCGACAATTGGAATACACCTAGCCCCGCCTTGAGGCCGTGGCCCACCTATTTGCCGGAGCAAAGTGTATACGCGCCTGCCACTCCAAATCTAGCAATGTACGTTCGAGGTTGGCAGCACGGCGACCAACCCGCGTCGGCCGAGCTCAGGGCCGCAATGCTCTCCAATGGAGTACTGCCGAGCGCGTTTCGTCCGCAAACAAATTTCATGATCGGTCACGTGAGCTACACAGCCACCTTCGGGCTATTGGGCAGACCAGACGACATCATCGTCCGCCAAACCGACACGTTATTGACAGACGAACGTAGCACCAGTCTTGATACTCGGTCTCCCCCAAGACTACTGGCTTCCGATATGGAGGAGTACATCACACTCGATGGGGACGTTCATGACTCTCTCAAGTCGGCGCGGCCTCACCCCCGGAGGCTCACGTCTGACGGGCAGGAACTCCAGGCAGTTGGCGCTTGGCCCGGCCTGATGGGGCGCCGAAAAATGAATCCTTATCCCGATGACGCCCACATCATCAATATCGACAGCTATATCAATGATAACCCGTTTTCGGTGATCAATCCCTCCGGCACCAACAGGGTCGAGGTACGCGGTACGCCTCAACAATTGCACAACTACGAAGACACTGTTGCAAGAGACCATGAAAGGGCGAATGGCTTCGTCCGCATCACCATCCAGAAGCTAGAAGCCTACTTGGATGCCCGCATGCGAAAAGACGTCGAGCGAGAGGTAAGACCGGCCTTGAGCCAATATTTTGGTGTCGCGGGCACTCGCAGACAGGACCTCGCCGACATCCGGGAAATCCTCGCAAGCTATAGGAAGGTGGCCACCTATCTCAATCGCGACAAGCCAGTAACACAAGGGCAGCGTTTCAAAGCGTGGTTCGTCGACGCTCCTCTGTACCGGATCCGGCCGAGATCCAACGACGCCACGCTGGCTTATGTCCGGGCCGGCCCAGTGTCCTGGCCGGACTGGCGTATCGTTCCAAGATCGTTGCGGTCCCGCTCGGTGAGCTCGGGATGGTCTGGTTTGGGTCTGTTTCTGGCAGGAGGGATGGCGTGCGAGCGTGGCTCGGCGTCGCTCCGTAGCACTGGGTCAGTTGAGGAACTGCGCGTAGAGGATGCCGGAGCAGTAGCTGCGTTATTCTTCGGCACCCTCACCATGGGAGTGATTGGTGGATCTTATGCCATGAATCACATCCGGCGCTTGCTCCCCGACAGCGGGATCAATCTGCATGAACGGCACTTCGCCAATTCCGACCGCCTCCGATCCGCAACCGTTGTGCATGAGGCAACACATCTGGTTTTGGGCACTGACGACCATGCCTATCATGACGAGCCAAGCTTCTGTCGCCTATCGACAACCCAATACATGACCAACGCCGATAGTTACGGCCTGTTCGCCGAAGAGGTCAGCCGCCGATGAGCCTTCCTTGGAACGCCGGCGACAGCATTCGATCCGAATTGCACTCCGGTTGCCGCCTCATCCCGGTCGATCCATCTGAACGAGCGGCGCTCGATCTGGAGCCTGGGACGAAACATGTGCTGATCGCGTGGCGCAAGAAGGGAGGGCGGCGCTTCGCCTATGACACGGCTCAGATCGAAACTCTCTTCATCGAGTTCCCCAAGCTTCCAATTCCCACCGCCGATTGGGCAGAGGTCGGCTGGACGAGGCTCGGTTTCCAGACCGGTAACCTAACCCTGTACTTCGCTTCGATTACCGCAAGCGGCCGCATCGAGGTGAGATGGGGCAGAGATTTTCTCACTCTCTTGCTGCATCGCCGCCGTGCCGAAATTTGCATCGATGCTCGTTTCACAGACCCGCTTGTCGACGATTTCCACACTGGCACCCTAGAGATCGACTGGACTTTCAGCGTGGATCTGCAGGCTTCCGCTATCCTCGCTTCGCGGACGACAGTGTCGCCCACCGATTGACCCTTAGCTCACAATCCGACGAAGAATATGCTCCAAACGCCTGCAAACAATGGTTGACTGATTACGCGCTGAGTAAGTTCTGAAGGAGGGATCGACGATGACGGACAGTCCGCCGCCCAAAAAGCAAAAGTACGGCTCATCCGGTAGCTCTGCCGCCCAGCCAGAACCGGGCCCCCACGACGTTGATGCGGCACTAATTGCTCTCTTCGCGAAGCAAGCCGGGAGAAGCGGCTTCGACAAACATTACGTGCTAGCGATGGGGCGCGGCGCGCGAAAGTTTAGCGCATGGCTTCGCAGGACTGAAAGGCTGCCACTGGCCGGTCGGTTGAGCCAGCTGGATGCCGATTTGCAGGCCTATACGACCGCGCTCAGCGTTTCCGACCGACGAACTCTTGATGTCACGTTGGAACACCTTCGAACTGTCGCTGCCGGAAGGGCGATCGTGCGTCTTACCCCCGGATTCAATGAGAGGTCTCTCGCCCGCAGGTTCTCTGACCGGCAGAAACAGCTCTTCGAAAGAGATGCGCAACTCATCTCAAGACTCGCAATAGAAACCGAAAGAGGCCGCAAAAAACACTACAGGGAGACGCTGGAAAGCGTAGCGAGTAGGTTCGGCGTCTGGCTTCGCCAGACTGGAAGGCAGCCAATGGCCGATCGGTTGAGCCAGCTGGATGCCGATTTGAAGGTCTATACGAGCACCCTCAAGCCTTCTTCGCCGCAACTTCTTTCGCTGGCGTTGGAACAGCTTCGAGCTGTCGTTGCCGGGAGGCCGGTCGGGCATCTTGTTACCAGCCGCGCTGGTCGCCCCATCGAAGCGATGTGTGCTGAGGATGAGAGGCTTATTTCGGACTTTAGGAAGGCACCCTTGCCTGTGCAACCAGGCACTGCCCGCAACTACGCTTCTGCTCTACGCGGATTCAGTAATTGGCTCCAGGCGCAAAAAAAGAGGTCGATAGCTAGCCGCCTGTACGACAATACGCTGACCCAGGATGCTGAACACTATATGAACCACCAGCTGCCGGCTGCGTTGGGGCACCTTCGAGAATTGTGCCGCGCGCAGGCGCAATCGAGCGCCGGGCCGGGCACTCAGTACATGGTTGTCGCGCCGGATGTGTCCACGAGCTATGAGCCGCGTCACGATGCTCAAGTTACCCCGGCCTCAGCTGTGCTTCGGCCATTATCGCCTGCCGGACGTGGGGAGCCATCCTCGGCGTGCGGCGGCTCGGCGGCGCCCGGCGCATCGTCGGAGGCTGCGGGATGGCGAGAGGTCTTCGGCGCCCTAGATGACTTCGACCTCGGTGAGGGCGATCAAGAACTGATCATTTCGCTTCTGGACGATGCAGCGGCCGAAGGCGCTCCGCAGCACGGCGCATCGCCGGAGGCTGCGGGATGGACAGATGACTTCGCCTACCGTGAGGGCGATCATGAACTGTTCAAGGCGTTTCTGGACGACGCGGCAGCCGAAGGCGCTCCGCAGCACGGCGCGTCGCAGGTACCTCCCCCGTTTGTGGGCGGCATCGACGATGCTTCGCCGCCGTGGGATCAAGCCACCGGACGATCTTCATTTGCCGGTACTTCGGAAGCGTCATCGAGTTTCGTCGCTCGCCTGTCGGCGTCCGATTTTCGAAGTGTGGTTGGTTTGGGGTGGCAGCACGGCAGCCAACCGGCTCCCCCCGAGCTGATCCGCGCCCTCGACGCACGCGGACTCCTGCCGGGGCCGTGTCGGCCGACACATCTGAGGATCTTTGATCGATCGTATTCGGCGCAGTGGGCAGCGACAGGAAGAAGCGAGGTCGCGACCTTAAATAATTTACTCGGCGGTGACGTTATGCTGATTCCGGAACCTGGGTTTGAACACCAGGGACCGGTGGAGGTGCGCCCCGGAACTGTTCCATCATTTGCGGTCGCGGCATCGTCCACGGCCGGTGCATCGTCCTCCGGGCAAGGCGGTTCGCAGGCACTGTACGGCCTTCCGGACATCGGAGAGTATGTTCCCCAGGACTTTGCTCACGGCGACCAATACTTCCCAGATGCCATGCTCTGTCTACTGCGCCAATGGGACCTCCTGCCGACCGACGTTGAGCCCACGAGAGCGTTTGCCATCAGGAACGAGATCTACACGGCGCAGTGGTATGATGAGAGCCTATATCTCAAGCATCACGCTCGTCGCTGAACAATCCGACTGGCTGCAAGATGTGAGTCTGTGAGCCCGGGCCTTGCAATGCCGAAGGGGCTGCCCGCCGGCCAATAGTCTCTCGGCGATCGGCCGAGAGTGCAACGACTCAAGCCGGCGTGCGCCATGACCGGAACGATGCGCCATGGTTCATCGAGGGGCCAATCGATGGCGTGAGCTTCCGTACCTACATCGAGAAGTTCTCCTGCCGACCCTTAGGAGAGATGGCAAGGCACGCGAGAGCGGACAGAAGCATTGGGCGATAGCCACCGCGTGGACGGTCTGAGCCCGCGGAGCGGATGGGGTGTCTGCTTGGCAACGACAGGGATGTCCGCCCGCAACTCTCAGGCTGGCGACGGTGACGGACAAGTTGGGCCAGTTGGATGAGGCGTGGGACTGCGGCCCATGGTCGACGCCGCGAAGGGCAGCACCGCGCGCTATGCTACCATTTCCATGTATCGGGGCTCGTGGCGGTAACAAGCACCCCGATTCCGTAGCGGCTGATGGTTACGACGGCATAGGTGTCGCCATCGTAACAGTTCAGCTGGTACTCCCTGAACCGTTCCGACCAGCGCCAATAATCCCGGTTACCGCTCGACGGGAAAAACTGCTTTCGCGGCGAACCCCTGCCGGGCTCAAGACCATTGACATCGAGCTTGATCTCGTTGCCGCCGCTTCTCCACCAAACGTGCCCCTTCAGCTTTTCATCGGTCAGATTCACCACAAAGAATTCGTGCCGTCCTCCGCCCTTCATTGCTCCCTTTTCGCCTTTTCCTTCCTTACTCATCACCGGCCCTCGCGAACGGCAGATTCGGCGGAGTCTGCTGACGTGATCCCACCGTCTCAACTATCTGATCTGGTGGGCCGGCAGTCACATCCGGCCCGCAGTTCGCGGATAGCCTTCGGGCATCTTGGTGAGCTGGTTGGAGCTAGTTGGAACGGACAATGCGTATGTCGGTGCGTGCACGCAGATTGCGGGCGGAAGAGTTCCGGCGGCTCGAGCGGGGTTACCTGCAACAGGCCGAGCGTTCGCCGGGAGGGCTCGAACAAGACAGCTTGCTCAATCTCGCTCGGGGTTTCGGATATGCGGCCGAGCAAATCGAGAAACGCGCGGTGATCGGTAAGACAGTGGTTCTCTGCGCCATCGCCGCGCTCGCACTCCTTGCCGTGCTGTACATTCCTTAGGTTGCTCCTGCGTGCGGCCAGGGCATCAGCCATGGTCCCGCACCGGCCTCGATCGCTGCGACGATGCGGTCGGTGAGATGCTGGTGAATATCGAAGCGTTCCTTGCTGTCGTCCGCCGCTATTGTCGGCGCTGACATGCTAATAGGGAATGAGCCATCCGGGAGCGGCTCGGCACCAACCCGGTGATCTATTCTTATTGCGAAGCAGTGTTGCTCACATTCTCGAGCCGCGCCGCAGCAAGGACGGCTTGGCGGCGTGCAATATTCCTGGCATTGCTCTCATATGATATCGACGATGAAACGGATGGGCCTTCTGATCTTCCAATGCCTCACGATCGCTCACACGGCAAGCTCCGCCGCCGCGCGTTGCATATTGGAGGACATGTCGCCGGACACGACAGTCTGCTCCTCAATCGCGTCGGCGCTGCTCGCCACGAACTGGCTGACGCTATCGATCGCGGACCGGACGCCGTTCAGGGCGGAGACAACCTCCTCGGCAATGGCGTTCAAGGAGGTGATCTCGTTCGATATTCTGGTGGTGGCTTGCTTGGCTTGGTCGGCCAGGTTCCTGACCTCGCCTGTGACCACCGCAAAACCAGCTCCGGCTTCACCGGCCAGCGCACATTCGATCCTCGCATTCAAGGCGAGCAGGTTGATCTGGCCGGTGATGTCTCCGATCAGCTCGACGATGCCCTCCATGGCGTGTGCCGCCGCGTTCAGGCGGTCCGCCTGAGTATTGGCCGACTTCACTCGGTTGACAGCAAGATTTGCTGCCTCCTTCGATTTAGCCATGGTTTCGGAAATTGTGCGGATCGACGTGCGCATCTCCTCGCTGCCGGCCGCAACGGATTCGATCAACGAGCGAGCGCGCTCCGCACGCCGTCGAGCGAGAGCCGCCTCGGTGACATCAGCGGCATATTTGACCACCTTATATGGCTTGCCATTGTGGTCGAGAATTGGGTTGTAGGACGCCTGGATATAGATTTCTTTCCCGTTACGACCGACGCGCCGGTATTCGCCGGTCTGGTATTCGCCGCGGTTGAGACGCGCCCAGAAGTCCCGATAGGCTGCGCTGTTGCGCTCGTCGACCGTCACGAACAGGCTGTGGTGCTTGCCCTGGATCTCGCTCAGCGAATATCCCACCGCCTTGAGGAAGTTCTCGTTGGCGGTGATGATTGCGCCATCCATGCCGAATTCGATGACGGCCTGCGACCTGCCGATCGCGTCGATCTGTCCCGACGTGTCAGTTGCCTTCAGCTTTTGGCTAGTTATATCAGTGGCAAATGTGACCACCGCAAAGGGCGTCCCCTCTTCGTCGAGAACGGGATTGCAGGTTGCCAGCATCCATACTTCCCGGCCGCCCTTGGCAATTCGCCGGAATTGCCCGGCCTGGCATTCGCCGCGGTTAAGCCGCGTCCGGAATTCCTGGTAGCTGGCGCAATCGCGCTCGGCCGGATCGACGAACATGCTGTGGTGCCTGCCTTCGATTTCGGCGAGCGTGTATCCCATGGCGCGGAGGAAGTGTTCGTTCGCGCGCTCGATCGTCCCGTCGAGCTTGAAAGAGATCACGGCCTGCGAGCGGTCGATGGCCGCGACCGGCTGGCATCCTCCATGCTGCGCATCATCCGCGCGGTGATGTCGGTTGCAAATTCGATGACCTTCGAGGGCCGTCCCGCAGCATCGAGGATCGGATTATAGCAGGCCCGTATCCAGACCTTTGCGCCGCCTTTTGCGACGCGCTCGTATTCGGCGGCCAGGCATTCACCGCGGTTAAGCCGGGCCCAGAACTCGCGATAGCGGGTCGAGTCTCGCTCATCTGCGTCGACGAACATGCGGTGATGGTGGCCCTGGATCTCCGACAGGGCGTATCCCATCATTTTCAGGAACTTTTGGTTGGCCGTAATGACCGTCCCGTCCATCTGGAATTCGCTGACGGCCTGCGACCGGTCGATGGCGGCGGCCTTCTCCAATTCACCCTGTTTGAAAAGTCCGAACATTCTTTGATGTCTCCTGCAATTTTCCTCAGGCTTCGAGGAGGGTGAACGACACGTCGGGCCGGCGATCGATATGTCATGGCAACAAACAAGGCCTTCGTAGCCGTTCCCCGCCGATCTCCAGATTGAAGGCAACGGGCAATGCCCGCGTTGCTTTCGAGAACGCGCCATGCGGCGTTGCTGGACAGCGTCAGGATGAGCCATCGACCTCTTGCCGTCGAATCCGATTGTCGCAGACTCGTTGATCGGCGATCGCCGGTCATAGAGGTGCTTTTGCCGAACTCGTTCTTTGCACTTCTGTATTTGATTCTGATTTTCCGAAGCGCGAAGAAAATTAGGGTCAGAACTCATTAATCCTTCTGCTTTCGCAATACGATATTGATCCGTTTTGAGCGAGATATCGTATTCATGAGCAGGAATCTGTTCTGGCTAAGCGATGAGCAAAGCGAGCGGATTGAACCGCATTTGCCGACGGATGTTCGAGGCAAAGAGCGAGTGGATGATCGTCGCGTCATCAGCGGGAGGATCGTGCATGTGCTCAAAAGCGGCTGCCGCTGGTGCGATTGCCCGGAAGCCTATGGCCCGTCGACGACAATTTATAACCGGTTCGTGCACTGGGCTCGCCGCGGTGTCTAGGAACGTCTGTTCCGAGAGCTCGCCGAAAATGGCCGGTCGTTGGATACACAGATGATCGATTCCACTCACGTTAAAGCTCACCGTTCGGATACGCTCAGTCTGCGCGTACCAACAATGAATAAAGCCGAGCCTGAACAGCTCAGGCATTCAGGCTCGGAAGGTCTTCGATCTCGAGATCAATACCAAATGCGTGGTCGATCCAGAGCGAACATCGGCGCAGATGAGGACGGGAAAGATCAGGGTGATGGCATTCCTTACTTCGCCACGTGCAGATCAGGTTATTTGCGATTCTTTGTATTCGAGAGCTTCTCGCCCGAACCGCTCTTGGCCGCCTCTCCGACAGCGGACAGCAATTTCGATTTGTCGCCGCTTGCGAAGGTGAAAGTGTCCGCGCCGGCGCTGATGCCATTCCAGATCACCGGTTCGGCGAGTGAAAGTAGCCAGAGCCCCTGAAAGCCCGATGCAGTGTTCAGCTGTCCCGTCCATACGGTTGTCGACCCGCAGCCTGAAAAATTCACCGAAAAGCTGATCGCCGTGCCACTGTTAGACCGCGCAAGCCAGCCCGTCATCGCCTGAGGGGCACCTTCATCGCAGCTATTGGTCGCATTGTTGGTGTAAGTGCCGGAAATCGCGCCCGTGTTGGCATTATAATTGTCAACCGCCAGGGTCGAGCCGTATTGGTTGGTCCAGGTCCAGATCGGCTGCGCCGCTGCAGGCGCCGCCAGGAACAGGCCTAGGCAGGCTGCGCCCATCCAGTTCGTCAATTTCCACTTTGCTTGAGACATTTCCGACTCCATATCGCTCCAGTAGCGGAGCGGCTTAGTTATAAAACTTTACGCAGGCAATTTAAACGAGTAATAGGTCGTGATAACGCTAGCAGGTTGAAGTGTGATCGACATCTAAAGTTCAGGTCTGTGAGGCAGGATGGTGGGGTTATTCAGGTGCGAGCGGCTGACGCGTGACCGGCCGGTTTTCGGCGGCTTCGCCGGCAGCCTGATCTGGCAGAATTCGCGGTGAAAACCATTCACCGCAGGGAGAAGTGCGGATGAGCGCTTGGCGGTAGCGGCGATTGCGGTCGCTACCCATCGGCCTAACAGCTTCTTGTGCTTTGTCGGCTTGAGATTGGTCAACCGCGAACCACTTTGCTCGATAGCGGTCTTCTTTCCATACGAGATCGCGTTCCTTGAGCTGCCAGAACTGGTATGGCACACGCGAGCCTCGTTCACGATCGGCGCTGCCCTTCGACTACGCGCCAGAAGAGCGGGCTGATGTTGACGGCGCGGCAGTAGAATGATGGCTGCATAACCGGGCATGTGCCAGCGTAGCCGTTCGCGATACGAGCGTATGCGAACAAGAGCATTTTCGGAATGTTTTGTAACCTTCTGAAATCGCAGCCGTTTAAAATTGACTTTGGGGCTACCAAAAAAGGCAATAGCGACATTCCCCAAGCCCGCTTTTCGAGACTAAAGGCGGGCAAACATCGCGGAGTTACCCTTTTTCGGCGGTCCACCCAAGAGACTGGCCAGCTAGGTTCAAGCAAACACTCCGACCTATCTGCCCCGGGGAAGTCTTTCGCAGCCGCGAAGGGCCTATCAACAGCAATTGGGAGGACAAATGGACCCCGAAGAGCGACAGCCCCGACGAATACGGCGATGACATGTTGGTGGGGGCAGCCGCGATCGCTGAATACCTGTTCGGATCACCGGAGCTTCGGCGCAAAGTGTATTATCTGGCAGAGACTTCGAAACTGCCCATCTTCAGACTAGGGGCAATGCTGCGCGCGCGGAAGTCGCTGCTCAGCGGGTACATCAGGATGCAAGAGCAGCGGCCCATCAAGTTGCTCCAGATCCAGGCCCAAATCGCCGCATTATCGGGGACGATTCAACAGCTCAAGCAAGCCGGTTTCGATACGGCCGAAGCGCGACACCTCATGGCAGAACGTCGCAAAGAACTGAAGGATATGTCGCGCCGGTAATGACGCTCGGCATTCCGAAGCAAGACCAGGTAAGGACCTGATCAATCAGCTACACGGTCATGGCTCCCGGAGAAATTGGGCACATGCCGTTTGCGCACATCTGGAATGCGTCGCAGCACTTCACGACCTCCTCGAACGACGGGACGTGGTCCGAGATAATTCCGTCGTCAGTCATGTCTTTGTAGTCGGTTTCCTGCTCCTTACGTGGCTGATCGGCCAATCGAGTCTTATGCCTTGCGCGCTTCGCCTAGCTCTTCATGCTCGAAAGCACTGGCCATCCGCTCGATTTCCCTGGATGCTAAACCTGCCGCGGTAGCTGCATCGCGCCACCGTGCAACTGATGTGCCGACCTGTCGCACGATTGCCTTCGCTTTCTCGGACTTCAAGCCAAAGTGCGAAGCCACCTCAAAGGCAAGATCGAGTGAAGCCGTTCCATCCACCTCGTCGATCGCGGTCGTGAGGATGCGAGGTTTGATGTCCCCCGGAACGGGGTTCATATCGTAGGCGGGAGACAGCCGCCAGCCAGACGCTTCATACAGGAAACCGTGATTGCGGAGATGATCGTCGCTGTTGGATATGAGGATATTGAAGACGATCCGCCTCCAAAGCTGTGCGCAGTCCTCTTCGGCTCTCGCGCCATACTGGCGTAGGGCGTCGGCGATTTCCATATAGCTGTGCGGTTCATTGTCGGTAGCATTGAGCACGCTCATCGCCGACAAGAACGGAATGCGCACCTGGCCGCGGCGGTCGAACCGCCTCAGAACAAGAACATCTCGATCAGCTACTTTCTCGATGCGCCAATCCGGCGTTGGAATTCCAGCTTGCGCCGCAAGCGTAAGTCCCACGGCTTCCCACAGAGTGACACGTGTCGAATCATCATGCTGCGGAAACTTGGCTATCGCTAGGCTACCGTCCTTGTCGACGACGGATGCCTTTGGACGGGCACCACCGAGCGACGAGCCGGGAGCCAAGAGAAGACGCAGATCCTCATCGCTGCCGCCGTCTTCGCTCATGCGCATAGCCGCACCAAGTAGCGCCGGCAGTTGAATAAGTGGGGGGATTTGAACTCCTGACGCAAGAAAAGGTCCACCCTCTTTTTCTGCGAAGCGTAACGCACCCTGGCGGGCGACGTCACCCACGCCAAGGAGATAATCGGCTTCGAGCAGAGTCCGCGGCATCCTCCTCTCTTCACGAGCTGTGCGCCGCTCGTCGCGCTGAAACAGCACGCGCCCCCATCGATCAGGCGCGGAGTCGCCGATCGCTCCAAAGATGAAGCGACCGCGCCCCCGTATGATGCGGTCCCTTGCCTAGTGTCAGTGAAGGCTCGAGGGCAAAGCGCAGGGGATTGGCAAGCCACCCCGCATCGTATTCGAAAGTAGCGCTTTCTTTGCCCTTCCGGCTGCGCGCCCAAAGTCGGCCGACAGCGTGCGCGCCCCCTTCGAGATCGACGTAAACGAGAAGCTCCCGATCGCTCATGGCGACCTCTTTCGGGCTACGCTGGATTGACGCACGCGCTTCGGAAGATGTTCTTCTTCGAGCTGAAGACCAACTTCATCGCTTCGCGGATCCGCGAGATCTGCAACGCGCGAGACCAGACCTAGGATAAACATTACGGTTGCGTAGATTCCGAGCGATACGCCGGGGTCGCCGCGCTCGACCTTGCGCAAGGTCACGCGGGTGATGAAGGCGCGCTCCGCCATCGTTGTTGTCGTGATGCGGCGACGCAGGCGGGCACTTTTGATGTCATGCCCGAGCTTCGCAAGGGCTCGTTTGGCGGGCAGCGGGAGCGGTGGTGTTGTGCGCATCTTTCAACCAAACTTTTTTTGGATATTACTATATCCACAATCATAGATATTGGACATTTAAATATTCATTACAATGGCAAGTCATTGATTTTGAACGAGCAACCAGCGGTCGCAGGCTTGTCAATGTTCATGATATGTTCTGCAAGCTCAGACCGAACTATCTGCTCAAGACTATTGCCATAATTGAACAACCCCTCTCTCAGACCGGGGCTTTCATTCGTAACATTGAGACTGGCCTGCTTTTTTATGGATCGAGATACAGAAGATTTCCTGGAAAAATATCTGAAGGAGCTGAGGGAGAACAACGCTGCGGTTTTCGTAGGCGCAGGCTTGTCGAGAGCGGCAGGGTATGTGGGTTGGCCTGGACTTATGGCCCCAATCGCAAGCGGCCTCGGACTCGACGCATCCAAGGAAGTCCGGAGCGTCAAACATCGGTTCTTCACTCTCACTTTG
The DNA here is from genome assembly GCF_055791185.1 of Bradyrhizobium ingae. Classification (NCBI taxonomy): domain Bacteria; kingdom Pseudomonadati; phylum Pseudomonadota; class Alphaproteobacteria; order Hyphomicrobiales; family Nitrobacteraceae; genus Bradyrhizobium; species Bradyrhizobium ingae. Next base: position 24,163 of record NZ_JBVUBB010000040.1, read on the forward strand.
ATCGCCGCGCCGCAGTCGTCTCAAATCGTGGCGCAGCGAGCAAGCAAGCGCACTGTTGCTTAGCTCCTGAGACGACGTAGCACAACTGGCGTGATCGACACATCACCGGAAAGCTCGCCGCTGCTCGATAACGGAACGGCGGTATGAAGTAGACCCGTGATCGATCGAGGACCGAGCGCGGACATCGGTGCGCTCGAAATGCCCACCAGTTGTGCGACCGGCTTCCTTCACTCCCTGGCCAGGGAGCAAAATAGATGAGGCAACAAGAGGTCTATCGGGAACATCGCTACATGCGGCAATACGGGCTTCCTACCCAGATCGTCGCGCTATACCTGTAGTTGATCTCCAGGCCGTCTCCGGTCCGGAGCGCTCTGCTCGCAAAGATAGGTGTGCAGCGCCTGCACGCATGCATCCGCGTTCTTGTTGTCCCGCTTTTCGCACGGAACGACGGTGAGATCGGCTTGGCGATAGTGGGGCGTGCGCTGCGCGACGAGCTCCTCGAAGCGCAGCTTCTTGATGGCCGACGTGTTGGAGCTCTCGGCGACGTAGCTATCCTCCGCCTTGTCGATCCGCAGCAACGGACGGCTGGTGTCCTTTGCAAGGCGCTTCCATATCTCGTCTCGGTTGGTGTCGAGCCAGATCGACACCGCCTTGTCCTGGATGAGGCGCCGCGTTTCCTCGCGCTCGAACGCCCCGCCCCCGGTTGCCAGGACCACGTTCCCTTTCTCGACGCACTGCGCGATCACGCTTGCCTCGCTGTCCCTGAACCACTGCGGGCCCTTGGCATCGAAAATCTTCGATATCGACATGTCGGTGGCCTGCTCGATCTGTTTGTCGGAATCGATAAAGAGCAGCCCCAGTCGTCTTGCGAGATACCGGCCGATGGTGGATTTTCCAGCGGCGGGCAGGCCGACGAGCACGATGGGTCGCGCACCGAGAGCAGCGACAATCTCTTTTGCAATGGCCGACCTCCCTGGCCTTCTTGGTTCTTCGGCAGCGCGCAGTCCAAAGGCTGCGCTGGCGGCGCCTCTGAGACCCGCTTCACCGCCCCAATGGGGGATGTTCCTGGCGCCATCGGGGATGGCGACCTCCTTGCAGACGGCTCGCACGCTCTGAGTGAGCTCCTCCGCCTTACCTTGCTCCAGAGCATCGCCGCTCGCTTGCTTGCGAAGCTTATCCAGCTGCTTGTAGGTATCGTGATTGTCAATCTTGGCCTGGTAGCTGTCTGGCGTGTGGAACTCCACCTCGAAGCGGTAATCCTCCGGGGTGGCGAGCACGGTTTTGATGCCGACAAAGGTCGGATTGCGCATCCTGAACCAGTTGGTCGTGCTGATCTCGGCGTACCCCCGCTCCTCGAACGCCAGCATGGCCGTCTTGAAGGCGCGGGTAAAATCCGTGTCAGGAACTTCGAAGACATGGCGGACGGCGTTGCTGATCAGCTGTGCGACGCTGCCGGATGGGACGCTCATGCCGGTGAGCTGATCCCTGATGGAGCTTTCTGATCTCAACCTGCGATCGAGATGGGGCATATTCACCTGGACGGTTGCTCTCCTGAGGATTCCGATAACCCAGAGTGTCGTTGCGGTGATTTTCTTCTCTTTGGCCCGAGCGCGGTCAGCCTCCATTTGGGCGCGCTCTGAGGCCTCGGAGCGGGTCAGCGTGACGGTCACGGCGGAATCCTCGGCGGCAGGCTGTCGGCCAGAAGGGGCGGGCAGAATCTGCTTCTCCACGGCAAGCTTGATCGAGGCTTCCATGATTGAAGCCGCCAGCGTGGGATTGTCCTTCAGATCCTCCAAGGTCGCATCGGCATCGAACCTGCCCTGGTTGAGGGTCGCCGCCAGTCCCTTGCTGTAGGGCACGGACTGCAGACCCGGCGTCCGTTGCAGGAGCCGCTGAAGCGTTTGGCCCTTTTTCATGAAGTTGCGAGCATCCGTGTCTGATTTATAGGCGTCAGTCCCGACTTTGATGCCGAGGCTCAGGAGGTTGGTTGCGCTTTGTAGGAGGTCGTCCGCGTTGTAACCATCCGGGCGGGGATCGATGCGCGCAGGATAATGGTCGAGCAAGGCCTGGATCCTGTGGCGTGGGTCAGGCGTTGCCGGATAGGTCGCCGCCAGGTCTGGGAAAAGCTCGGAGAGCGCTGGGCTCAGCGTTGGGATTGCGTCGCTCCCGCTGTCAACTCCCTCGGACAGGACCTGCTTATCCGCGCTGGCGGCCCACGCCTCGAGGTCGGAAATGAGCAGCTCAGCGACTTCGCCGGCGACCGGATGGTCTGCAGCCTCGATCTCGTCCCTCGCCCGCTCGAGCTTGTCCTGGATATCCTGGCCACGCACCTGGTCCTGGTTCAACAGGGCCCGGATATCCCGCTTGAGCTCGTCGTGAATGCCCTCGAACGTCCCAAATACGGCACGTTCGGCGAACCAGTGTCGGGCATCATGCGATTGGGCCAAAAAGTCTCGCTGCAGGCAGCTATACATTTCCAAGACATCCTGTGTCGCAGCGAGGATCTGGCTGGCACGACCGAAGTGGTAGTTCTCGCCCTCAATTGCCGGGGTATGCGACTTTGGCGGCTTGAGCGAGCGAAGTCCGCGCGCGTGCACGGCCTGATCGAACTGCCGGACATGCTCATAAAGCTGCGGCCGGTCGGCGATGACAATGGCCGTGTCCCCGTCGAAGTCACCGTCAAGCTTTTTCTGTTCATCGATCGGAACGGCCACCAACGAGCCCGGGGCGAACAGCTCGGTCGCCTGGAGGATGCCGACGCAGTCGACCGGCGTGTCCTCCGTTACGCGGTCCTTGCGCTTGGTCCAGTTCGAATGGGACTTGACGTCCTCGGCAGACATGACCAGCCCTTGGCCGGCGTAGTTGGCCGGCCAGATCTCGTCCGGCACCACGATCAGAATGCCTTTGGCAAAAAACGTCGGATCGTCGGCTGACAATAGCTCGCTTAACTTTTGGGCGACGTTAAAACTGTATTGGATGGCCACGCACTGATCCAGGAACGCCGCAGTCGAATCGCCATCGGCCGCCGACCTCACTCGCTCGGCTTCGAACGGGCGCAAGTTGGGCTTGTCATAGGGGGACCGCCCGAGCAGCACGCCACTCGTTCCCGTCAAGGTGTCGCTTTTGAGCGTCGGCACATGGAGGCAGCCATCATCGGACGGTACGGCGACTGCGCCGGGACCATCGATATGTCCGGCCGTCACGGTGCGAAACAGCTCTTCAGACGTCAGCTTTTCCTCTTGCCTGTGTTCAAGCCAATTCATCGCCTTCTCGCGCGCCTCATCCGCCACCTGCGCGCTGCGCGGATAGTGCTGTAGCGCCGAGGCGGGCAGCGACGATCGCCTTCCCTCACCAAAGGCATGCATCCGATCGGAACCGTCCCGGTGGCCGGCCCGGCGAACCGCTCGCATGCGCTCGGCCAGCGAGGCCTTGATGAAGCCACAGCCGTCATGGGGGCGCAGAGCAATCGGGCCTTGCGGCCCAGTCAGCTTGAAGGGATGCTCCTCGGTGGCAGGGCGGTCCGGCAGCAGCGACAGGTTGAAGGTGCCCTCCAGCGCGTAGTCGTGAGGCCCGAGATCTTTGATCGCCGGCGGTGCTGCAAACCCCCTGCGCTGAGTGTAATAATAGGCCTCTTCGAAGGGCGCCCAGGCGCGTGACAGCTGCTCGAACGCCGTGCCGGGTGCGGTGTCGGCATAGGGAATGGCCAGCAGCTTCCCTCCGGAAGACGCGGCTGGCTGCTCGCCTGGCGCGCGCGCGGCGATCTGCGACACGGTCGGTTTGGGTGGTTTTAACTTGCTGCCGCCGAACAGGTCCATACGGTATGGCACCCCTTCGACGGTGACCGTGCGCGCCAACATGAAAGCGCTCGGCTTTGCCGGCAGTTGCACCGCGACCACCGGCAGCGTCCCCGACGTCAGGCGATGAAAAATCGAATACCGTGTCTCGGGCTCGGTGGCCACTCGCCGTCCCTGCAGGTCCACCACCGGCAACTGCATCAGTCCCGCTTCCCCCTGGGGCGGTCGGGGCTCGTGATCCATGGTTCGCAACACCTGATGGACATCGAAGACTGACGCAGAATGTTGCGCCTTGATCCTTTCCGCATCCTGCACCATCAGCGCGTCGAGCGCATCGACCGGATTATCCGCCTCGATCTGCGCGATCAGATTCCAGCTCATATTGGAAAGATCGCTTTGGATGAGGTCGCGTGCGCCGGCCAGGATCTCCCTGGTCCCGCGCCGCAGCTCTTGCTGCCTCATCAACAAATCGGACTTCTTGCCCTCGACATACGGTCGTCGGTACAGAGTCCCCAGGCTCGCACGTGCTTTTAGCACCTGATAGATCGAGAGCGCGGGGCAACGAGTCGCCAATGGTCCACGGGTCCGCTCCGCATCGCTTGCGGCCAAATGTGCCTCGATCTTCTGCTCCACGACTGATTGCAGATCGTTCAGCAAGCCCAGAGCCGCTCTGCGGTGCCAGCGCAGCGGCTTCTGCGAGCTGCGGGCCAGCGGCAGCAGAGCTACGCACAGATTGCCTATAGTTTCGAGGTCGTTCTCCGCGGCGAAACCAGGGGCACGACTCAATTCCGCAAGACGATTGAGCCCTGTCGATGCGAGCAAACCGAGATCGTCGAACAGCTGGGCCTTTCCCAATGCCTTGAAGATGTTGGCGATGCTCACAACATTGGCTTGCTCCAGGCGATCCGTGGCATAATGAAGGTGGTGGGCCAGCTGATGTAGCCGATCGCTCAGCAGAGCGGCCTCTGTGACTTCTCCAGTGTCCTGCTCCCTCACAATACTTCGCCCGAGGGCATTGGCAATCATGCTGAGCTCAGGCGTTGTGAAAGCACCAAAGCGCCAGCCTCTCGTACCGAGATTACGCGCGATGTCTATTACCGCCTGGTGGCACGCCGCCTCGTCCGGCCACCTGCTAATGCCGTTCACCAGGTTCGCCAGCTCCTGCGGATTGAAATTGGAGAGCTGGGGGAGAGGCACCGCACCGGCGATGGTGACAATGGCCTCGCGGCAGGCCGCCTCGTCCGGCCATTTGCTGAAACCGTTCACCAGGTTCGCCAGGTGCTGCGGAGTAAAATCGGAAAGCCGGCGGCCAGGAATCGCAGCGGCGATTGCGACCGTGGCCTCGCGACAGGCTGCCGCTTCCGGCCACTTGCTGAAGCCGTTCACCAGGTTCGCTAGGTCCTGCGGTGTAAAGTCGGAGAGCGGGCGGCGAGGGATCTCACTCGCGATGGCGACTGCCGCCTCGCGTATCGCCGCTTCTGGCCACTTGCTGAAACCGTTCACCAGGTTCGCCATCTGCTGCGGTGTTAAGTCGGAGGGCTCGCGGCAAGGGATCTCACTCGCGATGGCGACTGCCGCCTCGCGACAGCTCGTCGCTTCCGGCCACTTGCTGAAGCCGTTCACTAGGTTCGCCATCTGCCGCAGTGTTAAGTTGGAGGGCTCACGGCGAGAGATCTCACTGGCGATTGCGATGATGGCCTTGCCACACGTCGCCGCTTCCGGCCACTTGCTGAAACCGTTCACCAGGTTCGCCATCTGCTGCGGTGTTAAATCGGTGGGCGGGCGGCAAAGGATCTCACCGGCGATTGCGATGGTGGCCTCGCCACACATCGCCGCTTTCGGCCACTTGCTGAAGCCGTTCACCAGGTTCGCCAGCTCCTGCTGAGTAAAATCGGAGAGCCGGCGAGGAATCTCATCGGCGATTGCGACGATGGCCTCACCACAGGCCACCGATTCCGGCCACTTGCTGAAGCCGTTCACCAGGTTCGCCAATGCCTGCGGTGTAAAATCGGAGAGCCGGCGGCGCGGGATCGCAACGGCGATTGCGATTGTGGCCTCGCGACAGTCCGCCGCTTCCGGCCACTTGCTGAAACCATTCACCAAGTTCGCCAGCTCCTGTGGCTTGAACTCGAAGAGCCGGGGGCGGGGGATCGCACTCGCGATTGCGACTATGGCCTCTCGACAGTCCGGCGCTTCCGGCCACTTGCTGAAGCCGTTCACCAGGTTCGCCAGCTCCTGTGGCTTGAACTTCGCCAGCTCCAGTGCCTTGAACTCGGAGAGCCGGCGCCAACGGATCGCACCCGCGATTGCGACTGTGACCTCGCGACAGGCTGCTGCTTCCGGCCACTTGCTGAAGCCGTTCACCAGGTTCGCTAGTTCCTGTGGTTTGAACTCGGAGAGCCGGGGCCAACGGATCGCACCGGCAATTGCGACCGTGGCGTTGCGACAGTCCGCCGCTTGCGGCCACTTGCTGAGACCATTCACCAGGTTCGCCAAGTGCTGTGATGTAAAATCGGAGAGCGGGCGGCGAGGGATCTCACACGCGATTGCGACTATGGCCTCACCACAGGCCGTCGCTTCGGGCCACTTGCTGAAGCCATTCACCAATAATGCTAGATCTTGACTTTCGGCTCTCTGAAGTATCCCGCTTTCATCGCGACAAAATTCTGCGATCTTGACCGTTCCGTCGCGGCATTCCGTTGTCCGGGGATGCCGACCGAACGATGATGCGAAAAGGGAAAAGGCCCGAGGGCCGACCTGCGTCAAGAGCGCCTTGTCAAGCCGCGATACCTGAGCCGCTAGGGCTCGACAAGCTCTTATGCCGGCCTGACCTCCCGCGTCCCGGCTCACCGCGTTGCACGTCGTGGCGTACCCCCATGACGATCGGATATTTTCTTCCAACTGCGCCACAAACCGAGCATCAAAATGGCCAGCCGCGTTTTGCAGAAATTCTGAAAGGTCCTTCCCCTTCAGCTCCCGGTTGTGATGCACCACTTTACGTGAGAAAGTACCGATGTTGCGAGCGCTGGCGATTTCTCTTAGCGCCGCATTCAGTTCATCTGAACGTCTAAAATGCCTTTCCGATATTGCGGCTTGGATGTTCTGCGCAGTCGCATGGTTGATACGCGGCCTTTCTGGTACATCACTTGGGTCGGAGACGGATTGGCGATGTGCCTGCAGCGCGACTCGTTGCGAACTTTCGGCCGCTCGATGGGCGTGCCACCGACCGCCATCCGAACGCGACAGACTTGCTTCCCGATTTGGCGCGCCTCTGTAAGATCCATGTTGCGATTCCGAGCCGTCACGCGCGATTGGCTGCGCAGGCACATCGCCCATGCGCCACCTTCCTAGCCTGCCACATCGCTCGGGCACGGATTGCGTATCCGGCGGAAGCGCCGCTCTTTGCGAGCTTTCGGCCGTTCGATCGGCGCGCCACGGCTCGCCATCCGAGGGCAAGGAGTCCGCCTCGCCGCGTGGTGCGCCACTGTCAGGTCGACAGGGTCGCTGCGAGCCTGAACCCTGGACGACCTGCGATGGCACATCGTGCACGCGCCCTCCTTCTGGTCCGCCACGCCGGTTGGAGAAGGATTGCGTGTGCTGCGGGCGCGCGCTTGTTTGCGAGCTTCCGGCCGCCGGATCGTCACGCCAGAGCTCCTCATCAGAACGCGACGAACTGGATTCCGCCAAGGAGCGGAAACGACGACGGCTTCCACCCATTGCGCCCTGCAGCGCAGCGCCAAGGATACGATGCGCGCCGATGAGGGGACCGGCAAACCGTTCCGCACCGCCGGCGGGTTGCGCGATACGCGATCTGGAAGCGCCTGAATCCTGAAGCTCAGAGCGGATCCGATCCACAGCAGAATCGAATGATCGGGTCTCTTCGCCGGGGGCACGCGCCGCTCCTGCGCGAGAACCGTCGGCGTCCCCACCTTCGTTGGCGCGTTCCGAACCGAGCGGATTCCCGCGCTCGTCAATGCCCCTCATAATCCAACTCCCGATTTAGAGGGACTGGGCTGCCTGCTCTCACGAATATTCGAAAGTCATGCCGGCCCGGCCACCTATATCGGTCTTGTCTGACGTAGGGCTGACCGAATGGGAGCCCCCGATCCGCAACTTGCCGAGCATTACCCTCCTTCTGCCCGTCGATTCCGATCATTGGTCCATCAGCTCACGACAATCCATTCGACCAAACGCTTGCCGAGCTATGGCCGAAACTGGGTGATGACGGGTTGAGAGAGGCGGCGTATCGAGGCGGGTGTCCAGCCTGCCAGAGCCTCAAGGAGAGCGATAGGCCATGACCGAGGCTACCAACGTTCTTGCCTTTCGTCAGCCCTCCACGGTTGACGATCCACTGACCGATATCTGACCGACGTCCTCACCAGACTTGTCAATCTCTGGCCGGCCTCGCATCTGGACGAACTCATGCCCTGGGCGTGGACGGCAGCTTCAACAATCCGTCGCGTACCGCCTTGCGCCAGGCCGACAAATGCTGCGGCGACAGACCGTGGCGCCGCGCAACATCCGAGACGACCGCGCCCGGAACAAAGGACTCCGCAACGATCCGTCCCTTAACCTCGTCGCTCTAGCGCCGCCGGACCCGTAGCTGAGATGCGTCGACAACACGCTCGATCATCTATGAAAACCGTCCTCTTCCAGGCGGAACTCATTTTGCCGATCTGCTCAACAGCAACAAGGTGCGGGAGACACGCCGCTTACGAGCGCAGACGATCGGTCTGTCCCTCGTCGCGTCGTTCCTTCCGTCGCATCGTCCCCTCCGATGCCACGACGGAATCACGACTCGCGATTCGCGGGAAATCCAAAAAACAAAATTGCAAGCTTCCGACGCCTCAAGCCCCAAAAGCTTGCAATCTCAAAAACCCTCGTGGCGGCTCGCGCCGGCTTCATTTGGATCGAGCGTCAGCTCCAACTGATGGGGGTATACGGAACTCGACGGCGCTTCAGTTCTTCCTCAAGGCGCAGCGCTTCTCGTTTCGCAGTCTCGCCCAACAGACGATGTTTGCTGCCTAGGCGCAGATCGGCCGCAACTTGCTGCCGAATATTTTCGTAGAGTTTAAGGACGCTCGCGTCACTTAAGTCCTGGATGGCCATCGACATCTTCTCAAAAACATTCACGAAATAAAATGGAGCCACAGATGAGATCCGCGGCTCCCCGGGAAATAGCTCAATAAGACGCAATGTAGTCCATCCCCGGTACCGACCCCAGAGTGCCTCGATCATTGAGATTTGTGGAGCGTCACTGGCGCTTGCGTTTGCGAAAACAATATTAACGTTGCTTCTTCACCACACCAGGCTCAGCGGACGCTCTTGGACTGTCTTGGACGGCAAAGTTGCTGTCTTTCGGTCCCGCGTCACTGTTTAGTCGTTCGTGCATTTCCTTGCTGGCCTTGAAGTGCGGAAGGCGCTTCTCGTCGACCCGCACGAGCGCGCCTGTGCGCGGATTCCTGCTGATGCGAGCCTGCCGTTGCTTGGCAGAGAACACTCCGAATCCACGAAGCTCAACCCGATCGCCGCGCGCGAGCGCGGCGACGATCTCGCCCAGGATTGCATTTACAATGTTCTCGACGTCACGCGGATAAAGGCGCGGATTTCGGCCGGAGATACGCTCAACAAGTTCGGACCTGATCATTGACACTGGCGTCCAAAGAATTTGTGGGTAATCATTTCTCGAAAGCGCTAGCGCCTGTCAAGCCGCAGCAGGCGTCATGACAACCAGAACCCGCCGAACAAAAGCCGACTGGAGATGACCGAGCACTGGAGTTGGTCATCATCCGGTAGCGCTAGCATTCGTACCTGCCGGTCGCCTGCAACCGCTTCAACTCGAAGGGCTGATCGAGAGCGATATCGACCTAGCCTTCCATACATGCGCTGCACGCATCGCCGTTACCGGCGTGCCGGACTGAATGGGGCAAATCGCCGATTCGAGCAGTCCGCCGCCTAACCCTGCGTTAGTGATTGAAGCCGAATGGGCGGAAACACGGCAACGGCGTGGTTCCGGCGCAGCCGAAAGCGCGGCCCGCAGGGCAACGCACAGGCATTGACGAACACCTCAGTAAACAAGAACGCCCACGATCTATGAGAATTGTCCTGATATTGTCTTATCGAGGAATTGCGATTCTTGATGGTCCCTGACTTCCCACCTGCCTCGGCAGCATCAAGGTCGTCACGATCATTCGAGCTTCGATAGGTAGAACGAGGATAGCCGGCATAGGAGAGATCAATATCCCCCGCGATCAACAAGATGCGCTTACGGCGATCAATACCAGCAATCTGGACAGACTTGTCGATCAAGCGATCCGCGAAGAACGATTGGGCGACCTGCACGGCCTCCGCCTCGCGAGCTGCGGACCCTACATTGCAAAAACACTTAATCGATTTGAACGAGCGTTGGCAAACCACCGCCAGGCCAAGGCGGCACGAAAGCGCGCGGAAACGGGAGACGCCCTTAGACGCGCGGGCATTGAGCTGTCCTTCGCGGTTGAGGACATGAAACGCCGAATGGAAGCGGAACAAAAGGAAGGCCAACTCTTCTATATTGATGACCAGGTCATGCCGCCTCACCATTTCGACAAACGCCTGAGTGTCCGAGTGAGCTATCGGTGCGCCGGACCGTCGATGACGAGTGGACGCTTGGCAGCATGACCTTCGTCCATGACGTGGATCTACGTCCCGACTATACGATCCCCGTTCCCAAGCGGAAGCCGAGCGCTGCCAAACAGGAGCAGGATCGACAGACCAGGCCTTATCAAACGTGGGAGCACCTGATGAGAGGAGCGCTCTACTCGGTGAGGGACTATTTCAGGGAAGGTGGTAACGGAGACACGGTCCCAAAAACATTCCAGGCAACGGTCGATTCCCATACTCGCGACCTTAACAACTACAGCACTCAGTTCTGGCGCCAGCAACGTTGAATTCCTCCGTCTATCCGGAGGATTGAAGGCGGATGATGGCGGCGCCTAAGCGCCGCCTGTTCCAAACCGCCCGACCTGGATGCCGGTGCCCGGGAAGTGCATCACGCCGATCGGCAGCACGTCAAGCATCGCATCGTTGCGCTTGAACGGCGCTGCCTTGTTATGCTTCGTCCAGTCGGGCCTGGAGGCGATCTGCGGGACTTTGCGGTTGTCGGCCCATTTGGCGGCGATCAATTCGGCGCCCTTCGGCGATCCGCCGTGCAACAGTACCATGTCGGGGTGCTTGCCGTGGACCTGGTCGAGCTTGGCCTAGATCAACAGGTGTTGGTTGAAGTCGAGGTCACCGGTGAACGCTACCTTCCGTCCTGCGGGCAGAAGCACCTGATTGTCGGCGCGCCTCCTCGCCGCCAGGAAATCGCGGCTGTCGATCACCGCCGCGGTGAGATTGCGGTGGTTGACTTTCGAACCGTTCCGCGGCCGCCAGGCGGAGTGGGTGTGGCCGGCGCGGAAGGCAAACCAGTCCTTGACGAACGTGAGTTAAGCATAAACTTCGAACGGGAGGGAGCAAATCGCCCTGACTATCTCTGGGAGATCGGTAGCGGAGAGAATTGGATGGCGTACCATCTGGCCGCGCTGCTAGCACTTCATGGTGTGTTCCTGACGCGCGGCACGACCAATCCAGTACCTTCCTTTCTGGTGATCGATCAGCCCAGCCAGGTCTATTTTCCGAGCGACACATTCGATGCGTTCATCAAGGGTGAGCAGGCCGCAGGCGGGCAGGATCAACGGCCTAGACGTCGCAGGCATCTGACAGACATCGAGAGTACCGAACGCATCTTCGCCAGCCGCGCGACCGTGGTCCCCCGTCGCAAGTGTCCTGACCGGCAGTTTCGGGCGACGTGAGGAGATGGCCGTCCGAGGATCGACATCGAGGCCCGATGTCAATCTCTTGTCCACGCGATCGTCACCGTGCCGAATGATACCGCTGATGACCTTCGGCCGCGTTGGCCTCAGCAATCTGGCGCCAACGGAATTGGAAAGAGCATCGACTGGGTGTCCGCCGCGAGGCCGGGCCGTCGACATTTGTTCGGCGTGAGTTGGCGTGCATGCACGGCACGTTCTATATTCGACAGCCCACGTGTGGGGCAGACCGGAGATTCGGATGGCCAGACCTGCGATAATCGAGAGCGACAGCCTCTGGCAGGAAATAGGCCACGAGGCGCGGCGCGCGATCGCCGCCGATCCAGTTTTTGGCGCGGCGCTTTCCGATTCCATCCTGGCTCATCACGATTTCGCGGCCGCCTTGTCGGACCAAATCGGACGCCGGCTCGGCGGCAACATCGCGACGCACGCGCGTTTTGCGAAGCTCGCCAACGACGCCTTTCGAGGCGAGCCGGACTTGGTTGAAGCCGCAAGTCGGGACTTACAAGCCATTGTCGCTCGCGATCCGGCGATCGCCGGCCTACTGTCGCCGCTTCTCCACTTCAAGGGCTTCGTCGCGCTGCAGGCCTGGCGCGTATCGCATTGGCTCTGGCAGCACGACCACGTCGATCGAGCGTTGCTCTTCCAAAACGAAGCCTCCAATGCATTGCAGGTCAGCATTCATCCGTCGGCACGGATCGGGGCCTCAGTATACCTCGACCACGCCACGGGGATCGTGATTGGTGCAAACGTCGTGATTGGCGACGACGTTACCATTCTCCAGAATGTCAGCATTGGCAGGCAGCGGGAGCTTCCTACGCGCTCACCGCGGATCGGCCGCGGCGTCTTTATCGGCGCGGGCGCGACCATTCTCGGCGACATCCGCATCGGTGATTTCGCCAAGATCGGCGCCGAGTCGGTTGTGACCAGTGAGGTGCCACACGGCTGCACCGCAGTCGGCAATCCCGCGCGATTGACTAACTGCCCGGAGCCGGCTCTGCCGCATGGCAACGGCGATATCGGCTCAGGTCCGGCGCCGGGATTCGCTTAGCCCCTCACCTGCCCGACAATTCTGACAACCGCTCAACGGATTTGCCGGCGCCACTCGGCGCGTATCGGCGCACGCGCGGCATCACTTCCAGCGCAAAGCGCCGCATCTCCGCCTCGAACGGCTGGAACTGCAGCATGAACAGCTCGATGCCCGCTGCATGGAAGGCGTGAATACGTTCGGCGGCTTCATCATAACTGCCGACCAGGCCTGCCGCCGTGCCACCGTTGCTGCCGATCCGCGGCGTCTTCTGCATGGTCTGCATCATCACGACCTTGGGATCGGTGTTCTGCGTCTGGATCGCCTTCATCGCCGCATCCTTGGCGGCGATGCTGAGGAGACGCTCATAGGCCGCCTGCGCCTGCTGCGCCGTCTCTCGCGCGATGACGAAGGCGGACAGCCGGAACCGCAGCGGCGGCGCATCGCCCCGCGGACGCGCGTCGACGTCGGCAATCAGGCCGGCGACGTCCCCCAGCGGCTGGCCATTAATGAACCAGACGTCACCGTGACCGGCGACCAGCGCACGGGCAGGCTCAGACTCGCCGCCGACATAGATCGCGGGACGTGTCCGATAGAGGCTCGTTGGCAGCGGCGCATAATCACGCACGTCGAAATGCTCGCCGGCATGGGTAACCCGCTCGCCCTCCATCAGGCGCGTCACGACTGAAATCCATTCGCGCCCGTAGGCGTAGCGCGCGTCATGCTCGGGAAAGCCGATACCGGCCTTCTCGAGCTCCGGCCTGTTCCAGGCGTTGACGAGATTGATGGCAAAGCGGCCACGGCTGATGTTCTCGATGCCGAGTGCCAGCTTGGCCAGCACCACGGGATGATACAGGTATGGCTTGATCGCGGCGATGATTTCGATCCGTTTCGTCAAGGCTGCGATCGCAGCCGCAGCACTCCAGGCTTCGAGCTGATCGAGATCCTCCTGGTGCGGATCGATGGTGTGCTGCGCGATCAGCGTCGAATCGTAGCCCAGCTCTTCGGCGGCGAGCACCAGGTCCCGGTTGCGCTCCCATGACGCATCATAGGGGGTTCTTCGGGATCCTGATGCGCCGCGCGCGGACCATGCACCAGCGCCCAGATTCCGAAGCGAAGCGGCCTCGTCGTCATCGCATTCTCCCTGAAATCGTCGCGTCGTCCAGATTGCGTTGTCAGTTTCTGCCGCTGCCTGACGCGAGATCAAGCACGTCCGGCATCAAAAGATTTTCTTTGTCGCGCGCCTCGCCGCGGCGAGATCAGAACACTCTGCAACGAACCACAATTGAAAAACCGCTCTATTTCTGTTCGCGCGAATTCGTGGGACATTTTGCAAGAGGCGGCAGCTCATTGCCGACCTGGCTTATGCGCTTGTCGCATGTGCGATCAAGCGAGGACGACCCGTCTTGAGCAATATCGAGTTGAGCAACGACGAACCGGCTGTAATCGCCGCGGTATCCGATCAGGAACGGCAGAACAGCGCTGCGCCCGCAACGCATTCGCTCAACAGGCTCGGACAAAACGGCTTGCAACTACTGTCCTGGCTTGCGCCGATGACGCTGGTGATTGTGTGGGAGCTTTTGGCACAGACGGGATGGTTGTCGCCGCAGGTGTTGCCTGCGCCGAGCAAGATAATGAGAACGGCATTCAAGCTTATTTCGTCCGGCAGCCTATTGAATGATCTGGGCATCAGCCTTTTGCGCGCGGTGGCAGGTTTTGCGATGGGTGGCGCTGTCGGCTTCACGCTCGGCGTGCTCGTCGGGTTCTCGCGTATCGCCGAGGCTGTGATCAATCGCAGCGTGCAGATGATCCGTGCGATTCCGTTCCTGGCCTTGCTGCCCCTCGTCATCGTCTGGATCGGCGTCGGCGAAGCCGAGAAGATCTTCCTCGTGACGCTCGGCGTCACCTTCCCGATCTACATCAACACCGTCTTGGGAATCCGGCAAGTTGATCCGAAGCTGATCGAACTTGGCCGGATCCAGGGGCTTGGTGCGTTCGAATTGATCCGGCGGATCATTCTGCCGGGCGCATTGCCGTCAATCCTGACCGGCATTCGCTATGCACTCGCGACAGCTTGGCTGGCGCTGGTCGTTGCAGAAACCATTGGCGCGCAATCCGGCATCGGCTTCCTTGCCATGGACGCGCGCGAGTTCCTGCGTACCGATGTCATCGTGCTGACAATCGTGATCTACGCCCTGATCGGGGTGGCAGCGGACGCTATCGCCCGCGTCCTCGAACGGCGCCTGCTCGCCTGGCACCCGAACTATGGAGCCGCGCGATGAATGTTCACGTCGCGCCTTTTCACGCGCGTGTCGCTGGTTCCGGGCCTGCCGTGGTCGTGAGCAATATGACACGCGCTTACGGCAAGCGGATCGTCATCGAAAAGCTCAATCTGCGCATCGAGCGCGGTGAGTTCGTCGCCCTGCTCGGCGAGAGCGGCTGCGGCAAGACCACGCTCTTGCGCGCCCTTGCTGGGCTCGACCCGATCCGGGGCGGACGGATCAATGCGCCGCGTCGGCCTGCGGTCGTCTTCCAGGAGCATCGCCTGCTGCCGTGGGACAATCTGTGGCGCAACGTCGCGCTCGGGTTGCAGCTTCCGGATGTGCGCGAGCGCGCCGCCGAAGCGCTGGCGGAAGTCGGGCTCGGCGATCGCCTCGACGATTGGCCACGCAATCTCTCGGGCGGACAGGCGCAACGCGTCGCGCTCGCGCGCGCGCTGGTGCAACAGCCGGAGCTCCTGCTGCTGGACGAGCCCTTCGCGGCGCTCGATGCCCTGACCCGCATGCGTATGCACGAGCTCGTGCGTGAGCTCGTCGCCAGCCACCGTCCGGGCGTTCTCCTCGTCACGCATGACGTCGACGAGGCGATCACGCTGGCCGATCGCATCCTGGTGATGCGGAGCGGTGCGATCGCTTTCGAGCATCGCGCATCCGACGCGGCTTCGATATCGCGCGCTGATCTCCTTGCCGAGCTCGGCGTGACCTCGCCTCATCCCCTGAATTGAGCGACCTGGAAGGCCCTTCATGTCTGACTTCTCCGCCAAACCATCCCGGCGCGGCTTTCTCGGCTCCGCAGCGTTCGGCATTGGTGCGCTCGCCGGCCTGAACCTCTCCCATTTCGCCGAGGCCGGTACTGGGCGCACCACGGATACGGTGCGCCTGACCTGGGGCCTCGGCGGCCTCAACCTGATCGCCAAGGAGCGCGGCGAGTTCGAGAAGGCGCTGGCCAAGGAGGGGATCAAGGTCGAGTGGCTTGGCCCGTTCCCCAATCACGCACCGACCTTGCAGGCGGTAACTGGCGGCAGCGCCGATTTCAGCTTCGGCGGCAGCACCACGCCGGCGCTGGCCGCGATCATCGCGGGCTCGCCGCTGGTGTTCACGCAATTCGTTGTCTACGAGCCGCGCACCACGGCCATCATCGCCAAGGATGGCTCGGGCATCGACAAGGTCGAGGACCTCGTCGGCAAGTCGGTCGCAGTCAACCGCTCGGGCCTCGGCGAGTTCCTGTTGGTTGCAGCGCTCGAGAAGCACAAGGTCGACCGCTCCGCGGTCAAGTTCGTCTATCTCAACCCGCCGGATGCGGCGCCCGCGCTTGCCTCCGGCAAGGTTGATGCCTGGTCTATGTGGAGCCCCGGCGTCGATATCGCCCGGCTCGAATACAAAGCGCACGACCTTTTCCTGGAGGGGCGCGATCTCGATTTCCAGATCGACTACACCTCCTATCTCACCACCCGCAAATTCGCGACGGACAATCCCGCGCTGATTCGCTCCGTCAACGATGCGTTCCGCGCCGAAGGCAAATGGATCTCGGAGAATGCCAAGGAGGCCGAGTACATCGCGCAGAAGGCTGGCAAGTACAGCGACGAGGTCCGCGACCAGTTCATCGCACTGAAGCGTCAGTATCGGTGCTTGGCGGTCGACGACAAGCAGTTCGTCTCCGATCTGCAGAAGGCCGCGGATTGGCTCGTCGCGCGCAAGATTCTGCCGGAACCGGTCAAGGTGAGCGACCATCTCGCTCAGCTCTAAGAAGAAATAGGCAAGGGGAATGAACAGACCCGTAACCAGTTTCTCGCTGGACTCCTCGTACCCGCTCCAACCCGCCTCGTCGAAAATCGAGGCCCTGCTGAAGGAGATCAACGAAGGTGCGAGCGATCGCGAGCGCGATCGCGTTCTTCCCTATGACGCAATCGAACTCATCCGGCGAGCCCGATTGGGCGCTCTACGGCTTCCCGTGGAGGCTGGCGGGGCCGGCAACTCAATCCGCGAGCTGTTCGCCTTCGTCATCCGCCTCGGCGAGGCGGACGCCAATGGCGCGCATGTTCTGCGTAATCACTTCAGCGTGGTCGAGCGTCTGGTGCGGCGTCCAAGGGACGAGCAGAGCCGGCAATGGCAAAAGGCGGTTGCCGAGGGCGCCATCATCGGCCTTGCCGCCACCGAACTCGAAAGCCAGCGCGTCGGCAACGTCACCCCTGGCACGACATTCGCGCCCGACGGAAACGGCGACTACTTCCTGAACGGCACCAAATATTACAGCACTGGCACTCTCTATTCGGATTACGTCCTGGTGCGCGCCGCCGATTCCTCCGGCACTAGCTGCGCTGCGATCGTTCCGGTCAAGCGCGACGGCATTGAGCTCGTCGACGACTGGGACGGGCTTGGCCAGCGCTTGACGGCGACCGGGACGACGCACTTCCGCAACGTCAGGGTCAAGCGTCAGGAAATCGTATTCGACGCGCCTGACGTCGGCTACGGCGTTGCCTACTCCAATACGTTCTCGCAGCTCTTCCTCACGGCCATCGTCGCCGGTATCGCGCGCGCCACGCTGCGCGATGCGACAGCGCTCGTGCGTTCCCGGAAGCGGACCTTCTACTATGCGCCGAACGAAGTCCCGAGCGAGGACCCCCTGCTTCAGCAGACCGTCGGTCAGATCGCCAGCGGCGCCTTCGCCGCCGAAACCGTAGTGCTCGCGGCCGCCGAGGCGCTGGATGTAGCGACCGACGCCTTTGACGCCGGTGCATCGAACGCGGCCGAAGCCGCCCACACTGCCGCGCTGCTCTCGGCCAAAGCCAAGATCATAGCCGATGATTTCGCCATTCGGGGCGGCAGCCTGCTGTTCGACGTCGGCGGAGCATCGGCGGCCAAGAAGGTCACAAATCTCGATCGTCACTGGCGCAACGCGCGGACGCTCTCGTCCCACAATCCGACCACCTACAAGACGCGCTCGATCGGCCAATACGAAATCAATGGCACGCCATTGCCGGAAAAGGGCTTTTTCTAGGACGAAAGACCCAAGGAGAGACTGACATGGGAAAGTCGGACATTCATCTCGTCACCGACAACGACGAGATCGAGCACCAGTTTCGCGCGGTGATGCGTCGCCTCGCCGGCGGCGTGAGCATTATCACGGCCGGGCGAGACGACAACACCACAGGGATGACGGTCACGTCGCTGACTTCGCTCAGCGCGAGCCCGCCCCGCCTGCTCGTCAGCGTCAACCGGCAGGCGTCGCCCTTTGCTCTGATCGAGCGCCACGGGGTCTTCGGCGTGAACATTCTGGGCTCCGACCAGGAGGAGTTGGCGAGCCGGTTCAGCGACGGACGCCTCAAGGGTCCGCAACGCTTTGACGGCGTTCCATGGTCTGCGGGCGCGTCCGGCGTTCCGCTGCTCGGCAACTCGCTCGCGACCATCGAATGCCGGGTCGAGGAGATCATCGAGCGCTATTCACACGGGATCATTGTCGGCAGCATCCTGAACTTCGACTTGTCGCCGCAGCTTTCCGGACTGGTGTACTGGAACGGCCAATACATCGAGATTCAGCAGGACGCCGACGATCTTCTCTGGGAAAGCAGCATTCCCTTGGCGCACGTCAGGTAACACTAAACACCCGCACTACCACCGATGGGGCTTACGACAGCATGAAGCACGAGGTTCCGCAGCAATCCGCCGAGGAGGTGACGACCACCCCAGGCAATCCCACGCAGAAGCGCTGGCAGCTCGATCGGCTCGTCGCCGCGCTCCGCGTCTCCCGGGAGGAGAGCCACAGTATCCGCCGGGACGGCGAGGCCCGTCGCGCCCCGTCGCGCGAGGCGCTCCAGGCTATTCTCGACGGCCTGACGGAAGCACTGTTCCCGCGGCACTACGGCCAATTCGACCTCGACGGCGAGAATATCGACTATTTCGTCGGCAACCGCCTCAGCATTGCCCTCGACAGCCTTTGCGACGAGATCCATCGCGCTGCCCTCTTCATCGGCGATGAGCTCACGCCCGGCTTCCGACGCGACGATGCGATCAAGCTGACGCGCAACTTTGCCTCGCAGCTTCCTGACGTCCGCGGGCTGATCATCAGCGACCTTCGTGCCGCCTTCGTCGGCGATCCCGCAGCCAGGAATTTCCCGGAGATCCTGATCGGCTATCCCGGGATGACCGCGATCATTCACCATCGCCTTGCCCACATTCTGCATCAGCTTGGCGCACGGTTGATCGCGAGGCTGGTGGCGGAGATCGCCCACACCAGGACCGGCATCGACATTCATCCCGGCGCGAGCATCGGTTCCGGCTTCTTCATCGATCACGGTACCGGCGTCGTCGTCGGGGAGACCGCGATCATCGGCACTAACGTCCGCATCTACCAGGCCGTGACGCTGGGCGCGCGCCACTTCCCCACCGACCATGAGGGCAACCTGATCAAGGGCGACGCTCGGCATCCGATCGTCGAGGACGACGTCGTGATCTATGCCGGCGCGACCATCCTCGGCCGGATCACGATCGGCCGGGGCTCGACCATCGGCGGCAATGTCTGGGTGACCCAGGACGTGTCGCCGAACAGCATCGTGACGCAGGCCACGGCGCGCAACAAGCAGGTCTAGACAGCCGGCGCCTTCCAGCGCATCAGCCGGCGTTCCAGCGTCTCGAGGATCGCGTTGAACACGAGGCCAATCACGGTGATCCCGAGGATGCCGAAATACATCTGCGGGATCAGGAAGCTGTACTGGCTGTTGATGATGAGATAGCCGAGCCCAGATTTCGCGCCGACCATCTCGGAGGCCACCAGCACCAGCATCGCTGAGGCGCTGGCGAGGCGAATCCCGACGAAGATCGTCGGCAGGGACGCCGGCAGGATCACCTTTCGGAACAATTGGCTCGGCGTGGCGCCCATGGTCCGGGCCGATTTGATCAGGAGCGGATCGACCTGCCGGACGGCAGCGATCGTATTCAGCAGCAACGGCCAGGCACAGCTATAGATCACCATGGTGACCTTCGACAGCTCACCGATGCCAAGCAGCAGGATGAACACCGGCAGCAGCGCGAGCGGCGCCGTATTGCGCGCGATCTCGATAATCTGGTTCAGGAAGTCACCGAGCCGGGCGTACCATCCCGTCAGCAGACCCAGCGGCACCATCAGGACGACGGCGATCAGAAATCCGCTCAGAGCCCGGAGCAGGCTCGCGCCGACGTCGTCGTAAAGCTCGCCGGTCTGCGCGAGCTGCCAGCCTGCAGCGATCACCTCGGAGAACGGCGGCAGGAACGTCACGTCGACCAGCCCCAGCCGTGGCGCGGCTTCCCAGACCGCCAGGAACAACACGAGCAGCAGGGACCGTTGGCCAAGGGCTCCGAACCGCTGCGCGAGTCCGCTGGACGCGTCAGTCAACGAGCTCCTGCCTTGCGTAGCACGCTCTTTCGAACTTCCCTCGGCCAGCTCCAGAAGCGTCAGCATCTCCAGATTAGACATGCGCCAGCTCCTTCGCGTTTCCAGCGGGCTCGCTTTCGCCCGTTTCGGGCAGCTGCGATCCCTGCGCCTTCAGCACCTCGTCGCGCAGCAACGACCAGACGTCATGCCGCACACGCCCGAACTCCGGAAGCGAGCGCACGTCATCCGTTTCGCTATGTAGCTCGTCGGGGACATCGACGACCTCTTTGATGCGGCCGGGGCGCGACGTCATCACCGCAACCCGCTGGCCGAGGACGACGGCCTCGTCGATTCCGTGCGTGATGAACAGGATGGTCTTTCCGGTGCTGCGCCAGATCCGCAGCAGCTCGCCCTGGAGCGTCTCGCGCGTTTGGGCATCGAGAGCTGCGAACGGCTCGTCCATCAGCAGCACCTCGGGATCGTAGGCGAGGCTCCGGGCGATAGCGACGCGCTGCTTCATGCCGCCGGAGAGCTCGTGCGGATAGTGATCAGCGAAGCCGGATAGCCCGACCAGATCGAGGTAATGCAACGCTCTCTCGCGTCGCTCCCTAGCCTTCAGGCCAGCGATATCGAGCCCAAACTCGACATTCTCGGCGGCCGTGCGCCAGGGAAATAGCGCATATTGCTGGAAGAGAATGCCGCGATCGCGCCCCGGTCCTTCGATCGGCTTGCCAGCCAGCAGGATGCGCCCGCTGCTCGGCGTCGCCAGGCCACCAAGCAGGTCCAGCAAGGTCGACTTGCCGCAGCCGCTCGGACCGACCAGCGCCAAAAACTCCCCGGCCCGCACGTCCAGCGTGATGTCGTCCAGCGCGGTGAAGCGCTGTGCCGGACCGCCGTCCTTGCCGCGGACCGGGAATTCCTTCCGCACATGCTCGACACGGATCTTGGCCGCAGTCATTTGGCGTCCGCTGTCTTGCCGGGACGGAAGTAGTTGAAGTCATTGGTGTAGATATCCGACGGCTTGAGCTGGTCCTGTTTGAGCAGACCATCCTTGACCAGCCAGTCGATCCACACCTGGAGCTCTGTATCGCCGATCACCCCGCCTTTGCTCGCGACGCCGGTACTCTTCCAATATTTGATGGGCGTAGCATCCTCGTTGCGCTTGCGCTCGGCGATGATGCGCTCGAAGCGGGCGCGGACCTCCTCCGACGGGGTCGCCTGTGCCCATGCGATGGCGCGGGAGACGCCTTCAATCAGCTTGCGCGAGGTGTTGGGATTGTCCTTGATGAACT
This sequence comes from Bradyrhizobium ingae, assembly GCF_055791185.1. NCBI lineage: Bacteria > Pseudomonadati > Pseudomonadota > Alphaproteobacteria > Hyphomicrobiales > Nitrobacteraceae > Bradyrhizobium > Bradyrhizobium ingae. The sequence continues at coordinate 45,752 of NZ_JBVUBB010000040.1, forward strand.
TATCGCGCAGGACATAGGACCCGCCGGTGAAATTGCCGAACAGATCGGTGTCAGCAAACAGCCTCCGGATCCCGCCGCGTTCCAGGGCCTTGTCGCGTAACACACCGTTTAGCGTGGTCACCTCGACCTGCCCCTGGCGCAACGCCTGCTCGCCGGTGACCGGCGGGATCGCGACCAGCGTCACCTGCTTGGCCTCGGAGGGAGTGAGGCCGTTGCGAGCCAGATATTCACGCAACACAAACTCGAGGTGGGCGCCGAGCGTATTGACCGCGACCTTCTTGCCGATCAGATCACGCGCGGTCCTGATCGGGCTGTCCTCTTTCACGTAGTACCCGTAGTAGGTATTGTCGTCCGAACCGTAGTAGCCGACCACCGCCTTGATCGGCGCCTTCGCCGCGATCAGCTTGATGATCGCGCCATAGAACGCGCCGCCGATGTCGATGTCGCCGGTGACCACGGTCTGGATGTCCTGTGGTCCGCTGATGGTGTTGCCGACCCATTTGAGCTTGAGCGGAGCCAGGTAACCTAGGTCGTCGGCCAGTTCGACGAACGTCACCTGTCCGGCCCAGCCCTGGTAGCGGATCTCGGTCTTTTCAAGCTGCGGATCGGCCATGGCGCCGCCGAGCAGACCCGTCAGCGCGATGCCGCCCAGGATCAGCCGCTTGGTCTTTGCAAGCGCGCCGGCAGTCATCTGGCGCAAGCTATGAGTGGCAATTCTCATTGTCGTCATTCCTCGCTGGTGTTTCAGGCGGCCTTCGCCTGGGGCTTGGTCGCCTTGATGCGGGTCACGCTCTTGCGGCCGTCGATTCCGACCGGCACATCACCGTCGATGGTCGCACGCCGGACGATTCGATGCTGATCGCCGTAGTCGTTGACAGCGTAGTGCTGGGTGGCACGATTGTCCCAGATCACCACATCCCCTTCCCGCCAGCTCCACCGCACGGTGTTTTCGGGTGCGGTAACGTACGACTGGAACAGGTCAAACAGCTTTTGACTGTCATATTTCGATAGATCGACGAAGCGCTGGACGAAATTGCCGAGCACCAGCGTGCGCTCGCCCGTCTCGGGATGAACGCGAACCACTGGATGCTCCGTCTCGTAGATCGTGCCGGTGAAGACCTCCTCAAAATGCTTCCTGTCGGCTTCCGACGCACGGGTCTTGACCGCGTAGTCATAGGCGTTGCTGTGCACCGCCCAGAGCTCGTCGGCGAGTTTCCGGAGCGGCGCCGGCAGATCCAGATAAGCTGCCGCCGTGTTCGACCAGATGGTGTCGCCGCCGAACGCCGGGGTCACGACGCCGCGCAGGACGGAGATCTTGGGATAGGCGTCGACGAAGGTGACGTCGGTATGCCACTGGTCGGCGCGGCCGCCGCCGCGCGCAGAGTCAAGTTCAAGGATAGATGCGGTGCCCTTCGTTGCGCCGACCGTCGGATGCGGCACCAGCTTTCCGAGCCGAACGGCGAAGCGTTCCTGCTCGGCGTCGTCGAGGTGGTTCTGGTCACGGAAAAAGATGACCTTGTGCTCGAGCAGAGCCTGGTTGATCGCGGCGATCGTCTGGTCCGGAAGTTTGCCGGACAGCTTGATGTTCCTGATTTCTGCGCCAATGCGCGCCGATCGCTTGACGATGTCAGCGCGCGGAATGACGTTGTCGATGGCGATTGCGTCCGTCATGTCATGTTCCCCAAGACCGCGACCCCAATTTTGGACGAAGCTCCGCCGTTTGCCGATCGCGGAAGCGAAAAGCGGAGTGAAGACGATTGACGTTATGATTGGTCCTCTTGCTAGACTGCCGCCGGGCTTTGGCGGCGACCGCGTCTGCCGGGTCCTTCCAGTCGAAGCCGCCTCAATGCAACTTCGTGTTCGGTTCGATGATGCTAACGCAAGGCTTTCGGAAATAGCTTCCAAAGTTTGAACTGCACGGGAAATAGTTGCGTTCGCGGAAACGGCAACAGCGAAACGCAATCTGCTCTGTGCAAGCTCTCGATCTGCGTCTTGTCCACTATTCCGCCGCGACAGTGTACGGTGAGCACCAGACCGCTGACGCGTAGAGGGAGGCATCAAAATCCTCGGCGATTGGCCCATTGATGCGTGTCTCGTGCGAAGGAAGATCGGCCAGAAAGGGATCGCGGCTGATCCGGGCAACTACACCTGGAATATCGCGCTTGAAGCTCGGGACGTCGCCGATCGGCAGGCCGAAGCTGACGAAGGCCGCGGGGTTGAAGACGTGAATGTCCCGGAGATACGGCGCACGGCCGGGCTCCTTTTCCAGGAATTCGTGTCCTGACCCGAGATAGGGATGCGCCGCCAGGATTTCGTCCTGCTCGCCCGCCGGCGGCGAAAAACGGTCGTGCCAGAGCAGGATCTGATCGGCGAAGGCGGCGAGTTCCGGCCGCTTGGTGAGATCGACCTCGTACCCCGTGCCGGCGATGACGAAATCAAATGCGATGTCGCCCCTCGGGGTGGTCCCAAGCAGCCGCGAGCCAAACGCCTTTGCCGACGTCCAGGGGGCTGCAAGATGGAGGTAGAAGTTGGGGAACTTCACCACCCGTGAGATCGCATCGGGTGGTGGCGTCGACCCGGCGCGTCGGTAACGAACGGCCTGCTGCCAGCGGACCGCGTCCGGCAGCGCCGCATAATTGTCGTAAGCGCCAGGATAACCGCGCACGCGGATCACCGGCTCCGAGGCAAGCTTTTCGCGGCGCGCAAAGACGAACAGCGCCGCAAGTTTCTTGGCCTCGCCGGTGGTGCTGCGCTTCTCTCCGCCACGAGTGTTCAAGCGTTTGCGAGCGCTGAAGACAAACCCACGACGGCAGCCGGAGAAGGGCCATCCTCGAGCGATGGAGCGTTTCGCGAACACGCCTTCAAGATCCGCGTTGCCGCAGCGCAAGCTAATCGCGATGCACCCGTTCTGCCGCACCCGACCAACGGCGATGAGGAACGTTATCCGAACTATATTGGCTCCGACACGCGAGGCCTGCCGCACGATGCGCGCGGCGAAGTCGACCCGGCCGCCTTCAAGGCCACCCTCAAGGCCTATGCATCCGGCGATCCCGCGGCGTTCGAGGCCATACCGCTCGGCGGCACGCGCAAGCAGCTCAATCCGATCGGGACACTTGCCGTCGGTCTCGAGGGGTTGAACCCGGCACAGTTCGCGATTCCTCCGGCGCCGGCGCTCGAAAGCCCAACGCGTGCGGCCGACATCGTCGAGCTTTACTGGCAGTCGCTCTTGCGTGACGTGCCGTTCACGGCATTCACTGACAACACCGACAACAGGGATATCCTTGCCGCCGTCGACGAGCTCAACAAGCTTTCCGGCTTCAATGGCCACGCGCCGCCGGGAAGGTGACGCCACAGACCCTGTTTCGCGGCACCGCCCTTTATCGCGATAAATCCGACCCGGCGGGTCGCACCGGTCGCTACGTAATCCCGCCCGGCACGCTGGAAGGCCCCTATATCTCGCAATTCGCGCTGAGAGACGCGCCGCACGGCGCGCAGTATATTCCCGCTCGAATTCGGACCGTCACGCCGGAAAGCACCTTTCTCACCGACTATGACGAGTGGCTCACGGTACAGAACGGAAAATTCTCGGGCAAGACGGCAAAGTTCGATCCGACGTTGCGTTTTGTCGCGACAGGCCGCGATCTCGCCGAATACGTCCACAACAACTCGGCGACCTTCTGGGCCGCGGCGCTGTTGCTCGGCACACCGGCCGGCAAGACTGACCCATCTTATGGCGGGTTCGGGACGCCCCTTGCGCCGAGCAATCCGTACCTGAAATCAAGGACTCAGACTGGAGCGTCGAACACGTTCGCGCTGCCGTATATTCAAGGACTTCTGCCCTATGCTGCCTCGCGGGCGATTCGCATCGCCTATTGGCAGAAGTTCTTCGTCCACCGGACCCTCCGCCCAGAAGCCTATGGCGGGTTAATTCACCATCGGATCGCCAGCAAGGCCGAGTATCCAGTTCACGCCAACGTTCTCAATTCGCAGGCCCTGGCGCGCAGCGTGGCGAAATACGGCACGCACCTGCTTCCCCACGTCTATCCCGAGGGCGCGCCGATCCACTCGACCTATCCGGGCGGCGCCTCGCAGATTGCAGCGGCTTCCGTGACGATCCTCAAAGCGTTCTATGATGAGAGCGCCGTGGTGCCCAATCCGGTGCAGCCGGATCCGAAGGATCCGACCAGGCTGGTCCCCTATGAGGGCCCGCCGCTGACGGTCGGCGGCGAACTCAACAAGCTCGCGTGGAATCATGGCATAGGTCGGGATTGGGCCGGCATTCACTTCCGCTCGGACTTCTCCTCCTCGCTGGCACTCGGCGAAGAGCTCGCCATCAGCATTCTGCGCGATGAGCGGCTCACCTTCCGGGAGCCATTCGAGGGCTTTTCCTTCACACGCTTCGACGGCAGCAAGGCCACCGTCTGAAGCGGCGGCGCGCGAAACACCTTCCTCCCGAGAGAGAGAGAGAGAGAGAGAGAGAGAGCACGCGGGCGCGGTGGTGGTCTATCCCGCCATCGCGTCCTTCCAAATTCTGACGCACCTAACCGACAGCCATCCCGAGCGGGCTCAAGCGAGGCAGCGGCGCGCCGTTGTCCGGGCGCCGCAACAGGCTGAGCACGTGGCGTTTCAGACGTACGAACTCGCTCTCAGTGACAAGCTCGCTGTGCCGCGGCCGCGCAAACGGCAGGCGGATGTCATCGATCACCCGCCCCGGCCTCGCGCTCATGACGATGATCCGATCGGCCAGGAACAGCGCTTCCTCGATATCATGAGTGACGAACACCGTCGTTGTCGGAATCTTGGTCCAGATGTCGAGCAGCACTTCCTGCATCAAGCTGCGTGTCTGGGCATCCAGCGCGCCGAACGGCTCGTCCATCAACAGGACCCGCGGCTGGTTGATGAGAACCCGCGCGATCTCGACCCGCTGCTGCATCCCGCCGGAGAGCTGCGAGGGGTAGAAGGCTTCGAAACCTTCAAGCCCGACCAAGCGTAGAATTTCGTCCGCTGCTCGGTGCCGCTCCGCCCCGCCGATGCCGCGCATCTTCGGCCCGAACGCGACATTGTCGCGAACTCGTTTCCACGGAAAGAGCGTGTGCTGCTGAAATACGATTCCGCGATCTGGGCTGGGACCCAGGATCGGTTGATGGTCGAGGGCCAAACGTCCGCTGGTTGCCTGCAGATGTCCAGCCAGCGCACCGAGTAACGTCGACTTGCCGCAGCCGGACGGGCCAAGGATACAGACGAGTTCGCCCGAGGGAACCGTGAAGTCGAGATCGCGAACAGCCTCAAAAGCGTCCTCGCCTTCGCCAAGCGAGATGGAGACGTGGCTGACGTCGATCCTTCCAACGGTCTGGGTTGGGGTATCCGACACCCGGATGTTCATCGCGCGGCCGCCGCACGTCGCCATGGCATCAAATATTGTCCCAGCGCCGTCAGGAGCCAGCTGCTGCCCATGCCGAGCAGACCGATGACCAGCATACCGACGATAATGTCGGCATAATTCTGCAAGGTATAGGCCTCCCAGGTGTAATAGCCGATGCCGAACTGGCCGGAGATCATCTCTGCGGTGACGAGGCAGAACCAGGACGTGCCCATGCCGATAGCAAGGCCCGTGACGATGCTGGGTGCTGCACCTGGCAGCACGACCTCCCGCAGGATCGCGGCTGGCGTACCACCGAGGCTGCGCGCGGAGGCGACCAGCCGGCGGTCGATATTGGCGACGCCATGGACCGTATTGAGGACGATCGGGAAGAGCGCGCCGATGAAGGTGATGAAGATCATCGACAATTCCGAGGACGGGAAGACCAGGATCGACAAGGGGATCCATGCCACCGCCGGAATCGGCCGCAGCAATTCCAACGGCGGCAGTATGAGATCGCTGGCAGCGCGCGAGCGGCCGATTGCGAAGCCGAACACCACCCCGATCACAACGGCCGCGCCATAGCCCGCGAACACCCGCCAAAGGCTGCTGCCAACATGCGCCAGTAACTTTGGAGATCTCAGGAGAACCATGGCGGACTCGGCCACTTCGGTGGGAGGCGGCACGTTGCGGAACGTCACCACGCCAAGATTGAGATGCAGCGAGGAGGCAAGCTGCCACAGCGCGATACAGGCGAGGAGGGAGAAGCCGCGAACCAGCCACCGCACTGCCGGCAGTCGGTCGGGACTATGGCCGGCGGCAGCCATGGGGTCACCGGCTCGCCACGATCGCTTCGCGGGCGCCGGCGTAGTCGAGCACTTGTCCGCCGTGCTCCTTCGACCACCTCTCGGAACCCTCCTTCAGCAGGAAGGCATTCAGCTCGCCATTTGCCAAGCGTACGAACCATGCCTGGTTGGCGAATAGCTTGATGCCGCTTTCGCGATCCTGTGCATACACGACGCGGACGGACTTGCCCTCTTTCTCCAGCGCCGCAAGCACCTTCAAGGCATTCTCCGGCGAGCCGTAGTGACGCACCTGAGGCTCGTCCTTGACCCAGATCTGCGCTACCCGGCTGAAATCCGCAATCTCGGTACCGGTTGCCGCATCCTTGGCCTTCAGGGGGAGCTGGGCATAATTCTTCAGTTCAGCATCGTAGTCGCGGCCGGCCTGCACAAGTGCGGCGCGGATAAACTTGTCGGTCACGAACTGGGTGATGTCGAGATCGCTGTCGGCGCGCTTCAGGTGCTTTAGCGTCTTGATCGAGGTCGCGACTGCCTGGCGGTATTCGGGCTTCCAGGTCACGTCGCGGGTCTGCAGGCCGAGCGGCCCGTGAAAGAGGTAGACGACTTCCGCCTCAATGCCGGTCAGCTTGGTGATCAGCTCGCTGTATTTCTCGGGCTCTTCTGCGATCAGCCTATCGGCCTCGATGGCGGCGCGCAGATAGGCGACGACGATCTCTGGATATTTTTCTGCGTATTCGGCATCGACGAGCGAACCATGAAAGGTGGGCGCGCTCGCCTGCGAGCCGTCAAAGATCTTGCGCGCAAAGCCGCGCCACGGGAACAGCTCCGCAAATGGCACAAAGTCCGCGTGCGCCTCGATCTTATTCGCCTGCAAGGCGGGACCGGCGACCTCGGGTGCCTGCGTGATGATATTGACGTCTGTTTCGGGATTCCACCCTTGGGCTTCGATGGCGCGAAGTAGCATGCCGTGGGACGTTGAGGCGAAGGGAACGGAGATCGTCTTGCCCTTCAGATCCGCAATCGACTGTGCCGGCGAACTTGCCGGCACCACAATGCCATTGCAACTGCCTTTGGTACTGCCCGACAGCACGCTGATGAACAGGCTGCGGCGGCCAGCCTTCTGAAACGCAACCCCATTCAGCGAGCCAGGGAAGTCCGCCATCGCGCCGAAATCAAGCTTGCCTGCGACCATCTCGTTGGTCAGCGGCGCACCGCTGGTAAAATTCTTCCATTGGATGTCGTAGGTGACGTCCTTGTACCTGCCCTCGTGCGGCAGGAATTTCTCGAGCAGCTTCAACTCGCGGATCAAGAGTCCGCCGGTTGCGCAATTGATCGTCGTATCCTGCGTCCCGACCGCAACCCGAATGGTTTCCGCGCTTGATATGCCCGTAAGACCTATCGCCGCAACTGCGGCCGCAGCGATGATCCTCACAGCTTTGAACGACATCATTTGGCCCGTCCTCGATTGTCGATGCCGGCAGACTGCCGCCGGCATATTTGGCGAGAACTATTGAACCGATGCCGCCAAGGCTGAAGCAATTAGTTGCGCGGCTGCCTGCCCGCTACTGCCGTTTCTTGATTCTGTCACAACGCACGGACGGATTGCATCAAATTATTTTCTCGTTTTGGCATGATCAGAAGATGAATTGTTTCCCCACCAACTCGTTTGCGCATCAGCTCTCCTAAGTGCAGCTCAATTCAATCAAAGAAGTGGACTTTATCCGTCTGTCGCCCTTAGCTACCTCCGACACCGCAAGACGAACCGATGGCGATGACGATGCTCAAGGAAGCTTCCGAAGCCGGGATCCAGGCGCTGATGGGCCGCACGGGCGCTGCGGTTCAACGCGACTGGCCGACCAAATCGAAACCTGCCGCCGCCTTGGCTCCACACGCGGCCGCCGGCGACTCCGCGCTGTTCATGAGCGAGAGCATCGACGGGCTTGATGTCGGCGCCCACTTTCTCGACCGCCTGTCGGCCGAGCAGAACGCACAGGTGCAGGCCGCGGGACGCAGCATTCTGGTGCCGCAGGGCGCCATGGTGTTCAGCCAGGGCGAGCGCCATGGGGGGATTTTCATCATCAGGTGCGGGCAGGTCCGGGTTTATTACACCGCTCCTTCCGGTCGCGAGATCACCCTCGCCTATTGGACGCCCGGCCATTTCATCGGAGGGCCGGAGATCTCAGGCGGCGGCGCGCACATGTGGTCCGGCGTGGCCATTGAAGACTGCGAGATCACCGCATTGTCGAGCGTTGCGCTGCAGAAGCTGCTCGTGCAGATGCCGGCGTTCGCGCTGGCGCTGATCGACGGGCTGATTGCCAAGGGCAAGTGCTATTCCTCCATGGCGCAAATGCTGGGAACGCGCTCGGTGATCGAGCGGCTGGCCCAATACCTCTTGAACCTTGCCGAACTCTACGGGCGTGCCGATGGCGACGCTATCGTCATCAACCGCAAGGTGACCCACGACCAGGTCGCCGCAATGGTCGGCTCCACCCGCCAATGGGTGACGATGACGCTGAAGCGGTTTCAGACCAGGCACATCATCAGCATCGAAGGCAGCGTCATCCGCATCAAGCGGCTCGATCTGCTGGAAAAGATCCTGTTCAAGGATTAGCGCGCCTCGATCTGTTGCAGCGCCCAGCTCACGGTCTTTCTCACGTCCGGATCATCGTCGCCCAGGCGTGCGACCAGCGCGTCGCGGGCGGCCGGATCTGCGATCTCACCAAGCGCCGCTGCAGCGTCCTTGCGGAGCGATGGCAGCTCGTCGTCAAGGAAGGGAATGATGGCGCCCACCCCTCCCCGAAAACGGAGCTTGCCCAGGCTCTGCAGCGCCTTCTGGCGCACTTGCCAGTAGCCATCACCCAACGCGACGATGAGCGCTGGTGCCACTAAGGCCTGACCAATCCGCCCGATCGTCTCGGCGGCGACTGCCCTCAGCTGCCATTCTCGATCCGAAAGGGCGTCGGCGGCCGCCTGAGCGGCGGCCTCGTTCCGTGCAAATGACAGCGCATCAACCGCGGCCAACCTCACATCTGGATGTCCGTCCTTGGTCGCGCGGATCAGAGAAGGCAGCGCTTCGGTAAGCTTGAGATAGCCGATCACGCCGACGGCCTGCGTGCGCACTGCAGGTTCGGCGTCGCCGAGCGCGCCGATGGCCGGCCCAAGCAACTCTCCGACCTGGAGCGCTTTCAAGGCGCGCAGGATCGCGGCCCGCACAAAGCTGGAGGGATGCTTCACCAGTGGTAGCAGGGTCGCGCTGGTAGCAGGGTCGCGAAGCTCTGCCAGGCTGTCCGCAGCTGCTTGCGCGACGGCAGTGTCAGAATTGAGGAGAGCTCCGATTAGCGCCTTGGCCACGTCGACGCCGTCAAAATCTCCCAACGCACGCGCGGCCTGCAGCCTCACACCCGCATCAGCATCATCCGCCGCCCGCGCCAACAGCGGAACGGCCTCATCCGTCGGCGTCTCCACGAGTTCGATGACTGCGAGACGGCGGACTGACGGGTCGGGGCTTTGCAGACGCTCCGCAATCTCATCGAGATCGCCGAAGGCCTCGAACGGCTCGAATGCAGTCATGTCAACGCAACAGATAGGGAATGTTGACGGTCACGGCGCCGGTCGGACAATCGGCCTCGCAGGGCATGCAGTACCAGCATTCGTCATACTTCATATAAGCTTTGCTGGTGAGATCGCTGATCCTGAGCACGTCGAGCGGGCAGACTTCGACGCAAACCGTGCAGCCTTTGTCGGCGATGCACTTGGCCTCATCGATAACGACCGGCACGGTTGTGGGCGCGGTTGGCCTCGTCCGACGACCAGCGAGCGGCGCGGACGATCGCCGAGACGATCTTCTGGGTGATGTCCGGATGCGCCTTGATGAAGGCCTCCTGCCCGATCAGCGTCGAATGACGCTCATAGGCGGGATTATCGCCCTTGGTGGTGTAGATGATCTCGGTGATGTTCTTCTCGACAAGACCAGCGAGCGGGAAGTTGCCGAAGGCCGCATCGATGTCCTTCGAGGTCAACGCCGCATTCGTAGTCGCGGTGTCCATGTTGATGACCTGGACATTCCGCTCCTGCAGGCCGTTTCCGGCCAGCACCTTCACCGCGGCAAGATGATTGTTGGTGCCGCGGAAGATCGCGACCTTGCGGCCGCGCAGCTCCGCCACCTTGCGAATCGGCGACCCCACCGGCACGGCGAGGTAGATCGGCGCGTGCGCTCCGGAGGCGAGCAGGATTTTCGTCTTCAGCCCATTCGCCCGCCCGATGATCTCGGGCAGGTCGCCTGAATCGCGAAATCGAGCTGATTGTTGGCAAAGGCCTCGTTGACCGCCGGACCCGCCCCTTTGAAAAAGTACCAATCGATCTTGACGTCAGGGCGATCGTGCAAGTCGGCATCGAGGTAGTGCTCCGAATGCACCACACTTGCCGATGAGCCGCCGGAAAACTGCCGGTTATCCGCACCGACCGACGCAAAGCCGATGCGCACGGTCAGCGGCTCGGCGCTGACAGGCGGCGACACCGCGCCCGCCAGGAGGCCGGCCAGCGCCAGCACGAGGTGAAGCTTGCTGGGGATCATTCCTGCATTCCCATTCCAGATCGTGTCATGTCATTCGGCGGCAATGGCCGTGCGGATCGCGCGCTGCGGCACGCGCAGGCCGAGGTGGTCGCGCAAGGTCGTCCCTTCATAGTCGTCCCTGAACAGGCCGCGCCGGCGCAGCTCCGGCACCACCAGCTTAACGAAATCGGTCAACCCGCCGGGGAGCGTCGGGGCCATGATGTTGAAGCCATCGGCGCCGTAGTTCTGAAAGCGCTCTTCGAGCTGGTCCGCGATCTGCGTCGGCGTACCCACGACCTGCCAATGGCCTCGCGCCCCGGCGATCCGGAGATAGAGGTCGCGCACCGTCAGCCCCTCACGGCGCGCAAGCTCGACGAGCAGGGCCTGCCTGCTCTTACCGCCTTCGGTTTCCCTCAGCGGCGGCAACGGTCCGTCCGGCGCCGCCGTCAGGATCTCAGGCGCTCCGAGGAAGCCGGCGAGCAGATCAAGCCCGACCTCGGGGGAGATCAGCGACTGCAACTCTTCGAACTTCTCCTTGGCCTCGCTCTCCGTGTCGCCGACCACCGGAAACACGCCTGGCAAGATCTTCAGTTCATCTGCGGCCCGTCCATATTTGGCAAGCCGCCCCTTGACGTCGGAATAGAACGCCACGGCCTCTTCCAGAGTTTGCTGTGCCGTGAAGATGGCCTCCGCCGTCCGCGCCGCCAGATCCATGCCCGGACCGCTCGATCCGGCCTGAACCAGGATCGGCCGCCCCTGCGGCGATGGCGGAATGTTGAGCGGTCCGCGCACCCGGAAATGGCTGCCCTGATGATTGAGCACATGCAGCTTGTCGGGATCAAAATAGAGCCCGCTCTCCCGGTCGCGCACGAATGCGTTTTCATCCCAGCTGTCCCACAGCCCGCGCACCACATCGGCAAATTCCTCAGCCCGTTGATAGCGCTCCGCGTGAGGGCTGAGGACGCTCCTATTGAAGTTCAACGCTGCAGCGGGTTCGGTCGATGTCACGAGGTTCCAGCCGGCTCGGCCGCCGCTTAAGCGATCGAGCGAAGCAAACTGCCGTGCGACATTGAATGGCTCGTTGAAGCTGGTGGAGACGGTCGCAACCAACCCGATCCGCGACGTCACCGCGGCAAGCGCCGACAGAAGCGTCAACGGCTCGAACGGATAGACCCCGCTATGCGCCTTGTGGCTTGAGGCTTCGATCCGGTCGATCCGCACCCCGACCATGTCGGCGAGGAAGATGGCGTCGAATTTGGCCTCTTCCGCGATTCGCGCAAACTGCACGAACTCGGCCAACGTCTGGCTGTCGGATGCATCTGGTGAGCGCCAGGCGGCGACATGGTGACCGGTGAAAAGCAGGAACGCTCCGAGCGAGAGCTTCTCCTTGCGACTTGGCATCGAATTCTCCGAGTGGTGCCGGCTGCTTTCAGCGCTCGCTTCGTCGCTCCGCCGTTGCCAGGTATGACGACGGGTCGCCGCCTCGCGCAATCTCACAGATTTCCAATCTTGAGGCACGGCACGCTATGGCTCTTCTTTGCGAGCGGCCTCAAGAGGAACGATTGATGCTTTCGACGTTCAAGCCCCCGGATCGATCCACAGATCGGCGAAGCTTCCGTTCAGTCCCTCGGCTCCGGGTGCGAAGCGTCGACTCGCAAAAAGAGCAAACTCAGTGTTGCGCGAGCTATCAAACTCTTCGTTAGAGACATTCGGCAGGAACGGCGAGCGGCTTGCAAGGCCTCCAATGCCTCATCCTCCAGGGTGCCCGAGCGAAAAGCGGTAAATCGGCTCTGTTGACGCAGCGCCTTGAAATGGGTCTCTCAAAAGAATGGGACGCTCAGAATAATCCTAGCAAACTTGGGCTTGCAATCGCGCCACTGTGTTCAATATCGGTTGGGGCGTGGTAATTTGATGTCCGTCTGCTCTCTGGCTGCCTTGGAGGGAACGTGAGGGACCTCGCTTCACTGCACCCGCTTGTCGTCAAGTGTTTTGAACAGGTGCGCAAGTGGAAACGGCGCACCAATCAAGCCGATTTACGCGATCGCGATGACGATACCGACGATTTCTACGACATATTCCTGTTTGGTCCGCACGGCTGAAGACACTCCAAGCTGTGGTTGCTGCGATGCTGTCCTTTCTCAGCCTCTAAAAAGGAACAGAATTCCTCAAAATGACCGACCTCATCATCCCACCTCCCCAGAACAGGCGCCGACTCGACGCCATCGATCGCGAGATCCTGATTGCGCTTCAGGAAGACGCGTCCTTGTCTGCCGCTCAGATCGGCGACCGGGTCGGCCTGTCCGCCACCCCCTCCTGGAAGCGCGTCCAGCGGCTGGAGGCCGACAGCGTAATCCTAAAGCGGGTCGCGCTGGTCGACCCAAACAAGATCGGGCTCGGCATTTCCGTGTTCGTGTCGGTGGAGAGCGCCAACCATTCGCGATCCTGGCTGAAGAAGTTCGCCGCCGCCGTCAGCGCCATGCCCGAGGTGGTGGAATTCTATCGCATGGCCGGCGACGTCGATTACATCCTACGCGTCGTGGTCGCGGACATGCAGGCCTACGACCTGTTCTACAAGAAGCTGATCAGTGCTGGGCCGCTGAAGAACGTCACATCTCGCTTTGCAATTGAGAAGATCAAGTCGGTCACTGCGCTGCCGATCCCGGGGGTGGTGGTAGCGTAAATCACTTGCTTCCTTGATCGTGAATCATGAAAGATCGCCGTCCCCGAGAGCGCTTAACGGCGATCTAGCGATTGACGAAATCGGCAATCTCCTGCAGCGCTTCGCTCGCCTCGGGAAACAGTCCCAGAAAGGCGTGCCAGACATGCGGCAGTTCGGACCAGATGCTCAAATCGGTTCTTACCCCGGCATCTATCAGACGCGCCGCGAATTTCCTGGTGTCGTAAGCCAGCGTTTCGATCGCGCTCGCCTGCAACAATGTCGGCGGAAACCTCGCCAGGAGTTCGCGCGGCGCATGGACCGGTGATACGCGATGGTCTGACGAATTGCCGCTCGGACCGAGGTAAATCGCCGTGGCAGCGGCGAGGGTTTCCGCCGCCACGATCTGATCATCGATCCCGACGCGGTCGTCCCGAGCCAGATTGTCAAGTGTGCCTGCGATCAGCACGAGGCGATCGGGCAATCGTACGCCCTTGGCTGCCAGCTCCAGACAGGTGGCCGCAGCCAGGTTTCCGCCCGCGGAGTCACCGACCAGACTCAAATGCGTCGCGGGCTCGCGCGCGAGCTGATGGTTCTTGCCCCCGTCGGGACCATGAAGCGCCGCCCAACGAAATGCATTGACGCAGTCTTCGAGACCGGCAGGAAAACGATGTTCAGGTGCTAATCGATAGTCGACGACCAGGACCGCTGCCCGCGAAAGACGCGCCAGCGTCCCGGTCAAAGTTCGGTAGTCGTGTGGAGAGCCACCGACCCATCCGCCTCCATGCGTATACACGATGCGACGTGCAGGGTCGGCATCGCTCGGGATCACCCACTCGGCAGGGACGCCTCCTGCGTCGACCGCCGCAAAGGTGATGCCTTCGAGTCTAGGCCCCACGCCGACATCGCCATAACGCGGCATCAAGGCCCGGATGACGGCCACGAATTGTTGGAGCGGGTCGGAAATCCCCTCCAGGTTCGCCGAGGCGGCCAGTCCGGAGAGATGAGCAAAGGCACGGTCAAGCTCGGCGCGCTGCTCACGCTTTGTTGCAAGGTCGTTCATCGGTCACTCCGTCCGCTTCGGGCCTTGCACAGGCTAGTCGGAGAAACGATCCGCGGCACTGACCGAAAGACGCACAAGCGAGGGACAGAATCGTTCAGCCAGGCAGGATCGCGGGCTTCTCAAACGTCCCCGCATTGCGAGCCGGGCGATCTGCGCTTAACTTGGGGTTTGCGCTTTGTATTTCGCGAGGCTCCATGCGTCTGGGAATGCCATTCAACTGGATTACCCGACATGTCGGTGGCGTGGTGCGGCAAGGCCTTTCATTTGAGAAGGTCATGGCGGCATCGTTGATCGATCTGCGGCACGGGGATAGCCGCGACCTCGTCGGCCCGGCCCAGTACCTGCTGTTGTGCCTGAATACCGCGCTCGGCATCAACGACGCCGCTCATGGACTGGCGCGCGGCCGCATTGATCCGGCCTACACGGCGCTCGGCCTTCGCGTGGCGCTTGGATGCGGCACCCTGGAAGATGCAATTTTCGCGATCGCGCGGCTTTATCGAACCGCCTCCGGCGCCGTTCACATCGAGCTGAAGACAACACATGACGTTGCTGAACTCAACATCTGCGCCAACGCGACCGCCGCCACGGACGCATGCCTGCTCGAGGATATCTACCTCAGCTGGATCTTCATGCACTGCATGTACTTTCTCGGCGCTGCGATGCCGGTCATCGAGGTCACGACTCGCGATCCTCTCCACTTCAATCTGGGTCGCAGGCATTTCGCGATCGATGCTCCTGTGCGCCACGGCCCGGTCACCGGAATGCGGTTCCCCCGCGCCTTGCTCGGCCGCCGCACCGCCAATCGCGCCGGCGCCAATCCGCATTGGGAGTGTTTCCGCTTGTGGCTGGACTTCATCGAGCATGAAAGTAGCTCGTTGGACATGCGCAAGGATTTGCACGATCCGAGTCCTGTTCACCTGAAGGATCTTGCCCAGCGGGCAGGCGTCAGCCCCTCGACGATGGGGCGCCGCTTCCTATCCGACGGCGGTTTCCGCCAATCGCGCGAGCGCAAACTCGTGACGGCTGCCATTCGCCAGCTCCAGAGCACCGACGATAGCGTCGAATCGATCGCCGCCGAGCTTGGCTACTCCGACGCGCGAAGCTTGCGTCGCTTCTTGAAGGCAGTCACGGGGGCGACGCCGCATCAAATCCGTGTTGCTGGATCCTGCCCGCACAGCGAGGACGGTGCGGCTCGCCGGCGATTGCTGGAGATCGGCGCGTCGATGGGCACCTAGATGTCGGAGCAATGCATAACTAAAGCGTTTCATATCGCGATTGTGCTTCGTCTGAGTCACAACGGCGCATACGTTTTGGATGCGCAGAGGCACAACCTTCAATGCTGACCCGAGCGACCAAGGCGCCGCTCGAGCCAGAGGCTGTAACGCGAACCGCCATAACCGATCGAGAAATAGATCACCGCCACGACCGAAAACGCCTCCTTGTAAAACCCAAGCCAGTTCGGATCGGTCGCCGCCGCCTTGGCTGCGTTGAGGATGTCGACGATGCCGATGACGGCAAGCAAGGACGTCGCGAGCAGGAATCCAATGGCCTGGTTGATCAAACCCGGGATCACCATGCGTAAGGCCTGTGGCAGGATGACCAGCCGCATCGCCCGCCAATAACCCAATCCAAGCGAGGCTGCGGCCTCCTCCTGACCAATCGGAACGGCCTGCAGACCGCCGCGCATCACCTCGGCGACATAAGCGGTCCAGAACAAGGCAATCATGATCATCGCACGTGGCATCTTGTCGGTGGAGAGCCCAGCCGGGAGTGCCATGGGCAAGATCAGCGTCGCAAAATACAGGATCGCGACCATCGGTATCGCCCGCATGAATTCGATGTAGCCGATCGCAAGCCACTGCAGCGCGCGCATCCTGGATCGCCGTGCCAGCGACAGCAGGATTGCCAACGGTACCGACACAGCAAAGCAGACCGCCCAGACCAGCAGGGTCACCGGCAGCCCGCCCCACTGATTCGACGAAATCAGCGACTGCCCAGGTACGCCGGCCATCAATAGCCCACACAAGACAATGACGACCGGCCAGGCGACCACGAGCCCGCGCCGCCAGAAGCGCGGCATGGCGGTAACAGCCAGCAAGGTAGCGAGCAAGAGACACACAAGCGCCGGGCGCCACGCGAGTTGGACCGGATAAAAAGCGAAGATGATGAAGCGGAGCTTGGCTGCGACGAACGCCCAGCACGCGCCGTCATGCGCCAGGCAGTCTGCCGAAGTTCCGCGCCAGGTCGCGTCAAGCACCAGCCAGCGGAACAGCGGCGGCAGAAGCCACAAGACGAGCAGGCCCACGATGACCGTAATGGCGGAATTCAGCCAGGTCCCGAACAGACCCGTTTGCAGTCGCGTCCAGAGCCGGTCCTTACGCCTTGGACGCAGTCTTCCAGCCTCGATCGCCGTCACGCTGGCCGCTCCCCGCGCAACGCGACCCTGCTGTTGTAGAGATTCATCAACGCCGAAACGCCGAGGTTCAAGGCGAGATAGAGCAGCACGACGATCAGCAGCGCTTCGAATGCCTGTCCGGTTGTATTGGCGGTGGTGTTGACGATGTTCATGAGATCCGGATAGCCGATCGCGACAGCGAGGCTGGAGTCCTTGACGAGATCGAGATAGTTCGAGGTTGTCAATGGCGTGATGACGCGCAAGGCTTGTGGCAGGACGACCAGCCGAATGACCTTGCCGCGATGAAGTCCCAGGGCACGTGCAGCGTCCCATTGTTCCCGGCGGACCGACAGGATGCCGGCGCGAACGATCTCCGCAATGATCGCAGAAAACTTCACGGTCAATCCGACCAGCAGTGCTGCAAATTCGGGCGTCAGGCCGAAGCCGCCTCGAATGTTGAAACCACTGATCGCCGGCACTTCGATGCCAATTTTTGTGCCGCTTACTGCAAGCACCGCGCCGACCGCAAGAATGCTCAAGACGGAGGCAAGCAGCGGAGCCTGCAGCCCTGGCCGCTTCTGCCGCCAGCCGCGCCGCACCAGCCAGATCCAGCCCCCGACCACAGCGGCCGCAAGCAGCATTGCTCCGACCGAAAGATCGCTTATAACAATGCCCGGCACGTACACGCCGCGGTTGGTCAGGAAGACGGCACCAAGCAAGGTGATGGCGTGACGCGGTGGCGGCAGGGTGTGGGCGAGAGCGATCCAGAAGAACAGCTGCAACAACAGTGGTGTGTTGCGAACAATCTCGACATACCAGCGCACGAGACCAGACAGCATCAGGTTGCCCGAAAGCCGCATCATGCCGAGCGAGACACCAAGGATCGTCGCCAGACAGCAGCCCAGCAACGAGAGCTTCGCCGTATTCAAGAGACCGACCACGATGGCCCGCGCATAGCTATCGCCGGCACGGAAGGCAATCATGCCCTCCCCGATCTCAAAATTGGCCGCGCGTTCCAGGAAGTCGAAGCCCGGTGTCACCCCGATCCGCGCCATGGTGGTCGCGATGTTAGCTCCGAGCAGGAAGACGACAGCGAGGACGCCCGCCACGATCACAAGCTGCAACGCCGGCCTTGGACCCAACCAGCCCGTGACCCGGCGCCGCATACCCGGTTTCTTCCCCGCGCGCGATGTTTCGGGCGTAGCGCTCATGAGTGACGCATGTCAGCGGAACGGCGGAGAATATAATAGGCCACCGTTGGTCCAGAGCTTGTTATAGCCACGCTCCCAGCCGAGCGGCTTGAGATGGCGATCGAATATCTCACCATAATTGCCGACCGTCTTGATGATGTTGTAGGCCCATTTCGGATCGAGCCCGATTGCCTGAGCAAGTGAGGGATCGACACCCAGAAAACGTTGGATGGCTGGATCGTCCGACTTCAGGAAGCTGTCGATATTCTGCGAGGTGATGCCCCATTCCTCGGCCTGGATGGTCGCATTCACGGTCCAATTGACGATCTCGAGCCAGCGGTCGTCCCCGCTGGCCACCGCCGGCGCCAGTGGCTCCTTCGACAGTCGCTCCGGCAGCAGGACGTAGTCATTCGGTTTCTTGAGCTGGGTGAGCTTTGCGCCCAGATCTGACGAGTCCTGCGTAATCGCGTCCACGCGGCCGGACTGAAGGGCAGAGACGAATTCGCTGGTGTCCTCGATCGTGACCGGAGTGAACTTATGCTGGCTCTTGCGGAAGAAATCCGCGATGTTGAGCTCGCCTGTTGTGCCGCTCTGAATGCCGATCGTGGCGCCGTCGAGCTGAGATGCCGACGTCACGCCGATGTCTTTGCGGACCAGAATCCCCTGCCCGTCATAGAGGATGGTCGGCCCGAAATGAAACCCGAGCTTGAACGCGCGTGTAATCGTAACCGTCACGCCGGACAGCAGGACATCGTATTCGCCAGATTGGAGCGCCGGCAGACGCTGTTGCGGCGACGAGCTCGTGAACTCCACCCTGTCTGCGTCACCGAAGACCGCGATCGCCAAAGCGCGTCCATAGTCGATGAAGAAGCCCTGCCACCGGCCACTGCTGTCTGGCGCGAAAAATCCGGGCGTGGTGCCGACGCCGACCTTAATAAGACCACGCGACTTGATCCTGTCGAACGTTGGACCGGCAGAGGCGGCCGTTGAGATGAAACCAACCGCGCCGACCAACGACGCAGCAATCCATCTACACCAGCGGCTACGGGTAATCATCCGACTCTCCTCAATGATATTGCAACGATGCTTGATGGGTCCAATTCAACGCTGCTTAGTGCCGGACCTGCCGCCGCTGCTCGATAAGCGCCCTCACCGCACGCTCCGCGGCACGGGCGGAGCCAAAATGACCGCCGTCAAGGCTGTCAAAAGCACGTTCGGATGAGAAGAAGCGAACGCCGCGCTCCTCGCTGACAACGATGCCCGCGGTTTGATTCGATACTTCGATGACATAGGCTTGGGACATAAGTGCTCAATCGCCGGACTCCGGCGCTCCTTGTCTGGTTGTCGATCGCTTTGGATTTGTCGATACGAATCAACAACAGACGCCGGTCGCCGCGGAGACGCAGCGATGAGACATGCGGTTTCGCATGTTGCTCGGCACGCTTCGATCGTTCGTTCTCATTACGGTGGCCCCGAGCGGCACATCATGCTGCTCGTGAATATCCGGTGGAACGGCGCGATAGTCAATAAAATGGGTATCCAAAGTTGGGGCGGCAGCAGCAACAGGGCTTTCGCATTGGGAGCGGAAGCGAGCAAAGTTCTAACGGCGTCGGTCACAAGCGGCCATAAGGCAATAGCTCGTCGAGCAATACAGACGCAAGATTCGGCACCGATCAAATCTACATTTTGGGACGCAAAACACGACGGGGTCCGAAGTACTCTTAGCAATCGACGGACCGGCCGGCGCGTTCCAGCAAGGCGTTCGGCCTCGGCCCTGATCGGCTCATCTCCCGCGACGTGGACGAGGCTCACATCCTCCGAGACTGTCCCACGGATTCAAATGCAAATCTTGCAGTAGTGGAATCCGGGTTCGAGCGAGATCGTGCGCGTTGCCGTCGAGGGTCTAATCGCGATCGCCCCGTAAGATAACCCTGCGCACGTGGGCCAGCGAGGTCTTGCAATGGCAACTTCAGGCGTGGGCCGATCTCTGCAAAACCGGCCTTGACGTACAATGCCAAGCTGGGGTTGCGGCTCCACATCGGCTGCCTTGGTGCGGCCAATTCAAGCTGGCCCCAGCCTTTGACCGTCCCCAGGCTCACGGCAGCCTCAATGAGACGCATCGCGACCCCAGACGATCGCTGGTCCGGCACGACATAGAGCTCTGTGATAGTGGCGTAGGTTCCGCGGGCGAGAAGGGCTGCGCTTTCTGACAACATGATGACGCCGACAGGACGGTCCTCGGTGAAAGCGAGAAACCCATAGACGCGCTCCTTCATGGCGAGGAGTTCGGCTACTAGCTGGGTATCTAGCCCGGCCTGCACCTGGCCGGCGCCAAGCTCGGCGAGTAGGGCAGCAACCATGTGGGTCACCGTTGTGGCGTCATCGACGGATACTTCACGCGTGGTCACCATGTGACATCCTCCTGCAAGCTCAAGCAACCGGGTCCAGCGGCAGCATCGGGAAGGAAGCTGCCGCAGCATCCGACCCGAAGCCGATATGCTGCCAAGTTGAAGGTCGGATGACGTCTTGGTTCACACGGTAGAGAGGTGATAATTTCTTCGTGTCGCTTCAAGCTGAAAACAACGCCAGAGAATCGAAAGATAACCTGTCGGCAATATTGTCTACTCTCCCCCTTCGTAGAAGAGCTCAAGCGGCAGGCCGACCAGCGATTTGCCGATCCAGTCCCGCGCAATCACATTCGTCCGGAAGGCGCCGGAAGAGCATCTCGAAGCGCTGATGGGCGTCGTGGTGAGGCTGCCGCTCGAGCCGTCGGCGATCTTGCCGGTGGCGAGGTTCTTGATGTCGTATCCAGGAGAAATTTCGCCATCCGTCGGCGGCTTTTTGCGCGGTCCGAGGAACTGATGCTCCTCGCCGTAGAAATTGACGAAGCGGCCGGTCTTGGAGTCGCCGTGGATCTCGTCCTTCAGAGGCGCCGCCATTTCGCCGGCGATGCATTCCGGCGTCACGTTGTGGTCGTATTCGCGGCACGACGGCAAACACCCTCAAAACACAATCTTATGAGGGGCACGGGACGCACTTATGAGGTGCAGTGGCACCGAAAACATTGAGGTTTTCGGATTCGCGGTACGCTCTTATGAGGTGCGCGACAAGCGGCCGGCGCGAGACCGCGAGCGATGCAGCCTATGCGCCAAATCCGATAATAGAGAGCGTTTTTAGATTGGCGGCGCGTGGTTTCGGTACCCAACGCGAGCACTCGCGAGGGCGCCGGTAATCTAAAAACGTGTTGGACGAAGCCGCGGGCACACCGCTGCAGCTATGGGTGT
>NZ_JBVUBB010000041.1:0-65215 GCF_055791185.1 Bradyrhizobium ingae
GCCACCACCACCGGATCGCATCACACAGTTGCAGCGCATTCGCAATGCGCTCGCAAAGGAGAATATGGCCTGTGCTATGACCGCGGACCAGACCGCGAGCTTCATTGTCATCAGGGTCTGTGACCTGGCGTTGTTCGCGTCGGGCCAGGCGACTATCCTGGATGGCTTCAAGCCGGTTGCGATCCGCGTCGCGGCAACCCTCGACAAGGAGCCGGGACGAATCCGGGTCGTCGGGCATACCGACAGCTCGCCGATCCGCACAGTGCGCTTCCCTTCGAACTTCGAGTTGTCGGTTGAGCGCGCCAAGGCGGTTGCCGCCGCGCTGAAACCGGGTCTGACCGATGGTTCGCGCGTCGACGTCGAGGGCAAGGGAGCCGATGCGCCAATCGCCAGCAATACGACACCCGAGGGACGCGCCAAGAACCGGCGCGTCGAGATCTTTATCGAACGCAGCGAATAGGCAGACACCGCCAGCTCAGGCGGTTTGCGACAGGTACGTGAGATGCTTGCCAAGGACATTCTCCGCATCGTTCTCTACGGAGTTGGGCTCAGCTCGCTCGGGGCGGTGATCTATTTCGCGGGTCCCTTCATCGCGTTCGGCGACTGGCGCCCGCTGGAGAACCATATCGTCCGCCAGATCGCGATCCTGCTGCTCACCACGGCCGTGGCAGGCATCGTTGGCCTCAATCTGTTCAAGCGGCGCAAGAATGCCAAGGAAATTGCCGACGGCATCAGCGGTGCTGATCAGCCCGTCAGCGACGAACCGGTGCTCAAGGAGCGCATGAAGGATGCGCTCGCGACGCTGAAGACCGCCAGCGGCAACAAGTCGGGCTATCTCTACGATCTGCCCTGGTACGTCATCATCGGTCCGCCCGGCGCCGGCAAGACCACGGCGCTGGTCAATTCCGGTCTCAAATTTCCGCTCGCGCGCGGGGCGACGCCGGCGGCGATCGCGGGGGTCGGCGGCACCCGCTACTGCGACTGGTGGTTTACCGAGGAAGCGGTGCTGATCGATACGGCCGGCCGCTATACCACTCAGGATTCCAACAGCAAGGCCGACAAGGATAGCTGGCTGGCATTCCTCGACATCCTCAAGAAAAGCCGGTCGCGCCAGCCGATCAACGGCGTCCTCGTCGCCATCAGCATCGAAGATGTGCTGACGTTGCCGAAGCAGGAGCTCGCGCTTCACGCCGACGCCATCAGGATGCGCTTGCTCGAGCTTCATCAGAGGCTCAAGGTCAGCTTTCCGGTCTACGCGTTGTTTACGAAGGCCGATCTCGTTGCGGGATTCACCGAATATTTCGCCTATCTCGGCGAGGCCGGCCGCCGTCAGGTCTGGGGGGCCACGTTCCAGACCGCCGACAAGACGCAGAATCTGGTCGGGCAGATCCCGGTCGAGTTCGACCGTCTGCTGGAGCGCCTCAGCGAGGAGACGCTCGATCGTCTGCAGGACGAGCCGACGCCGCAGCACCGCGTGCAGTTGTTCGGCTTCCCGGCGCAGATGGCCCGGCTCAAGCCGCAGATTCACGATTTCCTCAACCAGATATTCGAGCCGACGCGCTATCACGTGAACGCGAACCTGCGCGGATTCTACTTCACCTCGGGTACACAACAGGGCACGCCGATCGACCAATTGATCGGGTCGCTGGCGCGTACGTTTGGTGCAGAGGAGGTCGGTTCCGGATCCTATTCGGGCACGGGCAAGAGCTACTTCCTCGCAGACCTGATTTCCAAGGTCATCATCGGCGAGGCCGACTGGGTCTCGACCGATCGTGCCGCGGTGCGTCGCGCACTGATCCTGAAAACCGCAGCGCTGTCATTGATCGGCCTGGTTTCGATCGGGCTGATCGCGGCGTGGTTGACGAGCTACAAGCGAAACTCCGATTTGATCGAGCAGAGCCTGAAGTCGGACAGCGAGTACGCAGCCGCTGGAGCACCACTTATCAAGCAGACGCTGATCGCCGATCATGATCTCGACAAGGTGCTGCCGCTGCTCTACCGGCTGCGCAACGCCCCGGCGGGCTACGGCTCGCGCAACGAGCCGGTGCCACTGTCGGCGCGCTACGGGCTTAGCCAGCACGCCCGGCTGCTCTCACCCTCGAAGGCGGCCTATCATACGGCGCTCGAGCGCATGTTCCGGCCCCGCCTGCTGTATCGCCTGGAGGAGCAGCTCAATGAGCGCATCAACGAACCTGCCTTCGTCTATGAGGCGCTGAAGGTCTATTTGATGCTCGGCGGCCTGCAATCGCCGGACCGCGAGCTGATCCGCTCCTGGATGCAACGTGACTGGGCAGACAACCTCTATCCCGGTGCGACCAACGCGGAAGGGCGGCGCCTGCTCGATGAGAACCTCGTAGCCATGTTCGACCTCGAGACCGAGCAGCCGCCGCTGGTCGAGCTTGATGGTCGGTTGATCAAGCAGGCCCAGAACTCGTTGGCGCGCTTGAGCGTGTCGCAACGTGCCTATGAATTTCTGAAATCGGAGGCGCGCGCGTCCACCGCTGGTGACTGGATCGCCAACCGGCGCGGTGGGCCCGACATGGCCGTCGTGTTCGAAACCACCACGGGGCAGCCGCTGGACGCCGTCCGGGTGCCTGAGTTCTTCACGTATAACGGTTTCCATCAGAAGTTCATCGCCCGGCTGCCCGGATTGTCGGAGCGCATGAAGCGGGAGCGGTGGGTTTTGGGTGATGCCGGCCAGCAGTCCGCGATCGACCAGCAGTACGACAATCTGGCCGGCGATCTGCTCAGCATCTATTCCAATGATTTCGTGACGACCTGGCGAACGGCACTCGGGAGTCTGCGCCTGAAGAAGCTGCTCGCCGACAAGCCAAAATACGAAGTGCTGAGGGCACTTTCGGCGCCAACCTCGCCGATGCGGCAAATCCTGGAATCGGTGCGCGACGAGACGATGCTGACCAAGGAACGAGCGAAGCCGGCGAACGCTGCGGCGCCCGGAGCCGCCGTTGCGGCGCCCGCACCGGCGCTTTTCACCAATGTCCAGGATGGGCCGCCCGGCGCGACGATCGAGGCGCAGTTCAAACCATACCATGCGGTCCTCGAAGGTGAGAGCACTCACCGGCCGATTGACTCGACTATCGCCAACCTGAACGACATCGCGCAGAACCTGACGCTGATCGTCGAGAATCCGCAACTGACCGCGCAGGCGACTGCTGCGCTTCAGACCGAGGTAGCAGCGCTTCGCAACAACGCCTCGCGCATGCCGCCGCCATTTTCCGACATGTTGCGAGCGGCGGCCGCTGAGTTCGAAGGCAGCATCGCGGCCTCAACTGCCGGACAGATCCTGCAGACGTTGCGCGATCAGGTCACGCCGGTCTGTCAGCAGACGGTGACCAACCGCTATCCGTTTATCCGCAGCAGCAACCAGGAGGTCCCACTCGCGGACTTCGCGAAGTTGTTCAGTCCGAACGGCATTATGGACAAGTTCTTCGCCCAGTATTTGGCACCTTACGCCGACACGTCGCGGTCGGACTGGGTCTGGCGCAAGGAGAGCCCCGTCGGCCGGTCGTTCTCGCCGGACACGCTCAAACAATTCCAGAATGCGGCCTATATCCGCGATGCCTTCTTCCAGACCGGCGGCGGTGTGCCGGCGGTGTCATTCGCGATCCGGCCACCCGGGGCAGCGGGGCCAGGCGTGACCGTCAAGACCGAGATCGGCGGCACCACGATTACGAGCCCGACGACTCCCGGACCGGCAGCTCCGTCCCTGTTCGGCGGTCCACAACCCGCGCCGCAGCCGTCGCCGCAGCCGCAGAGCAACGCACCCACGACGGTGCTTTGGCCGGGGCCGTCGCCGCGAACGGCCATTTCAGTCAGCAACGACACCGGTCCGCCGTCCGTGCTCGAGCGCATCGGTCCCTGGTCGTTGTTCCGGATGCTGGAAGCGGGCTCGTTGGTCGCCAAGGCGGAAACCGCCAGCGCGACTTTCATCGTGGCCGGGCGCGAGCTCAACTACCAGATTTCGACCGGATCGTTGCGCAATCCGCTGAACCTGTCAGTGCTCCGCGAGTTTCGTTGCCCGACCGGAATATGACCATGCGTTGCGGTTTATTCGGCAAGATCGGAGCGAAACGCGATTTCATCGCGATCGCGACCCCGCGCAGCTTCCTTGAGGCCTGGGAGCCTTGGGTGCAGTCTGCGCTGTCGGCAAGTCGCCACCAACTCGGCCCAGGCTGGCAACAGGCTTTCCTGACCGCTCCGGTTTGGCGATTCTGGCTCGGCGCCGCGATCTGCGGCACCACGGTGGCTGGTGCCATCATGCCGTCGCTCGACGGGGTGGGGCGGTACTATCCGTTGACGCTGCACGCGGTGACGGACGAGGGCACCTTGCTGCCGCCGCCCAATGTTGATCCACAGGACGAATGGTTCGGCCTAGCGGAGATATTCCTGCTCGCGACACTGGATCGAGCCGCAACCTTCGAACAGATCTCCGAGGCACTCGATCGTCTCGCGGTGCCGCGCCTCCAGGCGGCCGTCACCGACGGCCCGCCGATGGCGTCGGTGGGCGCATCGGCGATGGGGGTGGTCTCGGCAACCGACGCATTCGCGGGGTCGTTTGCCGCGCTTTGCGCCGCCAACCCGCAGGTCTATGCCGCAGCCAGCTTCTGGTGGACCGCTGGAGGCGAAGGCTTTCCGGCAATGGCGTTGTGTTCTCGTGGTTTGCCGGATCCGTTTCATTACGCGGCGCTGCTGACCGGCGATTTCGGCTTTGTGGCATCCGGGACGAAATGAGGCGCGATGGTGCATATCCCATCCTTGTTCGATGTCGGTAGCGTCACCCATGCCGGACGGGTGCGGGAGCGAAACGAGGATTCATGTTTGGTACGAACCGACGTCGGCCTCTGGGCGGTCGCCGACGGTATGGGCGGTCACGAGGCGGGCGATCTTGCCAGTCGCATCGTGGTGCAATCGCTCGACGCGATCGGTACGCTGGAGTCAGCGGCAGACCTGCTGGCGGAATGCGAGGAGAGGCTGTTCAGCGCGAACCGGCAGATCCTGGCGCTCAGTCATGAACGACAGGGGGCCACCGTCGGGACCACGGCTGCCGTTCTGCTCGTGCGCGAGGGCTATTACGCCTGCATATGGGCGGGCGACAGCCGCGTCTACCTGATCAACCGCGGCGGCATCAACCAGGTGTCCCACGATCACAGTGAACTGGAGGAACTGATCGCCGAAGGTGCGCTGTCGCGCGAAGACGTGAAGGATTGGCCGAGCAATGCCATTACCCGGGCGGTCGGCATCGCCGATGACCCCGAGTTCGAGGTGGTGACCGGTCCGGCCGAGCCGGAGGACGTCTTCGTGATATGCAGCGACGGCCTGACCAGGCACCTGCAGGACGACGAGATACTGCAATACGCGGCCACGCGGCGTGCCCAAACGGCGTGCGATGACATGCTCGCGCTGGCTCTTGATCGCGGAGGTCTCGACAACGTGACGATCGTGATCGTGCGGCTGCTGACGCCGC
Source organism: Bradyrhizobium ingae (assembly GCF_055791185.1). Lineage (NCBI taxonomy): Bacteria > Pseudomonadati > Pseudomonadota > Alphaproteobacteria > Hyphomicrobiales > Nitrobacteraceae > Bradyrhizobium > Bradyrhizobium ingae. The sequence continues at coordinate 5,486 of NZ_JBVUBB010000041.1, forward strand.
GATCCAGGGAGCCGACACGATCGCCGCTCAATCGGGAGCCGCAGCCATGACCCCGCACGATCAATTCCGATCGTCCTACCACGGCGTGCCGCCCGGCACCCGGCTGAACGGCATCTACGAGATCGAAGCGATGATCGGTGCGGGCGGCATGGGTGAAGTCTACAAGTGCCGCGAGATCCAGACCGGATCGCCTGTTGCGGTGAAGATGCTGCTGCCGGACATGGTTGACAACGAGGCGGCGCTTGCGCTGTTCCGTCGGGAGGCCACTGCGCTCCACAATCTTCCGCATGATGCGATCGTTCGCTACTTCCTGTTCACTGTGGAGCCGGTGCTGCAGCGGCCGTATCTCGCGATGGAATTCGTGAACGGCCGCTCACTATCGAACATGCTCGAGGAAGGGCCTCTGACCTTCGAGGCGCTGGTCATGCTGATGAGCCGTGTCGCATCCGGGCTGCAAGCCGCCCACGAGCATGGCATCATCCATCGCGACGTTTCCCCCGACAACATCATTGTGCCACTCGACGACGTCAGGCGGGCCAAGATCATCGATTTCGGTATCGCCCGCTCGACGCAGATGGGTGACAAGACGATTATCGGATCGGGCTTTGCCGGCAAAGACAATTACGCATCGCCGGAACAGGTCGGGTTATACGGGAACGAGGTCACTGCGAAATCCGATGTCTACAGCCTCGGTCTCGTGCTGTTCCACGCGCTCACGGGACAGAAGCTCGACATGGGGGGCAGCCAGTTTCAACTGGTGGAGAAGCGCCGGCGTGTGCCGGATCTCGGTGCGGTGGACATGCGCATCCGGCCTTTGCTGGAGCAGATGCTACAGCCTGATCCGGCATTGCGTACGACCATGGCTGAGGTCGCGAACTGGAGGCCAGGTGGTTCGGCGCAGGCATCCGCCACGCCGTTGTACGGCTTCGATCCACTGCGGCGGCCGGAAAGCGCGGCGTCGGCGCCACAGGTCAGGATGCCGTCAACCGCGCGCAGTCGGCGCGGACTCTGGCTGGGTGCGGGCGCGGCGGCGGTGCTGCTCCTGCTCGGCGGGGGCGGATATGCCTTCTATAAACTGGTTTGGTCGGCGGCCGGGGTGGCGGCCTTGCCGCCACCCCCGAAACTCGCCGGCAAGATGTCGCCCCCGAAGGTCGAGTCCGCCGGACCACAGCCGGGAGGCCAGGAACAGGTGAAGCTGCCGGCGCCGGTGGTGGTGACGCCGTCTCCGGCGCTCGAGGGGGCGGGGCGAGCCGAACGCATCCGCAAATATGTGGCTCAGTATGCCGGCGGCGACTGCTTCTTCATCCTGCCGGTTGCCGTGAGCCAAAACGCCGCCGTCATCGAAGGCTTCGGCGCCTCGACCGCCCCGTTCGACGCCTTCGATAAGGCGTTTCGGCGGGAGCAGGGATTCGAGGCTTCGGTTGGCGTCAGGCAAGTGACTGAGGCGCAATGCCCGGCCGTAAAGTTCTTGAGCCAGGTCGGGAACGACCAGGCGCGAGCGCCGCGTATCACCCTGTCAGCGACGGAGCTGAAGGCGGGCGAAACCCTCAGCGGCACCATTGAGAACTTCGCCAACCGCGTGGTGGAACTGCTCATGGTGACGGAGCGCGGCGAGGTCCAGAGCTTGTCTTATCTTCTGAAGCCGGGCATCGACTCGCTTTCCTTCACGCTCCCGACAGCGCGCGCGAGCGGTCCGCAACTGCTCTTGGTTGTTGCGACCCCGCAGGTTCTGGACTCATTGCGCCAGCCGCGACCGATGGCGGCCGACACGTTCTTCCTCCAGGCGCTGAGCGAGGCTCAGCGCAACAAGATGACAATCGCAGCGGCGGCACGCTACGTGTTGCTCAACAATTGACTGGCACGCTCAGAATTTTCCGATCACCAGGATCTTCAGATCGGCATCCGGCTTGAAATCGCTTGCCGTATATTCAAGGCTGTTTCCGGTGGATGCCCTGAGCCGCCCCGGACAGAAGCTGACCAAGCGATCGCTGCCGCCGGGGTCGATGGTCAGCTTGAACGACCGGATCGGCCCGGCCCAATTCGCGCCGGTCTTGAGCACGTAGGAGATGCGCCGCTCCTGCAGCTTCGCGGTGTTGGCCTGGCTGCTGCCCGCGCGCTTGTCGAGTTCGGCGAGGAACGCATCCTGGACGCAATACTCCTTCCGGTAACGCGCGACTTCCTGACTGAGTGCGCTGCTGCCGCGCAGGCTCGAGCGCAGGATGGTGTCCGGGCTGGAGCCTACGCTCGGCCGATACTGGTGTTCGACGATGACAGTGCGCGTGGGCGGAAACACCTGCTTGCGCACCGCCGAGGTCTTGGTCACCCAGCCCGGCGCATATTGCTGGCGACCGTTGTCGCTCATGCCGGCAGGCATCAGAAGCCCGTCATCCACGAGCCGGGTTCGGGTCGCCGCGGGCAGGTCGGCCACCCGGATCTCGCGGTCGCCGATCGGCAGCAGCGGCAGCTTGAGTTCACGGAGCAGGGCGCTGACATCCTTGCTGCCAACCATGGCACGCTGATCGATGGTCAGCGGCGCCGGACTGCCGTCGACTTTGGTCTCGAAGTCGACGAAGTTGACCGGATCGTTCGACGGCAGTGCGATGTTCTCGGCCTCCGACAGGTCGATGTCGGGCAGCGGAAAGGCAACGGTGAGCGTAACTGGCTTGGTGGTGACGTTCGTGAATTGGTAGCGAACGCTGATGCCGTCGAGCGCGATACGAAGGTCCTCGCTCTCCATCGCCACGTCGTTGGTGCGAACGAACTGGAGACCGCCGATCGACAATTCGGCGGCCGAGTCGTTGGCCCACGCCGGCCAGCCGGTCGCAACCAATAGTGCGACGGCGAAGGCCCCTGTCCCGAACGACGGCCAAGTGGACGGTCCGTTCATCATGCCAGTCTCCGTGCGGCGTCGCAGCACATGTCGGTTCCGTCCGGCGGCGGGGTCAGTCGGTCGCCTGGTAAAGATCGCCCCACTCGGACTTCCAGACACCGTCCGGATCGCACACCACGATCGCGAGCTTCACGTCGTTGGCCAGCCGGACCGCCCCGCGAAAGGCGTCCTGGGCAGGCAATTGAGCGCTGACCTGGTCACTGGTCAGCCTCCCTCCACTCGCAGTGGCCGGCAGCACGATCGATCCAGAGGCACCGTCATTGTCGCGTTTCAGGACCAGCGTGATCGCGTCAGGCTGGACTTCGTTGACCTGCTCAAATCTATTCCTGGCCATGGTTTTGCACCGCACGCTGAAGCAGTTCGGACTATCACCGTCCAGTGATAGAATTGAACGCGATTGAGATTGCTCACCACTAATTGACGCGCCGCATCAACGGCATCTCGGATTAGTCGATCCGACGCGGCAATCGGTTCGGGTACATCGAGGCGGACATGCTTCGTCGAACTAACTCGATTTGGGCATTCATCGTCGGCGCGGTCATTTTCGTCACCGGGGCGCACGCCGACGATACCGTCGTACGGAGCTTTGCCGGCGGTTCGGCTGCGTCCATGGTCGGCATCGTCCCGGCCAGCGAGGACGTGGAACTCGCAGGGCCGCAAGCGCTTTCGGCGGATGGGCAGGGCAACCTGTTTGTGCTCGATCAGGTCAACGGCCGCATTCTCCAGTTCGATCCCAAACAGCCGAATTCGGATCCTGATGTCCTCAAGATGCCGAAGGACGTTCAGCCCACCGACCTCGTCGTCAACAACGACGACATCATGGTTTGGGACGGCGGTGTACGGACTCTGAAGGCGGCGCCTGGGCAGTCCACGCGCGGCATCGGCGGCGACGTGATCCAGCTTGAGGAAGTCTCGAGCCGTGGTGCGGATGATCAGGTCGCTGTCTCGGCTTTCGCCCAGATGGGATCGCAAGCGCCCGGCAGCGCGACCGACCTGCTTGATCAGGACACCCGCGCGGCCATCATCAAGACGACGCGGCAACCCGACCGCCAATATGTCGCTTCCCGAAGCAAGGGTTCGGTGATCGCCGATGTCATTCCGGACAAGGGCAATGCCAGCGTACGGATCGAGATCCAAACCATGGTCACCAACGAGACAATCGGCCAGCTCGGTCTGCGCGTACGCAACCAGCTCGGGACGGTGGAGTTTCTCGAGATTGACAACAGCGACCGCTTCTACGTGCTGGCCGAGGACGTTCCGCCATCGGGGAAGAATGCCTCCACCTTCGTGGCGCGCTATGCCGCGAACGGACGTCTCGAGGGAATCTACGAGCTGCCCTTGGAAAATACCCCGCTGACCAGGCGGTTCGTCACGGTTTCGGGCGATGGCGACGTCTATTTCCTGCGCACCAAGCCGGAAGGCATCGAAGTGGTTGGCGTCGGCTTCCGGCCTCTGGCCAACGCTTCGATCATCGACGTGCGACCGTCGCGAACCGCGCCCGCGCCGGCAGCGCAGCCCGACGTCAAATTCAACGCGACGGCCGCCGTGCGACCGTCCAATCGCCAACAGGCGATCGAGACCGCGTTTGCGTTCGAGGGCATCCAGTGGAAGCTGACGCAGGCGAACTACGGCAGCGATCCGGACAGCCAGTGCAGCGGTTTCAGCCGCATTCGCCGGCCGTGGTACCTGCAGGGCAAGGTGAACCAGGAGGTGCGCGGCGTCCCCTATTGTTGGGGCTGCCATGGTTCGCTCGCCAACTTCCGACAGCGGATCGAGAGCGGGACGCTGGCTGGCAATGTCTGCACCCGCAATGCGCCGCGGCCGGACGTGGCAGGCGTCGACTGTTCGGCATTCGTCAGCGCTGCGTGGGGGCTCTCCGTCCACTACACGACCGCCGCCATCCCCGCGATCGCAGCGCCGGTGGCAAATCCCTGGGACCTGAAGCCCGGAGATGCACTGAACAAGCCGGGCTCGCACGTGATGTTGTTCCTGCGGTTCACGCCTGATCGCAAGGCGGAGGTGATGGAATCCTCGACCGGCGGCTGCAACGGCCGCGTCTGCCGCAACGTCTACCCATTGGCCAGTCTGCTGGCGCGCGGCTACGCCCCGGTCCGCTTTCGCGCCTTTGCGGATGACCAGACGACAGTTTCAGCGAGCGCTTACCAGGAGACCGAACCGTCGGCAGGCCGCAAAACGGCGGGCAAGCGGCGCTGAACCCGGTGTGTAGTTGGCGCTACAGAATGGGTAGGCATGAAGTCGAGGTGGATCACGATGCGGATGCCCAGAGGACTTGATCGCAAGATCGGGCGGCTATGTGCCACCATCTGGCTCGCCGCGTTCTTCGGCCTGGCAAGCCAGCACTCGCATGCTGAAGGAGGCCTGTCGATCAGCAATCCGGACGGGGCCGCCGTGCGCGCGCTCGTGATAGGGATCGACGACTACCAGCACGTGCGCAAGCTGAAGGGCGCGGTCGCCGACGCCACCGACATCGTGACGAGCTTGAAGTCGATGGGAGTTGGCGATGTCGTCGAATTGACCAATGCCCAGGCCAACAGGGAAAGCGTCCTGCGCGAGATCAGCGCACTGGTGGAGCGGACAAAGACCAACGACCTCATCTTCCTGTCGATTGCCGGTCATGGCACCCAGGAGCCGGAGCGCGTCAAGGGCTCGGAGCCGGACGGAATGGAAAACGTGTTCCTGCTGCCGGGCTTCGAAACTACCCCGGCCGGCTCCGTTGAACGCGTCCTGGGCAGCGAGTTCAACCATTTCATCCGTCAGTTCGAGCTGCGCGGCGCGAAGGTGATCTTCGTGGCTGACACCTGCCACGGCGGCGGAATGGTGCGCGATATCGATCCGCGTGCTGCGGAGATGAGTTTCCGGCAGGTGCCGCGCTATACGTTGCTGGTCGATGAACTGAAGCCGGTGTCGGACAGCAACGACCCGAAGTCCGAGCTCGATCTCGACCGCACGGCGTTCCTGGCTGCCGTCGATCGCAACACCAAGGCGCCGGAGGTGCGGATCCCCGGCATCGATGGCCTGCGCGGGGCCCTCAGCTATGCGGTCGCGCGGGCGGTGGAAGGCAGCGCGGACATCAATCACGATGGGAAGGTGACGCTCAAGGAGCTCTTCAGCAATGTTCGGCAGGTGGTCTACCAGCTCTCTGACCAGCGCCAGAACATCGTGACGATATCATCGCAGGCTCAAACGCCGGATACCGACGTCGCCTTCGAATTGACGCGCGGTGTGGTGCTGATCCAGGGGCCGTCCGCGAGAGCGGCCTCTGGTCAGGCCGGAACGGCTAAGCCGGTCGAGGGAGAGACACCTGCGCCGCCCGCCGCGGCCACCGCTCCAACCGTTCCGACCCTCGCGGCGGCAGCCAAGGAACTTCCGACCGGCGCCGCGCCGGCGCCCCTCCGCCTTGCGGCACCGATCCGGCTGGCCGCGCTCGACGGCAAGACGAATTATTTTGGGAGCGTGACACCCAAGGATGTCACAGTGCAGACTGTTCAACCCACGGACAATCCCGACCTGATCTGGGACCCTGTGTCCCACGACGTGATCGCGTGGGGTGATGTGGTCGCCTATGGGGTGGACGTTGCCAGTTTGCCGACGGTGGTTGACCGGACAGCGGCAATTCGTGAACTCAAGCGCATGGCGACCCGGTCGCCGCAGATAATGCGCATCTGGCCTGACGATCGTCAGCAGCGAGCCGGCCAGACCGTCGAAGTCGACTTGTCCGATGTGGCATCAAGGGCGGTGCTGCTGTTCAATGTATCCGGTGATGGCACTATCCAGATGTTGTATCCGGTGGGTTCTGATGCGGCGCTGGCCCGATCGGCGAGCTTGCGGCTGCCGCTCAGGGTCGGCGAGCCATTCGGTGCGGAACAAATCGTTGCAGTGACCTCGCAGCAGCGCATGGTTGATCTCGAGACGGTCCTGATGCAGCTGAACCGGCGCCGTGCCTCGGGACAGATGATCAAAAGCCTCGAGCGTTACTTGCCCGCGGACGCGCGGATCGCTTCGATCGGCTTTTTCAGCGCTCCCTGACTTCTGGGGGAAGCAGGCCATGCCGCCGTCGAAGTCGATCCGCCACGAGCGATCATGGCTCGCATTCCTGCTGCTGGCGGCAGGTAGTGGAGCCGCGTCCGCAGCGCCGCTGCCATCGGCATCTCTGCAAGTCAGCACGACAAATGCGCCATGGCTTTGGCCCGTGCAGGCGACGCGCGGGCGGACCAATGCCGCAAGTGTGTCTCTTGAGATCCTGCCGAGCGAGACTGTGAACGTTGGCGGCAAAGTGTCGTTCGGTGTGACCGCCAGGAAACCGGGATATCTCATCCTGGTGGATGTCGATGCGGAAGGGCGAATGTCCCAGATCTTTCCGACTCCCGAACTATTGGCGCAGTCGGACGGACGCGACATCAATCTCGTCAAGCCCGGCGTCCAATTCGTCGTTCCGACCCCGGCGGCACGGCAGCGTGGCTTCGAGTATGTCGTCGCACCGCCGACGGGGTCCGCGGTGATGGTTGTGATCCTGAGCGAGCGGCGTGTGCAATTGCTCGACCTGCCCGACTTGCCCCGCAAGCTGCAAGGGCAGGCTGAGGCGTTGAGCTACCTATCGGCCTGGACCAGCGAGCTTCGGGTGCCCGACAACGATAGTGGAAAGCTGGTGACCAACAATTGGTCGTTCGCCATCAAATCCTATTCCATCAAGTGAACGTGCAAGGCCAGGGCTCTGCGAGGGCCAGAGCATGATCCGAAAAGATCATGCTCAAACAACTCTCAATCTCATCGCGCTTTAGAGTTTGCTTAGGCGGCTGAAGAAACCGCCCCGGGCGATCATGTAATGAATGTCCTTCGGAAAGGGAAAAGCGCTGCGAACGTTGGAAATCGCGTGCTGGAGGAATTCGCCATGCTGTGGCGCCGGCTTATGGCCCAGCCGGGGCTGGTCGGCGACCTGCGGAATCATGAAACGATCCACGAAAGCCGGATCGAGGTCGTTGACCCTGACCATCTGGCCGAATGCCGGAAACAAGTCGTAGTGACCCAGGCTCACGGTGAGGTTCTTGAGGGCAGGGCGCTGGGGCTGAGCTTGATTGCCATCGGTCGTCGCCAGCCCGCGCCCGATCAGGTCCAGCTTCACGGATTGCGGGAGAGTTGACGGACCATAGACGATCTCGAGTGTGCGGCCGTCCTGTCCCGACAGCCACTGGTACCAGAACGTCGCATCGTCGGGCTGCGCTCTGGCGCCGTAGAGGCAGTCAAATCCCCAACATGCCGTCAGCTTCGGCTGATACTTTCCGAGGCTCCCCACGAGGTTGCGCATGCCGTTACCGCCGCCGGAGTGGCATGCGATGATGAGCTTTCCGATCTGCAACTGCGGAATGGACGTCGAGGAGCCGCCGAGGAAGTTTGCGAGGGCTCCAAGGATTTCGTCGAGGTAGCGCTCGCCCCATGTCGGGGCTGCGAGGTCCTTCACGCTGTAGTCCCCGGCAAAGCTGTCGCCGACTGCATATTCGTAGCCCAGGAAGGGCGCGATGAGCACCACGTCCTTGCCGGAGTCCCGCACCTGCTCGCGCAGTCGCGCGGGATCGTTGTGGAACAGGAATTCATGGTCTTTGACGTAGAAGCCGTGCAGCCAGATCACGACGTCGAACTTGGTGGCTGCTGATACGTGCTTTGGCGGAAGATAAAGCGCCGTCGGCTTCATGCCGGGCGCCTGCCGTTTCGTGAAGAGCGTCACCCCGGGAAAGACGTTGATGTCCTTCTGCTCAAGCTCACACGCCACCACGCAGGTCGCTCCGCTTCGGCCAGGTCAGACACAAGCTCGGCGGCAGAGTCGAGGTTATGCCCGACAGCTCGGCACACTCGCCGGGGGAACATCTCGCCGCGCTAGTTGCAGACCTCGGCATTGGGATTGGCGTAGGGGCCACCTCCGCCCCGATACTCGAGATGGCAGCCGCGCTTGACGGGGCGGCACAAGAGGTCGTTGCAGTAAATCTGTCCTCCCGCGCCTGATGCGCTGCGCCTGGAACCATCCGCCTGCGGCCTCGGGTTCGCCTGTCGCGGCGGAACGTCTGCCGTCGGCTGCCGACCCTCGCGGGTCGAACGATCCGCGCGCGACGGGCGATCATCCGCATTGCGCTTCGCAACCGGCTTCTTCCCGCGCTGCTTCTCGCATTCATTGTCGTCGTTGAGGAACGAGCCTTCGGCGCAGGTGATCTTGCTGCATTGGTCGCCGTCGGGTCGGTAGCCGTGATCGCAAATCAGCGGGCAGACTCGCGATGGCCTGAGCTTGATCGCGTCAAGTGTATCCAGACTTGCAAGCTTGACGTCCAGCTTGGTGCCCGCGTGTCGGTTGAACAGGGCCAGCGAGCGTTGCGAGGCTGCATTCCATTCGCCATCGACGGCACCGGTAAAACAGCCGACGCGGCTCAACTCGCTCTGTACCGACCTGGCGAGATCGGCCTGAGGCGGTGGGGGGCTCAAAGCGGCCACCTTCGCGCCCTTGTCATCCTGACTGGGGGCAGCGGCTGCTGGATTATCGGGCGCTGCATTCTCAATGGCGGGCGTATTGCCGGAGACTACGCCGGCGGCCGAAGTTTCAGATGCAGTCCGCTTGCGTTCGGCCTCGGCTGCCTGCTCCTGCGCCGCCTGTTTTGTTCTTTCGGCGGCTATCCGGGCCTCGTCCGCAGCCTTCAAATCTGCGGCCGCCTTCTCCTGGTCGGCGCGCTGCGCCCCTTGGGAGGCAAGCCGAGCTCGCTGCTGTTCGGCCTGCTGTGCTTTCTCGGTCGCCGCGACGCGTGCATCCTCCGCGTCGATTTGGTTCAGCTGAAGCTTGGCCAGACTTGCGTAGTATCCATCCGGGTGCTGGGCAAGGAACGCGCTCAGGGCGCCCTTGTTGCCGAGCTGCAGGGCCAGCTCGTAGTCTCGACGAACCTCCGACTGGGCGGTGGCCGCTGGTGCCGGTTCCTGTGCCTTGGGAGCAGGAACCAGCGCGACGTCATCGCCGCCCAGCGAGCCGTAGACGTAGGGTTCCTGTCGGTTACCCGTGGCCTGCAGAACATCGTCGCGGACAAAGCCGAAAGCTCTCCGCAAGTCGAGCCCCGGCTTTGCGATATACTTGACCAGCGCCATCGCGTACGGGCTGTTCTTGCTGTTGCCGTCGAGCGCCGTCAATCCGGCTTTCGCGGCGAATGCGATCAGCGTATTGGACACCGTGGGTTCGACCCTGGCGAGCCCGCGGCTGATGGATCTCGAGGCGACCGTCCGCTTCATCGTGTCGGCAAACGGATTGTTGCGGCAGGCGTCGACGATCACGATCCGTAGCTGCCTCGCGGGCTCGATGGCTAGCAAGACACGGTCGAGAGAGAACGCCTCGTCATAGATATCGGTGTCACGTTCCAGTCGCGCATCCGTCGGGATCAGATAGTTCGTCCCATCAATCTCAATGCCGTGACCCGCATAGTACACCAGGGCAATATCGGCATCGCGCGCCTGATCGGCGAAGTCTCTCAGAGCTCTCCGCATATCGCTGGCAGCGAGGTTGAGCCTCGAGTCAACCACGTCAAAACCTGCGCCCTTCAAGGTCGCGGCTATGGCCGCAGCGTCGTTGGCCGGGTTTGGAAGTAGCGGGGCATTTTGATAGCTGGAATTGCCGACCACCAACGCCACGCGCTTTGTTGCCCAAGCTGGCTGAGAGGCCAAGAACAGTGAAGCAACGAGAAGAAGACAAACTCGGAGGTGCCTGTACAATTTCATGGCGAAACATCCAGCATCTGCCCGAAGACATAGCGTCGCGAAGATGGCCACTTAAAAAATGCTCACTGAATTAATTCGTACGCTACTGGTGGCCACCTGTCTGCGTACACTCACAATTTCGAGCCCGATCCATTCCTCAAGTTGTCGTTTGGCCAAGTCAACGCGTTCAAGCCCGCACGGAAGATTGTGATGGGGGCAACCGCCTTGAACCGGTGGCAATATCCCTCGGGGCGCCCACCGCTGTCAGGTAAGATATTGATTGAAGAAGTGTTTTTGGCTCAAAGGCGCCCTTTCCGGGAACCGCTCTCGAATGACGTTTTAGCGAGCTGCGTGCGGAGCGGGCGGGAACCGGCAGGTGCGGATCGGTCAGGGCGACGGGACGATAAAGGGGCCCGATGCCAGTCATCGAGGCCGGGCCAAGCTGTGCACCATATTCCTATCGTGCGGGCTCGCTTGCAGAGCTCGATTACCGCAGCTTGATCTGCAGACCGTTGTCCAACATGATTTGCTTGAGGGTGGCACCAAGGAGATCGTAGTAATCCTTCTTCTTTCGGAGTGACCATTCCTTTACGTCACCGTTCCAATACCGCGCATCCGCGTCGCTGAGGCGAGCGCGCAGCAGAACGAACAGGTTTCTCTGGTCCACGGTGTTCAGCCGAGAGCCCTGCAACCGACCGGCCTGAAGTCCAAAGTTATAAAGCTTGCGGAAGGTTTCGCGCTTTTCGGGAAAGACGCTGTCGAGGGGCGGATAGGCGAGCGGAGGATAGAAATCGCTGACCATCCTGTCAGACCAGCCGTCGGCCCGCATGACAAAGGACGGGCAGAAGCCACCGAAGAAATGCTGTCTCGATTTGTATTTCAAGGCGTCGTTGTAGGGTGCGCCCAGCGCTACGAACGGACCGACAATCGCGGCAATCGCGCCAGTCACGATCATCCCACCTTCGACGAGGGCGCCTAGGGGAATTTCGGACATGCTGATGCCCATATCCGCGACGCCGTAGATGTCCAGCGCCTTGGATATCGTATCGTACGCGTTCTGATCGTTGTATCCGGGAGCGCTGACTCCACCCACGCCCACCTTGCCGGTTATGGCGATCGCGTCCTCGTTGTACGTCAGGGTCGGAAGGAAGATGTATCCGGGGTCAGCGTCGTCCGTGAAGGCCCAGTTTCGTCCTCCGTCAAGGCTGTGCCGGCAACCGATGTATTCACGCAAGTACCAATTGACCTGGTCGGTGTAGAAGCGGTCGAGCGGGCTGAGGCGGAAATTGATCCAGATGAGGTTGTGCTCGGAGAACTGATGGTGGTTACGGGCCGCTAGGGTGAGCCAGGTGTCGCCGGTCCTGACCTTGTACTTGTATGTCTCCGGCGGTTGGGTCCAGGGTTGCAGTGGTTTCAGAGGGCGCCTCTCGTTGCGCAACGGCTGCACAACCATGTTTTCACCTCCAGATTTGAACCTATTGACGCCTCTGGCCGCCAACCAACTTGAAACGGGACGTTGGAGCCTCGCCTTTTGTGCGGTTTTGCTGGATTGAGGTTCAACGAGCCGCAGCTCGCGAAGTGCGCCGCAAGGCAGATGAGTTCGAAATCCAGCTTTGGAGATCCTTATGTCCATTCCGCTGAGAATTTACATCACGCCATTTGCCGAGAAGGGTGTTGTGGAGCCTGGAAAATGGAGTTGCGAGGCGGCCAAAAAAGCGCTGGATGTGGTCAACACGATCTGGTCAAAGGCCAAGATTTCGTTCGTGATCAGCGATTGCTTGGTCGACAAGCCGCTCGACATTGCAAAGAACGCTCGCAACAACGACAAGCGGGTACTGGATGTTCTCAGCCTCCGGCATGATCCGGACAATGCGGTCCATATCTATCTAGTCAATCCGATCCAGAATCTTTCAGCAGGCGGGAGCTCATACCTTCATAGCGATCCAGAGCCGGCCAGCTTTGTGCAGTGGTACAGCGATGACTTCGCCAATGGACGCGCCTGGGCCCATGAACTTGCTCATCTCATGAGTGTTGATCACGTCGAGATTGATTACACGAACGAAAGGCAGGCGGCCGCACTTGGCAAAAATCTCATGACGAAAGGATTGAGCGTCGGCAGCGAGTTGACCAAACAGCAAATTGAGACGGCCAAAGGCTCGAAACTGGTCAAGCGATTTGGCGGCTGACGTTCGCTTGGCTGCGACTAAGGCGCATTTTCCAATCGGTCGCGTTGCTGGCTCAAGACCGGCTTCGGCGTCCCGTTCTGGAATAGGGGTGACAGGACCGTCGAGGGACCGGACTGAAAAAGTTGACGGAGCCGACTTCGAAGCTTGCAGGGTTGGATGCGTAGTCGCCGGGAAAATAGCCGTTAGTCGGCAGATCGCAGTCGCTGGTGCGTCCATCGAACGGCGCGCCGCTCGTAGTCCCGAATCGCAGAGCGCGCGCATTGCCATCCTGCGCAAGCGCATTGGAGACGGGCGCAAGGATGAGGAGTCCGATCGCGATGCTCCGTCGAGCGTTCATGCCATTCTCCCTAGGGACGGATCGTCCCCCAATCGCCCTTCCAGCCCTCGAGTCGCCCGCGACGAAACTGGAGGTACAATCCGTCGCTGCGGCTCGACAGCGCACTTCCTTTGACGTTGGGCCGTGCGAGATAAAGCTCGTTGCCCGGGCTGCCCCGGACGTAGGTCAGGGCTACGCCCAGCGTCTGTGCCGCCTGATCCGCGTTCATCCCGAAGGTCAGCGGCATGTTGTTCGGACTGATCTGCTGGGCATGAGAGGTCACGACGTTGATCGATGCAAGGGTCATCGTCACGGTCGCGATTCCGAGGGAATGGCGACACCATTGCAGGAGCATGCGAATTCTCATTGCAGCACCGACAGTGTACCGGCTGGCGTCCAGCCGCCGCCGAGCGCCTGGAACAGGCTGCTCGCCGCCTGAAGTTTCAACAGCCTGACCTGCACCAATGTATTCTCCGCGGTGAACAGCGTCTGTTGTGCCTGCAGGACGGTGATGAGATTGACCGTCCCGCCGCGCAACTGGGTTTCCGCCACCTCGAATGCTTTGCGCGAGCTGGTCACGACGTCGGTCTGCAACCGCTCCTGCAAGGTATATTTCTGGAGCGCGATGAGCGCCTTTTCGACGTCGGCGAAGGCCGAGAGCACCGCTTTGCGATAGGCCTGGAGATATTGCAGTTGCACACCCTTGGCGAGTTTCAATTGGCTTTCCAGCAGGAAGCCGTCGAAGATCGGCTGCGTCAGCCCGGCGGCGAGGGTGTAGTACCAGGCACCGGGCGTGAATAGCGAAGCCAGCGCCGCGCTCTGAAATCCCGTCGTGCCCGTCAACTGGATCTGCGGGAAGAACGCTGCGCGGGCGGAATCGACGCTGAAATCGGACGAGGCGAGCTGCGCCTCCGCCTCACGGATATCCGGACGCTGGTAGAGCAGCTCCGACGGCAGCCCCGGCGTGACGCGGGGAATGGAGATTTGCGTGGTGCTGCCACCGTGCACGCTGAAATTGGCCGGCGCCTTTGCGACCAGGACCGCGAGTGCGGCCATGTTCTGGCCAACCGTGACTTCGAGCGGCGGTATCGCCGCGCGCTGGGTCGCGACCAGCGCCTCCTGTTGCGACAGATCGAGTTGCGATGCGGTGCCGCCCTTGAACTGGTCCTTGATCAACGTGAGGATGCGTTCGGCGGCGGCGAGGTCGCGGCGGGTCACGCGGAGCTGGTCCTGTGCGGCCAGGATCTGGAAATATGTGTTGGCGACCGTGACCATGGTCGTCAGCGTCACCACCTCGCGATTGTAGCGCGCTACCGTCGCGCTCTCCTCCGACGCCGCAAGCGTGGCGCGGCTCTTGCCCCAGAAGTCGAGCATGTAGCTTGCGGTCAATCCCGCGCTGTATTGCGAGAAGGTCGATCCGCCCGTACCGAGGCCGCTGCTGCTCGCGCTCTCCGATCCCAGATGCTCGCGCTCGGCGCTCGCCGTTCCCGATATCGTCGGCAGCAGCGCCGCGCCCGATACGCCGACCTGCGCATCGGCCTGCACGATCTGGGCGATCGCTGTTGCGATATCGAGATTGTAGAGCTGTGCCGATTCAATCAGCGCCGTGAGCTCGTCGGAGCGGAAGCCGCGCCACCAGGCCAGCACGGGCACGGCGGCATCAGTATTGCTCTTCGGCGCCGCGCGATAATTCGCTGGAATTTCCAGCCCCAGCTCGGGACGCTCCGAGCCCGGGATGCATCCGGCCAGGCTCAGGCCTCCCGCCGCTGCGAGAACCGTGACAACGGAGCGCAAGCTTCTGCGGATCCGAGGGGTTTGCACGAACGCAACTCTTGGCATCTATTCGCCCGGCTGGAGGGAGGAACCCGACATCTGCGATTGCTGTCGTGAGCGCCGGGCCCATAAGCGGAAACGATCAAGATAAAGATATATAACAGGCGTCGAATAGAGCGTCAGCACCTGGCTGAGGATCAGGCCGCCGACGATGGCGATGCCGAGCGGTTGGCGCAGCTCGCCGCCGTCACCTATGCCGATCGCGAGCGGCACCGCGCCGAGCAGCGCGGCCATCGTCGTCATCATGATCGGCCGGAACCGCAGCAGGCAGGCTTCACGGATCGCGTCGAACGGGTCGAGGCCGCGCGAACGCTCGGCTTCGAGCGCAAAGTCGATCATCATGATCGCGTTCTTCTTCACGATGCCGATGAGCAGGATCACGCCGATCAGCGCCATGATGCTGAACTCGGTCTTGAAGGCCATCAGGGCGAGCAGCGCGCCCACGCCGGCGGACGGCAGCGTCGAGAGAATGGTGAGCGGGTGGATGTAGCTCTCATAGAGCACGCCGAGCACGATATAGATCGTGACCAGCGCGGCCAGGATCAGGAACGGCTGGTTGTTGAGGGAGTCCTGGAATGCCTTGGCTGTACCCTGGAAGGTGCCGCGGATCGTTGCGGGCACGCCGATCCTGTTCATCGTGGCCTCGATCGTGCCGACCGCCGTACTCAGCGACACGTTGGGCGGCAGGTTGAAGGAGATCGTGTTGGCGACGAGCAGGCCCTGATGGTTGACGGCAAGCGGCGTGGCACCTTGCGTGAAGCGGGCGACGGCCGAGAGGGGAATCATGGTCTCGCTGCTGGTGGCGACTGCCGATCCGGTCGATGCCACGCCCTTGCCCGTCGAGCCGATCGAGTTGGTCGCGAGATTGCGCGCGGCCTGTGCGTTGGCCGCGCTCGCAGCGCTCGATGTTGTCGATGCCGCCACCGTTCCCGCGACCGCATTGGTCGCCTGCGAGCCGCCGACCGAGCCGCCGGATGTGCTGACATAGACGTCCTTCAGCGTCTCCGGATTCTGCCAATAGCGCGGCGCAACCTCCATGATCACGTGGTATTGGTTGCGGGCGACATAGATGGTCGAGACCTGGCGCTGCCCGAAGGCATCATAGAGCGTGTTGTCGATCTGGCTGACGGTGATGCCCAGTCTCGCCGCTGCGTCGCGGTCGATCACGAGATCGCTTTCGAGCCCCTTGTTCTGCTGGTCGCTGTTGACGTCGGCGAGATTGGGCTCGCGCTGGAGCGCGGCTGCGATCTTCGGCGTCCATTCGTTGAGCTCCTCGAGCGTCGAACCCTGGAGGGTATACTGATATTGTGCGTTCGACGCCCGGCCGCCGACGCGAATATCCTGCACGGCCTGGAGGAACAGCGTGGCGCCGGGGATGACGGCCATCTCCCGCCGCAGTCTGGCGATGACACCGTCGGCTCCGATCTTGCGCTGGCTGAGCGGATAGAGCGAAACGAAGACGAAGCCGGAATTGGTCTGGCCGCCGCCGGTAAAGCCGACCGCGGTCTCGACCGCCGGGTCGCGCTTGATGATGGTGACGAACTGGGCGAGCTTCTGCTGCATCAACTGGAACGAGATGCTTTGGTCGGCCTGGATCGAGCCGACCAGCCGCCCGGTGTCCTGCTGCGGGAAGAAGCCCTTGGGGATCGCGCCGTAAAGATAGAAGTTGAGCCCGACGACCACGGCGAGGATCATCATGACCGTTGCCGGGTGCTCCAGCGCTGCGGTCAGCGTTCGCCGGTAGAAATTCAGCATCGCCTCGAAGAAGCGTTCGCTTGCCCAATACAGCCGGCCATGGCCTTCGCCGGAATCGCCGCGCAGCAGCACGGCGCACATCATCGGCGTCGTCGCCAGCGAAATCGCGAGCGAGATCAGGATCGATATTGAGATCGTCATGGCGAATTCGCGGAACAATCGCCCGACGATGCCACCCATCAGCAGGATCGGGATGAACACCGCGATCAGCGAGATGCTCATCGACAGGACTGTGAAGCCGACCTCGTTGGCGCCCTTCAGCGCCGCCTCGAACGGGGACAGGCCGTCCTCGATGTAACGCGTGATGTTTTCGAGCACCACGATGGCGTCGTCGACCACGAAACCGGTGGCGACCGTCAGTGCCATCAGCGACAGATTGTCGAGGCTGTAGCCGGCGAGGTACATCACGCCGAAGGTCGCCACTAGCGACACCGAGACAGCGACGACGGGGATGAGGGTGGCGCGGACGTTGCGCAGGAAGGCGAACACCACGATGATCACGAGCAGGATAGCCAGGATCAGCGTCCGCTCCACATCGCGCAGGGAGGTGCGGATGGTGGTCGAGCGGTCTACCGCGAGCCCGATGTCGATAGCGGGCGACACGGAAGCCCGCAGCGTCGGCATCAATGCCTTGACCAGGTCAACCGTGCTGATGATGTTCGCGCCGGGCTGGCGGTAGAGAATGATCAGGATGGCGGGCTTGCCGTTGGCAAGGCCGGCATTGCGCAAATTCTCGACGGAATCGGTGACCTCGCCGACGTCTCTGAGCCGTACCGCCGCGCCGTTCCGGTATGCGACGATCAGCGGCTTGTAGTCGTCGGCCTTGTTGGCCTGGTCGTTGGCATAGACCTGATAGCGTTGATCGCCGACGTCGATCCCGCCTTTGGGGCTGTGCGCGTTGGCGCTGGAGAGCGCGGCGCGGACGTCCTCGAGTCCGATGCCGTATTTGTAAAGCGCCTGCGGAGTGAGATCGACTCGCACCGCCGGCAGCGAGCTGCCGCCGACCACGACCTCGCCGATGCCCTCGACCTGCGACAGCTTCTGGGCGAGCACAGTGGAAGCCGCATCATAGAGATCGCCGCGCGTCAGCGTATCCGAGGTCAGGGTCAGGATCAGGATCGGCGCATCCGCCGGATTGACCTTGCGGTAAGTCGGATTGCTGCGCAGGCTGGTCGGCAGGTCGGCACGAGCCGCGTTGATCGCGGCCTGCACGTCGCGTGCGGCGCCGTCGATGTCGCGGTTGAGGCCGAATTGCAGCGTGATGCGGACGGACCCGACCGCGCTCGACGAGGTCATCTCGGTCACATCTGCGATCTGGCCGAGATGCCGTTCCAGCGGGCTCGCGACCGTGGTCGCGACGTCCTGCGGACTCGCGCCCGGCAGCGTTGCCTGTACCGAGATGGTCGGAAAATCCACTTGCGGCAGCGGCGAAACCGGAAGCTTGAAGAAGGCGACCGCGCCCGCGGCCGCGAGCCCGAAGGTCAGCAGCGTCGTCGCGACCGGCCGGCGGATGAAGGGCGTTGACGGGTCCATGTTCAGTGCGACCCGCTTGGCTGCCGCGAGCCTGCCGGCCGTCCGGCAAACCGGATCGCAAGGCGGTCGAACCAGAGATAGATCACCGGCGTCGTGAACAAGGTGAGGAGCTGGCTCACCAGGAGGCCGCCGACGATCGAGATTCCGAGCGGATGGCGCAGCTCCGAGCCGGCGCCGGTGCCGATCATCAACGGCAGCGCACCAAGGACGGCGGCCATGGTCGTCATGACGATCGGGCGGAAGCGGAGCAGGCAGGCCTGATAGATCGCCTCGCGCGGCGGCTTGCCCTCGTTGCGTTCGGCATCGAGCGCGAAGTCGATCATCATGATCGCGTTCTTCTTGACGATGCCGATCAGGAGGATGATGCCGATGATGGCGACGATCGTCAGCTCCTCGCGCGCCAGCATCAGCGCCAGCAGTGCGCCGATGCCGGCCGAGGGAAGCGTCGAGAGAATGGTGATCGGGTGGATGAAGCTCTCATAGAGCACGCCCAGCACGATATAGACCGTGACGATGGCGGCCAGGATCAGGAAGAGCTGGTTGGAGAGCGAGGACTGGAACGCGAGTGCCGCGCCCTGAAAGCTCGTGATCACGCCGAGCGGCTGCCCGATATCGATCTGCGCCTGCTTGATCGCTGCGACCGCGTCTCCGAGTGCGGCGCCCGGCGCGAGGTTGAAGGACACGGTGGCGGATGGAAACTGGCCGAGATGCGAGACCTGGAGCGGTGCGGTCTGCTCGCGCATCTTCGCCATCACCGAGAGCGGCACAGGCGTGCTGCCGACCGATGACGGCAAATAGATCGACGACAGCGATTGCAGCGAATTCTGCTGTGCCGGATCGCCCTCCAGGATGACGCGGTACTGGTTCGAATTGGTGAAGATGGTCGAAACGATGCGCTGGCCGTAGGAATCATAGAGTGCATTGTCGATCGTTGCCGGCGTGATTCCGAACCGCGCCGCCTGGTCGCGGTCGATGTCGACGAGAACGGAGAGCCCCTGCGCCGAGATGTCGGTCGCGACATCGCTGAGCTCGGGAAGCTCACGCAGCCTGTCGACGAGCTTGGGCGTCCATTCCGCAAGCTGGCCGGGATCGGCATCCTGGAGGATGAACTGGTACTGGGTCCGGCTGACCGTGCCTTCGATCGTGAGATCCTGCACCGGCTGCATGTAGAGCGTGATGCCGGCCAGGGAGGCGACGTTGCTCTTGATCCGCTGCATCACCGTAGTGACGTCGGCCTTGCGCTGCTCGTGCGGCTTCAGATTGATCAGGATGCGTCCGCTGTTGAGCGTGGTGTTGGTGCCGTCGACACCGATGAAGGACGACAGGCTCTCGACGTCGGGGTCCTTGAGGATGACGCTCGCCAGCTGCTGCTGCCGTTCGGCCATCGCCGCGTAGGAGACCGATTGCGGCGCCTCGGAAATGGCCTGGATGACGCCGGTGTCCTGGAGCGGGAAGAAGCCCTTTGGGATCACCACGTAGAGCAGGGCGGTGAGGCCGAACGTGGCCAGCGCCACCAGCAGGACGAACGTCTGGCGGTCCAGCACCCAGTTGAGCATCCGGCCGTAGACGACAATGACGTAGTCAAAGCCTTCCCGGCTCCTGCGCTGAAACGCGTTCTCGTGAGCTTCGGTTTTCGGCTTCAGCAGCTTGGCGCAGGCCATCGGCACCAGCGTCAGCGACACCAGGGCGGAGATCAGGATGGTCACAGACAGCGTGATTGCGAATTCGCGGAACAGGCGGCCGACGACATCGCCCATGAACAGCAGCGGAATCAGCACCGCGATCAGCGAGACCGTGAGCGAGATGATGGTGAAGCCGATCTGCTCGGAGCCGTGCAGTGCCGCTTCCAGCGGTGCCTCGCCCTCCTCGATGTAGCGGGAGATGTTTTCGATGACGACGATGGCGTCATCGACGACGAAGCCCGTGGCGATCGTCAGCGCCATCAAGGACAGGTTGTTGAGGCTGAAGCCGAACAGATACATCGCGCCGAGGGTGCCGACCAGGGAGAGCGGCACCGACAGGCTGGGGATCAGCGTCGCGCGTGGGCTGCGCAGGAACACGAAGATCACCAGCACGACCAGGATGACCGCGAGCGACAGCTCGTATTCGACGTCGCTGACCGAAGCGCGGATCGTCACGGTGCGATCGGTCAGGATGTCGAGATCGATCGCGGCCGGCAGTGTCGCCTGGAGCTGCGGCAGCAGCGCCTTGATGCCCTCGACGACCGAAATGACATTTGCGCCCGGCTGGCGCTGGATGTTGAGGATGATCGCCGGCGTCTCGTTCATCCAGGCGCCGAGCTTGTCGTTCTGGGCGCCGTCGATGACGTCGCCGACGTCGCTGAGCCGGACCGGTGAGCCGTTCTTGTAGGCGACGATCAGCGACTTGTAGTCGCTGGCATTGCGGATCTGGTCGTTGGCGTTGATGGTGTAGGATCGCATCGAGCCGTCAAAATTGCCCTTGGGCGTGTTGACGTTGGCGTTGCCGAGCGTAGTGCGGAGATCGTCGATGTTGAGCCCGTAAGCGGCTAGCTTGCGATTGTCGGCGCGGATCCGCACCGCCGGCCGCTGGCCTCCGCTGATGCTGACGAGGCCGACGCCCGGAAGCTGGGATATTTTTTGCGCCAGCCGCGTATCGACAAAATCCTCGACCTGCGTCAACGGCATGGTCTTCGAGGTCAGGCCGAGCGTGAGGATCGGCGCATCCGCGGGATTGACCTTGGCGTAGATCGGCGGTGCGGGCAGGTCGGAGGGCAGGAGATTGCCGGCCGCATTGATTGCGGCCTGCACCTCCTGCTCGGCGACGTCGAGCGAGATGCTGAGACCGAACTGAAGCGTGATGACGGATGCTCCAGCCGAGCTGACCGAGCTCATCTGGTTCAGGTTCGGCATCTGGCCGAACTGCACTTCCAGCGGAGCGGTGACGGACGAGGTCATCACGTCCGGACTCGCGCCGGGATAGAAAGTCTGGACCTGGATGGTCGGATAATCGACCTCCGGCAGCGCCGCCACGGGCAGGAACTTGAACGCCAGCATTCCCGACAGCAGGATGGCGATCATCGACAGCGTGGTCGCCACCGGCCGCAGGATGAATGGCCGCGAGGGGTTCATTTCTGGCCGCCCTCGGAGCGGCGCTTCTTGCTGCCGGCCTTGGCGGGATCGGTCGCACTCTTGGCAGCATCCGCGGGCACGACGGCATTCGCCTCCGAACGAACGACGACCTTGGCGCCTTCGCGCAGCTTGTCGGCACCGTCGATCACGATTTTGTCGCCGGGCGCGAGGCCCGAGCTCACCTCGACGCGATTGCCGTCGGTGATGCCGAGTTGAACAGGGCGCACCGAGACGGTGCTGTCGGCGTTGACGAGATAGACGAACGTGCCGGGGACACCGCGCTGGATGCCCGCCGTCGAGATCGTGGTGACGTCTTTGTGCGTGTCGAGGAGCAGGCGGATGTTGACGAACTGGTTCGGGTAAAGCGTGCGGGCGCCGTTCTCGAACTGCGCGCGCAGCTTGATCGTGCCGGTGGTCTGGTCGATCTGGCTGTCGAAGGTCTGAAGCGTGCCCTCGGCAAGCTTGTTGAGGCCGGCGCGGTCATAGGCCGACACCGGCAGCACCGCGCCATCATGCAGTCGTTTCGCGACCGCCTGAAGATTGTCCTCGGGCAGGGTGAACAGAACGCTGATCGGTTGCAATTGCGTGATCACGACGATGCCCGTGGTGTCGCCGGGCGTGACGTAGTTGCCCTGGTCGACTTGGCGCAGTCCGACACGGCCGTTGAGGGGCGAAACAATGCGGCAGTATTGCAGGTTGACCTCCGCCGACTGCACGGCGGCCTTGTCGGCCTCGACCGTGCCCTGGTCCTGGGCAACCAGCGCGACCTGCGTGTCGAGCTGCTGATGCGGCACGGCATTCGTTGCAGCGAGATTTTGATAGCGGGTGAGATCGACCTGCGCGCCTTTCAGGAGCGCTTCGTCGCGCGCGAGCTGGCCCTTGGCTTGTGCCAGCGTGGCCTCATAGGGGCGCGAATCGATTTCGGCGATCAGATCGCCCTTCTTGACTTCGTCACCTTCCTTGAACGCGACGCGCGTCAGATATCCGCTGATCTGGCTCTTGATGGTGACGGTGCCAAGCGAGGTGACAGTGCCAAGCGCATTGAGATTGACGCCGATGTCACCTTTGCCGGCGGTCTCGGGAACGATGGACATCGGCGCGCCATTGCGCCGGCCGTTCGCTTCCTGCGGTGCGCTTTGCTGGTTCGTCCACCAGACGACACCGGCAATGAGCAGAAGGATGGCGCCGGCCGTGACAAGGCCTCGCACGAACGAGCGGAGCTTGGTCGTCGGCGCAGGCAAGGTCGATGGGGCTTCACTTGATGTTCGTAACTGTTGATGCATGGCTTCCCACGACAGACGCGAACGAACTTGTCAGGTTCGCGTAAGCTTCCGCGACCTGCTGCAGCACTGTTTCGAAGAGCTATTCTGGATGGTTCCGGAGTAAAACGCCCATTAAGATTCGGAAAGGATCATGGGCCGCTCAACAAGCCCTGATCGGACGTAAGCCGGATGTGATCGCAACGCACCAGCCACTGCGCTTAGATCGAGCAGGGCTGGCGCCAATGCGTGCAATGACCAAACAATTGATCACTATTGAGGAATTGAGCAGCCTGGTCCTCGACAGGATGAAACGATCGCGGTTGGGGAAAGGCGTTCTCGAGATCAGCATCTATGAAGTCGAAGACTGCCGGCTGGGACGGAATTGGGACATCACGGTTGTCCTGCCGGGTTGCCAGGGAATGGCAGCAGCCTGTGACGCAGCGCTCGTGGTTGTCCGGAAGCTCGGCCGCCGTTTCGATTTGCAGCCGGAGAACGCCATACCAGATTCGTGAAATGATCCGGGTGACAGCCGGTTCGCGTTCATCCCATGTGGCAGGTTGTCGTCATGAGAGCGGCAGGAACGAAATGGTGACGCGCAACAGTCAATCCATGATGAGGTCCGGAGCGTCGCCGCTGGCAAGAGCGATCTCGTCGATCTTTGCTGTCAAATTTCAACAGCTCTGATCTGGAATCTTCCACACGCCTTTGGAATTTTTCCAAACTCGCAATCAACTGACTCGATGTGTCGATGATCGAGACATTCTAATTCGCGATGCACGCATTTGCGTTGCGGCCACGATAGCGTCTCTCTAAAGAAGCAGTGCAGCTAGCAATCGAAAGTTGTTAGCAAACTTAAAGCAACCAAGTTCGAGTCTGCGAAGGGACTGATTCACGAACGGTCGATCTCGGCCGAGCTCGGACGCGGAGAGCGAATCTTCGATCCATGGTCGTGCGCGCCAAGCGTGAAGTCATTTCACGTTGGGTTACGTTCTGTGATGAGGGACTTTCTGGAAATGCGACGTGCGGGTGAGGTTGGGGCGGCGGCTCGCTTCGGTGCGAAACTGCTGAGTGGAGTGGCGTTGCTGGGGTGGTTGGAATCACCCGCTCGATCCCAGACAGCGCAGGAGGCCAACTCCCTTCCACCCGTTACGGTCGATGCTCCGACCCAACAGTCGGTCCGCCGCGCGCCGGCCAACCGAAATACCGCCCGAGTCCGATCGACGTCACGTCGCACCACGGCGCCGACTCCACCGCAGCCTGGAGCCGTCGCGTCGCAATCGCAGCCATCACGGTCCGGTGTCGTGCCCGCTTTTGCAGGTGGCCAGGTCGCTCAAGGCGGGCGGCTCGGACTGCTTGGCAACACCGACACAATGAAGGCGCCGTTCAACGTGACGAGCTACACGGACAAGTTCATCCGTGATCAACAGGCGGCGACGGTTGCGGGCGCCTTGATCCTGGATCCTTCCGTGCGAAGCACCCATCCAACAGGCGGCCTGCTTGATTCATTCTTCATTCGTGGCTTCCCGGTCAACGAAGGCAACAACGGCGAGTTCGCCTTCGAAGGTCTCTACGGGATCGCGCCGACCTACCGCATCTTCACGGACTACGTCGAGCGCATCGAGGTGCTCAAGGGTCCCTCGGCCGCCTTGTCGGGCATTGCACCCAATGGCGGCGTCGGCGGTGTCATCAACGTCGTGCCTAAGCGCGCGGAAGAGGACTTGACCCGCTTCACCGCGAGTTTCGGCTCCGCCGCGCAGTTCGGCGGCCACTGGGATGTTGCGAGGCGATACGGCGACAGCAAGGAATGGGGCGTACGGGCTAGCGGCAGTGTTCGCGACGGCGATACGCCCATTAACCGCCAATCCGAAACGACGGGTGTCGGATCGTTGGCCCTCGACTATCAAGGGGAACGGTTCAGGTCGTGGCTCTACCTCATCGCCCAGACCGATCGGTTCGATGCTCCGTCGCGTCCCTTTCTCATGGCTTCCGGCCTGCAAGTGCCAAAGGCGCCGGACGGTCGGCTGAACGTGACGCAACCCTGGGAATGGTCGCGCATCAACGATCAATCTGCCTTGCTGCGGAACGAATACGATCTAAGCGATCAGGTTACGCTGTTTGCCGACGTCGGCGGATCGCGAACCAACGTCGAGCGCTTCTTCGGTCTCCCGACGATTGTCAGCACGAGCGGAGATACCACCTCGACGCCGCAATTCTTCGGGCTCAGCATCGATCGAACCACATATGATGGTGGCGTCCGCGCGCGCTTCGATACTGGCTTCGTCCATCATGCCGTCGCCTTCCAGGCCTCGGTCTATCACGACGCGCTGTATCGGCGGCTGACCAATGGCAGTCTGGTCGCTTCGAACATCTATGATCCGACAGTGGCGCCTACTCAGTTCGCGAACGAGATCAGCGGGCGCCCTCGGCTTTCGGACAGTGAGCTCACGGGGCTCTCGATCGCCGACACCTTGTCCATGCTTGATGAACGCCTCCTGTTGACGTTGGGTGTCCGGCGCCAGGGCATCGAAGCGAACAACTATCTCTCCAATGTCGGAACGCTGACGTCGTCCTACGACAAGAGCGCGACCACGCCTGTGGTCGGCCTCGTCATCCGGCCCAGGGACAACGTTTCTCTGTACGCGAACTACATCGAAGGTCTCAGCCGGGGCGACGTCGCGCCGCAGATCGCTTCCAATTTCGGCGAAGTGCTTGCGCCCTATATCGCCAGGCAGTACGAGGCCGGGATCAAGGTAGACTTTGGCCGGTTCGCAACCACCTTCAGCGCATTCGAGATATCGAAGGCGAGTGGCGAGCTGTCCGCCGGGCGTTTCGCAGCGACGGCCGAACAGCAAGTCCGTGGGCTCGAGTTCAACGTCTACGGCGAGGTCATGCCCGATGTTCGCCTCCTGGGAGGCGTTTCGCTGCTGGACGGCACCCTTACAAAGACGGCCGTTGCGGCAAACGTGGGCCACACGCCAATCGGGGTTCCGAACATACAGGCCAATATTGGAGCCGAGTGGGATCTCCCATGGATGAGGGACCTCACTTTGAATGGGACAGTCATCTACACCGGCAAGCAGTTCGTCGATAGCGCGAACAAGCAGCCGATCCCGGATTGGACGCGGCTCGATCTCGGCGCCCGCTATACGACGGCGATCAATGGCAGGAAGACGGTTTTCCGCGCGAACGTTCAGAATGTGACCGGTGAGACTTACTGGTCGAGCGTGGCTTCATTCGGAACGTTCTTCCTCGGTGCACCCCGAACGTACCTTCTGTCGATGACCGTCGACATGTAATCGCCGCTCCTACTGCTTGATCGATTGGCGGGCCAGGCGGACTCGAACCTTCCACAATCAGGTCGGGATAACGATGCTCCCGAACAATCCAAACCGCGTTCTGACCTGCTTCTGATGTTATTCGCCGACAGGATGGGGCTTGCCATAGGGATAGAACAGCTCCTTGCGACCCTGTTGCCATGCCGCTCTCAGTTCGGGCGTCGTGATGTCCCAGTCCGGTCGGCACTTCCGGCTGACGGCGCGCAGGTCCTGACGGAGTTCCTCGACGGAAGGACGTCCAAAGAACCAGTAGCCATTGTAGACCCGATAAGTGACGAGGCCGGGTTCCAGAACGATCACATGCGGAATCATCGGATTGTGAACCGTGTCGGTGTATTCGGCGATATCGAGGTCCTTCTGAACGATGCGCCGCGGGTCCGACAGAAAGGGCCAATGCGCTCCGACGCCGCTGCGATATTCGCTCGTCTGGATGATCGTGTCAGTCGTGATCGTCACGAGCCGGCAATAGCCCACCTCCATCTCGCGGTGAAGCTGCAGCAACCCTTCGGCCTGCCGTCGATCCTTCGGACAGTAGCCGCCGCGGCCGAGCACGACCACCATTGGATCCTGTTCCTGCAGCTCGGAAAGCTTGCGATGTTTTCCCGTGTGGTCGCTCAGCTCGTAATCCGGGAAAATGGCTCCGGGCTTGATGTCTGCGCGCATATGACGTCCTCCATGGTTTGATGCAGCCAGCTCGCAGTCGTCATAGATCGATCACGACATCGCCTTGAGGCCGGGCGCAACAAATCAGCACATTGCCATCTGCCGGTGCATCGACCGGAGCGGGCTGATAATTCACCGCCCCCGCCACGAGTCCCGTCTCGCAGGTATGGCAAACGCCCGCGCGGCATGACCATCGCACCGGGACGTCGCAGACCTCGGCAAGTTCAAGCAGCGTCTTGAACGATGCGCCCCAGCGGACATTGAGGCCGCTCCGGGCAAACGACACCATCGGCCCTGAAGCCGCGGGCCCGGTAGGCGAATGCGGTGGTTGGCGCGGCGAAGCAGCAATACCGGGGGTGATGGAGGGACCGGTGCCGAACAGTTCGGTGTGAATGCGATCCGGCGGAATGCCGAGCGTGGCGAGGCCGGCGGTTACGTCGGTCATGAAGGCGGATGGACCGCAGATGTAGAATTCACCATCGCGGGGAAGGTCGAGCTTCCGCAGCGCCTGCATATTGAGGCGTCCGGCGGCATCGAAATCGACATTGGGCTGATCTTGCGGTTCAGGCGAGCTGTAGCAGATGTAGCTGTGATGGTGAGCGAGGGTCGCGAGCAAGGCCCGCGTCTCCGCGGCGAACGGATGTTGGCGGCCGTTGCGTGATCCATGCAACCACCAGATCTGCCGCGCAGAGCCTTGGGCCGCCAGCGCGTGAAGCATCGCAAGGACCGGCGTCACTCCGATTCCCGCGCTGACGAGGACGACCGGCGCATCGCCGGGCCGCAGCGTGAAGTTCCCACGTGCCGCACTTGCCTGCACGACATCGCCGACCCGAAGCGTTTGGTCGACAAGGGTGCTGGCCGTGCCATACGGCTCTCGCTTGACGCTGACGCGATAGGATCGCGCGTTGGGCTTTCCCGAGAGCGAATAGCTGCGCATCAGCGAGGCCGCAGGCTCCGATCCGAGCCGCAACACGACGAACTGACCGGGAAGAGCGACGGCTACGGGCTGCCCGTCCGTCGGTTCGAGCAGCAGCGATGTCACGTCGTCGCTCTCGCGCTCCTTGTGCGAGACGCGAAACGAACGGAATCCAGGCCAAGCCGGTGGCGGACCCGAATTCGAGGTGAGCCCGGCATTTCCCGTCGCCTGTCCGTCCTTGCTCTCCTGTGTGAGGAGCGCCTCGAAGGAACGACGCCAGCCGGCGCTGAGCGCGGGGATGCGGAGTGCCCGCGTGAGTTGATCGCGGGAATGACCGGGCATGTACAGCAGTGCGTCGATCTCGCGGACGCTCATGCGCTCGGGTCCGGACGCGACCCGCGTGATTTCGTCTCCGGCTTCCACTTCCCCTTCCTCCAGCACCCGGAAATAGAAGCCGGGCCTGCCGTGCCTGACCAGCAGCGCGGCCAATTCCGGCTCGTTCATGCGAATGCCGGCCCGATAGCAGGTGACCCGCGGCTGCGTCACCTCGAATAGCGCGCCGCCAATCCGATAGCGATCGCCAATGCACACATCCGTGTCGGACAAGCCTTCGACGGTGAAGTTCTCGCCAAACTGTCCGTAGACAAAGTCACTCCGGCCGAGCTGCTGCTGCCAGAACCGATAGGACTCATGCTGATAGACGAGGACAGCGCGGTTTTCGCCGCCGTGGCCGGCAAGGTCTCCTTGCCCGTCGCCATCGATGTTGAGACGCCGTACCATCCGGCGGCCCTGCACCGGGGCTTTCCAGATGCCCGTATGAACCGTCTTGCCCTGCCAGGCGATGTCGCGGGGCAAGCCAACATTGACCGAGAGCAGTCGTTCCATTGCGTTCCTCACCCGAACGGCAGAGGTGGAATGAACGGGACCAGCATGATCAGGACGATGGCAAGCAGAAAGATGATCGTGGTCTTCATCCGCATCTTACGCTCCATTCTTTCGAGTATTGTGCAACTTGGCGTGACGCTGCCCCTCTCGTGTGTGCGGCGACATTTTTTCTCCGGCGTATTGCCTCATGGCCGAGCTGCGATGCGATCTTTGAGACACCGGCGAACTCGGCGGGCGAAGAGGTTGTCGAGTCCGACGCATAAGACACGAAGCCTTCCCGGGATACGGGCGGTTTCATTTTTTCTTCAGACGTGAACTGCTTCACAGCGTTTTTTTGTGGCCGATCCTAAAATCGTGCGGCGCAATGAAGCGCCGCTCGAATAGGAAATTGGTCATGGCTATTGCACAACATTCAGCAATGCCGTCTCCGGTTCGTGGCAACAACGGCTTGATGATACTTGGTTACATCGCATTTGCCGCTATCGCGCTGGTCGCGATTTACTTTGCTGCGGGCGGTCCAAGCTTCAATGCCGCTGCGATTTCACTGATGGATGTGGTGCCCTGATGCGGCTGGCATTGTGGACTCTCGGCTGCTCGCTTCTGATCGCCGTCGGCGTCTGGTTGTCGGTCGGGCCGCCGGCGGCGGACGCGAGCAGCGTGTATCTGGTCACTTCCAGACACTGAGAGGGAACGTCACGGCATTTGCTGGGTTGCCCGATCCCTTCCGCAAGGGCAGTACGGCCCCAGCCCCTCCTGAAGCCCCCAAAGAGCTGGGGCCTTTCTTGTCGGCCGCGCGGCCTTAATCGCTCCAGTTCTCGCCGCACTCGTTGCAATGAAACAAGCGCATTGTCTTACCCGTCTTGACGTCTAGCGTTGAAGCAACAAGCTGGGGGAGGGCTGCGCAAGATGGGCATTGCGCGCCACTATCCTGTGTTTGTTGGTTCCGTAGCTGGGTCTCGTCGCGTTCTTCGGTCACTCAACCCTCCAGGCGCAGAGGGTGCCGGCGTTAGCTGTGCCGGCGCGATCTTGGTGTTATCAACTCATTCGAGCGCAGCGTGTTCCCGGATGAACGGCCTGTGAGTGGCATGACACAAAGGGGCAGAGCGTTTGTCTGGGATTACGGTGACGGCGCACAAAACGCCTCGCGCTGAGTCGCGGAGCCTCGGCAATGCTTATCGTCCAACTCAGTCCATCTTCGTGCCGTGGCGCTCGAGCTGCGATCGACGCGATTCGCCCTTAACCCAGGGCCGGCAGGACTCGATCCCGCAGCAGAGCGATTTGTTGCGCGGCTTCCGGAAGACAATGCGCGGTCGAGGCTCAATCACACATGCGCAACGTTTTTCGTCGCGCGCAATAAACAGCGCGTCAGATGAGAAATTACGAAAGATGAATTATCTTCGGTCGACGAAAAAGAGTTCGTATTGGACTCGTGCATTCAAAAAATCTTTGAGAGGATTGGTTGTCAGGCGATGACGCCGGTCAAGGATACTCATGATGCGCAACACAATCTTCGATCACGATCAGACAGGTCATTCGATCGTGAGCCTGGCGTGTCGACCAGTCGTGTGCGTCTTTTAACAGGCGCAGCCTGATACGCTGTTCCGATCGCGCCACAGATCGCCATAGCGCTTTCAATCAATAGCAGCGGCTTGAATCGCAGCGTGAGTACGCCCTCGAAACGAGTGAGGGCGTAACGGCGCGATGCTGCCTGCATCAAGCCGTCGCTTTTTCCGATGCAACATACTTTCCCGAGGGATAACGTGACCACGAACAGCAACCCCATCAAATTCGCATACTGGGTCCCGAACGTTTCCGGCGGCCTTGTCATTTCCTCGATCGAGCAGCGCACCAGCTGGGACATCGATTACAATCGAAAGCTTGCCCAGATCGCGGAGAAGGCCGGTTTTGACTACGCATTGAGCCAGATTCGGTTCACTGCGGGTTATGGCGCCGACAAGCAACATGAATCCGTCAGCTTTTCCCACGCGCTGCTCGCTGCGACTGAAAAGCTCAAGGTGATTGCCGCTCTCCTTCCCGGGCCTTGGAATCCGGCCCTGGCTGCAAAGCAGCTCGCGACGATCAGTCTGCTCACCAATGCGCGGGTCGCTGTGAACATCGTTTCGGGCTGGTTTCGTGGTGAATTCCATGCCATCGGCGAGCCCTGGCTCGATCACGATGAGCGATACCGCCGCTCGGAAGAATTCATCAATGCATTACGCGGTATCTGGACCGAGGAGAACTTCACGCTCAAGGGAGACTTCTATCGGTTCAACGACTATTCGCTAAAGCCCAAGCCGCTCGATCCGCTACCGGAGATCTTTCAAGGTGGCTCCTCGCGCGCCGCTCGCGACATGGCTGCCCGTGTGTCCGATTGGTACTTCACCAATGGCAATACGCCTGACGGCTTGAAAGCGCAGGTCGACGATATCAGGGCCAAGGAAAAGACCTTCGGCAAGAGTTGGCGGACCAAGATTGGCATCAATGCATTCGGCATTGTCCGGCAAACGGAAAAGGAGGCCAAGGACGTCCTGCAGGAGATTCTCGACAAGGCGATTCCGGACGCGGTGCACGGCTTCCACCATGAGGTCCAGAATGCCGGCAATGCCAGCCCCGAGCGTGAGGGCAATTGGGCCAAGTCTACTTTCCAGGATCTCGTCCAATACAATGATGGCTTCCGCTCGAATCTGA
Organism: Bradyrhizobium ingae; assembly: GCF_055791185.1. Lineage (NCBI taxonomy): Bacteria > Pseudomonadati > Pseudomonadota > Alphaproteobacteria > Hyphomicrobiales > Nitrobacteraceae > Bradyrhizobium > Bradyrhizobium ingae. The sequence goes on from NZ_JBVUBB010000041.1 coordinate 36,595, forward strand.
TCGGGACACCAGAGCAGGTCGCTCAACGCATCATTGAGCTCAAGAGCGCCGGAGCCGATCTGATCCTGCTCGGCTTCCTGCATTTCCAGGAAGAGGTCGAGTATTTCGGCAAGCATGTGATCCCGTTGGTACGCGAGCTCGAAGCGAGCGGCTCGACGCACGTTCAGGCGGCGGAATAGTCGGGGCGAGCGACGCATGAGCCTGGTTGCGACGTCGGGCGGCGACGCCCTGATTTTGGCGCGCGCGCATGACCATGCTGCCGAGGCTGCAGGTGAGGCGGAGGGGGCGCGTGCCGGGGCCGCGCTGGTTACCGACGCCGCCGGGCCGGTCCTGCGGCTTGAGGGGATCTGCCTCAGCTTTGGCGGGATCACTGCGCTCGACCGCATTGATCTTGCCGTTGCGAAGGGCGAGATCCGCGCCATCATTGGTCCCAACGGTGCCGGCAAAAGCTCGCTGCTCAACGTGGTCAGCGGGCTCTACCGTCCCGATCGCGGCGCGGTACGGCTCGGAAGGGAAAGGTTCACGCATGTACCGACCGCGCGCCTTGCGGCGCACGGCGTGGCGCGCACGTTCCAGAACCTTGCGCTGTTCAAGGGCCTGCCGGTGCTCGACAACGTCATCATGGGCTTTGTCCACCGCAGGCAAGCCGGCTTCGTTCGGCAGATGCTATCGACGCGAGGGGCGCGCCGCGAGGAAGCCGAGGCCCGTGCGGCTGCCGAGGAGGTGATCGCGTTTCTTCATCTCGACGCCGTCAAGCATCAGCTTGCGGGTGGTCTCCCTTACGGACTCCAAAAACGGGTGGAGCTTGCAAGAGCGTTGGTCGCGCGCCCGCAACTGTTGTTGCTCGATGAGCCGCTCGCCGGCGTCACGCTGGGCGAGAAGCAGGAGCTCGCCGCACATGTGAGCAATGCGCGCGATGCCTATGGCACCTCCATCGTTTTGATCGAGCACGACATCGGTGTCGTCATGAGCCTGTCCGACCGGATCGCCGTGCTCGACTACGGCCGCAAGATTGCCGACGGCACCCCGGAAGAGGTGCGCTCCGACCAGGCCGTGATCGATGCCTATCTTGGCGTGGCGCACGAGGGTGAGACGGAGCTCGCGGTCTGATGTTCGACTATCAATTCTTCATCGAGGTTCTCGTCGGCGGGCTGTTGTCCGGCGTGATGTACTCGCTGGTCGCGATCGGCTTCGTGCTGATCTACAAGACGTCCGGCGTCCTGAACTTCGCGCAAGGCGCGATGCTCTTGTTCGCGGCGCTCACTTTCGTGAGCCTGGTCGAGCGCAGCGTGCCGTTCTGGCTGGCTTTCTCCGCCACCCTCGTGATCATGGTGGTGCTCGGCATCACCGTCGAGCGCACGGTGCTGCGGCCGCTCGTCAACCAGTCGCCAATGACATTGTTCATGGCGACGCTAGGCCTGTCCTATGTGATCGAGGGGGCGGCACAGTTGTTGTGGGGCACCCAGGTTCACGGCCTCGATCTCGGAATTGACGATGTTCCCTTTGAGGTGGGCGGCGTTCTGATCAGCCAGTTTGACCTGTTTGCAGCGGCAATCGCGGGCGCGCTGGTCACGGCCTTTGCGCTCTTCTTCCGTTATACCCGGACAGGCCTCGCGTTCCGCGCGGTAGCCGATGATCAGTTCGCTGCCCTTGCGGTGGGGCTGCGTCTGTCGCGCGTTTGGGCGGCCGTATGGACCGCGGCCGGCATCGTCGCGCTGGTCGCCGGCCTGTTGTGGGGCGCGCGCCTTGGCGTGCAGTTCTCACTGTCGCTCGTCGTGCTCAAGGCGCTGCCAGTGCTGGTGCTCGGTGGCTTCGATTCGGTCGCGGGCGCCATCGTCGGAGGCCTCCTGATCGGCGCAATCGAGAAACTGGCTGAGGTCTATGTCGGCCCGTTCTTCGGCGGCGGCATCGAGGCTTGGGCGGCTTATGTGGTTGCGCTCGGCTTCCTGCTGGTGCGCCCATCCGGGCTGTTCGGCCAGAGATTGGTCGAGAGGGTCTGATCCGATGACGAGACCTGCTCGCCCGATTGTCGCCGGCTGGCTTGTCCCCGGTCATCTCGCCCCAGCGGTTCTTCTGATCCTGGCCTACGGCATCGTTCCGTTCGCAGGCTCCGATTACCTGCTCGATGCGGTGCTGACGCCGTTCCTTGCGCTCGCGCTTGCCGCGTTAGGGCTCAATCTGCTCACCGGGTACGCTGGCCAGGTCTCGCTGGGGTCGGCCGCGTTTCTCGCCGTCGGCGCCTATGCTGCTTACAATTTCAACCTGCGTCTGCATGACGTGCCGTTCCTGGTGAGCCTCGTGGCCGCGGGCCTCGTGGCCGCGGCGGTCGGGATCGTGTTCGGCCTGCCGAGCCTCAGGCTGCGCGGCTTCTACCTCGCGGTCTCGACGCTGGCGGCGCAGTTCTTCGTGCAGTGGGCGCTCACTAAGTTCGGCTGGTTTTCCAACAACAATCCGTCCGGCGTAATCGATGCGCCGCCGCTGGCAGTCGCGGGCATCACCTTTTCGGGCGCGGTCGGGCGCTACCTCTTTTCGCTGACCGTCGTCGTCATCGCGACGCTGCTTGCCATCCGGTTGCTGCGCTCCCAGGTCGGACGGAATTTCATCGCGCTACGCGACCATGAGACGGCGGCCAAGGTCATCGGTGTGCCGCTCTTGCGCACCAAGCTGCTCGCGTTCGGCGTATCGTCGTTCATCGTCGGAATCGCAGGGGTGCTGTGGGCCTTCGCCTACTTGCGCACCGTGGAGCCCGCGGGGTTCAACCTGGATCGTTCGTTCGAGATCCTCTTCATCATCATCATCGGAGGGCTCGCCTCGATCCGAGGCGCGTTTCTCGGTGCGGCCTTCATGGTCGTGTTCCCGCTTCTGCTCTCGCGTCTTGGCGCCGCGCTTCTCGGCAACGTCTTCGATTCCGGCGTGCTCGAGATGAGCCAGCGCATCGTTATCGGTGCGCTCATCATCGGCCTGTTGATTGCAGAGCCGCGCGGACTGATCGCGCTGATCGATCGTCTCACCGAGCGGATCCTGCGTCGCTTTCGTGCGCCTCACTCCATCCAGTCTTGAAACGTCTCCCGAACGAAAGGAAAAACGTCATGCGTCTGTCCAAATCCATTCGAAGTGCGGCGCTCGCCGCCGCGGTTGCCATCGGTGCCGCGCTGCCGGCGCATGCCGACGAGCAGTTCTTTCCACTACAGAGCTACCGCGTCGGCCCCTACGCGGCCGGTGGCACGGGCTTCTTCGGCGGGTTCATCGACTATCTCAATCTGATCAATATTCGCGACGGCGGCGTCAACGGCGTCAAGCTGACCTGGGATGAGGGCGAGACGCAGTATGAAGTCGAGCGTGGCGTCGAGGTCTATGAGCGGCTGAAGAGCCGTCCGGGCGTGGCGGCCTGGAATCCGCTTTCGGTCGGGATCGCCTATGCGATGATCGATCGCATCACCAAGGACAAGGTGCCGCTGATCACCATCAACCACGGCCGTACCGATTCGACCGACGGTCGGGTGTTTCCTTACGTGTTTCCGCTTTTGCTCAATCCTTATAGCGAGACGTCCGGCATCGTGAACTACGTCGCCTCGCGCGAGGGCGGTGCCGACAAGCTCAAGGGCAAGAAGATCGTCGTGCTCTATCACGGCTCGCCCTACGGCAAGGAGACGATTCCGATCTATAAGCTGCTCGCCGACAAGTATGGCTTCTCGCTCGAGCAGATCGAGGTGCCGCATCCCGGCAATGAACAGCAGTCGCAGTGGCTGTCGATCCGGCGCGCCAAGCCGGACTACGTGGTGCTGCGTGGCTGGGGTGTGATGAACCCGGTGGCGCTGAAGACGGCGCAGAAGGTCGGATTCCCGGTCGATCACATCATCGGCAACGTCTGGTCGAATTCGGAAGAGGACGTCATTCCTGCCGGAGATGCGGCCAAGGGGTATGTCGCGATCACGACGCAGGCGTCCGGTGCCGAATACCCGGTCCTGCAGGAGGTCATCAAGACCGTCTACGGTGCAGGTAAAGGCAATCTCGACGATAAGAAGCGCATCGGCAGCGTCTATCACAACCTTGGCATCGTCAATGGCATCCTCAACGTCGAGGCGATCCGGATCGCGCAGCAGAAATTCGGCAAGCGGACGCTCACCGGCGACGAGGTGCGCTGGGGCTTCGAGCACTTGCAGCTCGAGCCGGCGCGGGTCGAGGCGCTGGGCGCCAAGGGCTTGTTTCATTCGATCAACGTGACTTGGGACAACCACGAAGGTGATGGTCGCGTGACCTTCCAGCAGTGGGACGGAACCAAGTGGAAGGTGGTGTCGGACTGGATCGCACCCGACTGGGCGTTCCTGCGCCCGATCATCGAGAAATCATCGACCGCCTACGCCACCGAGCACAACATCAAGGTCCGCACCTCCGACGACGCGCCGGTCGGTCAGTAGCGGCATTCGAGACGGCTTGGGAGCGGGCACGCCCGCTCCCGTCCAGGCAACTCCGGAGCATCGCAATGAGCGATCATCTTCTTGTCCTCGAAGGCTTGGCTGCGACCTACAACCACGCGATTCGTGCGCTGTCGGACGTCTCGCTCACGTTGCGCCGGGGCGAGGTCGTTGCGTTGCTCGGCGCCAATGGCGCCGGCAAGTCGACGACGCTGAAAGCGGTCTCCAATCTGCTTCACGCCGAGCGCGGCCAGCTCACGGGCGGCCGCATCGAATTCGACGGGCATGATGCCACTGCGCTCGCCTCGGCCGAACTGGTGCGTTTGGGACTGGTCCCTGTGCTGGAAGGTCGCCACTGCTTTCGTGCGCTCACGGTCGAGGAGAACCTGGTCGCCGGCGGTATTGGAGGCGGTTTGTCGCGACGCCAGATCGCGGCAGAGCTTGAGCGCGTTTACACATTGTTTCCGCGCCTGAAAGAGCGCCGGCGGTCCGCCTCGGGCCTCACCTCGGGCGGCGAGCAGCAGATGACGGCGATCGGCCGTGCCTTGATGGCGCGCCCGCGACTGTTGCTGCTGGACGAGCCATCGATGGGACTTGCCCCTATCGTGGTCGAGACGATCTTCAGCACCTTGAAGCGACTCAACGGCGAGGAGGGATTGTCGATCCTGGTCGCCGAGCAGAACTCGACCGTGGCGCTCCGCTATGCCGACCGCGCCGCCGTTCTCGAAGGCGGGGCGACGGTGCTGTCGGGCGATGCCGCGGATCTGCGCGGGCGCGCCGAGATCAAGGCGCTCTATCTCGGAAGTCCCGAGGAGAGCGCCGCACACCTTGCCGCGTTGCGCGGTCCATCGCCGGCCGACCACGCGGCGGCCTGAACATTTTCATCGGACAGCCATAAGGAGAATACCCATGAGCAAGGACAATCTCGCGCGCGTCGCGCAGGATGACATCTACTCTCGCCTCGACGCCGCGATCGACAGCACCGTCAAGCTCCATGCCGAACGAAACGACATCGAAGGCCGGTTTCCGCGAGAAAATCTCCAGGCGCTGGCAGCGGCCGGCTGGACCGGGGTTCTCAATGAGCCCCGTTTCGGCGGACTTGGGCTCGGCCATGGCGACTTTGCGGAAGCCGCCTATCGCATCGGCCAGCACGATGCTTCGTCAGGCCTCGTCTATGTCATGCATGTCGGCGCGGCACAGACCATCAACCTGTTTGGCAATGACGATCAGAAAGAGCGCTGGCTCAAGGCCAAGGGCGGCACCCTGCTCGGCACCTATTCGACCAGCGAGCGGGCGAGCGGTGGGCATTGGTGGTACAATTTCTCGGAAGCCGGGCGCGACGGCGAAAACTATGTCGTCAACGCCGAGAAGTCCTTCACGACGAGTTCGGGCCAGGCCGACTATTACGTGGTGCAGACGCGCTCCCCCGGCGCCAAGGATCAGACCGACATCTCTTTCTTCATCGTCGATGGCAAGGCGTCGGGAATCGAAGCCGGTCCGTGGGAAGCGCTAGGCGTGCGGGGCAATCATTCCGGGCCGATTCGCTATAAGGGCGTCAAGGTTCCAAGCCGCGACCGGCTCGGCGCCGAGGGGCAGGGCAAGGAGATCATCTATGACGGCGTCTCCCCGGTCTACCTCATCGGTCTCGGTGCCGTGTGGGAAGGCGTGGCGCGCGGCGCCCTCAATGCAGCCGTAGCCCACACGTCGAACTTCGTTCACAAGGACAAGAACAAAAACCTTTCGGACTATCAGGCCATCCGCCAGGAGCTCGGGGCTGCAAAAGTACTGGTAGAAACCTTGCGCCCGTGGCGCAACGAGCTCGCCGCCAAGCTGGACGAGCTGTGGCGTGCCGGCAAGCCACAGAGCGAGATCCTGATTCCGCTTACGGAGTTCAAGGTTCATGCCGCCGAGGTTGCCAACAAGGTGGCCGCCGCAGCGCTGACTGTGACTGGCGGTTACGGCTATCGGCGCGGCCCGATCGAACGGTCGTTCCGGGATGCGCGTGCGGCCATAGCCATGGGACCGTCCAATGTGATCGCGCGCGACTGGATCGGAAAATCGCTGGTCGGATTGCCGCTGGAGCTGTTTTACGAAGGCGGAGAATAGGTGGACGTTGCGCTGGCGCATGGTCCGGACCTCAGGGCCGCGCTAACGCAAAGGTCGCAGCGGTTCTCCCTCGCGATAAACGCGGAACGCGTTTGCGGGGAGACGCTCCAACAATAGCCTGAAGCGCGATGGCGACTCATCCTGGTCTCATCGCGCTTTAGCCGTCTTCGCTCCAGCTACGCCGTACGCGCGTCGCCGTTCGGTCATGCGTGGCCTGCCAGCCGAAGCTAGTGGCGTCAGTACGCCCTGCGGCCTTCGGCGCGACAGCCTTCTCGCCTCGTTGGGAGTTTGTAAATACTTGCCTGGCCGAAGCTCGCATAGCGAGCGAAGGTTGGTGGGCCCGGCAGGACTCGAACCTGCAACCAGACCGTTATGAGCGGCCGGCTCTAACCATTGAGCTACAGGCCCCGCCGCAAGGCGGCCGCGACAAGCGCGGTCGGCAACGGTGCGCGGTTCGTTTACAAGGCTTGAGCCGAGGGCGCAATGCCGGCCCTGTTCGCCGCCGATCGGCGGGCGTTGGTCAGTCTGCCGAGACGGTCCGATGATGGAAATATGCCGGTGATTTGCCCGATGCGCCAAATCATTTCGGAAAATGTGTAGACCGTCACGCTGCCCCCTTGGCTACTTTGCACGGGGTTGCTTTGACATTTTTGATTGGGGCGGGTCCGCTCCGCCCCACACGGGCCTGGGCCAGGGTGCAATCCCGCCAATCAGTCCACCGACACCCCCGCGAACTCGACCACCTTCCGCCATTTTTCGGTCTCGTCGCTGAGCAGCTTGCCGAAATCGGCTGATGTCATCGGCCTCGGGATGCCGCCGGTCTCGGCGAGCCGCGCCACCAGCTTGGGGTCCTTGAGCGCCTCGCCGACGGCCTTGTTGAGGAGATCGACGATCTCGCCTGGCGTGCCCTTGGGCGCGGAGATGCCGTAGAAGCCGACCGATTCGAAGCCCGGCACCGTCTCGGCGATGGCGGGCACATCGGGCACGCTCGGCCAGCGTTGTGGCGAGGTGACGCCGAGCGCGCGGACATTGCCGCCGCGCGCCTGCTCCAGCGCCGAGGGCAGGTTGTCGAAGATCAGTTGAACCTTGTTGGAGATGATGTCGGGGAAGGCGATCGCAGATCCCCGATAGGGCACGTGCACCATGTCGCACTTGGTCATCGCCTTGAACAGCTCTGCGGACATGTGCACCGAGGTGCCGTTGCCGGAGGACGCATAGGAGATCTGGCCGGGGTTGGCCTTGCAGTAGTCGATGAACTCCTGGACGGACTTCACCGGCATGGCGTTGGAGACGACCAGCATGTTGGTGAGCTGCATGATGCTCGCGACCGGCGTGGTGTCGCGCAGGAAGTCGAACGGCAGCTTCTTGTACAGCGAGGTCGAGATCGCGTTGTTGGGCGCGACGAATAGCAACGTATAGCCGTCGGGCGCGGAGTTGATCGCCGCTGCGGCCGCGATGTTGCCGCCGCTTCCGGTGCGGTTCTCGACGATGAACTGCTGGCCGAAACGGTCCGACAGCCACTGCGCCATGATCCGTGCCACGATGTCCACGGGGCCGCCGGCGGCAAAGCCGATCAGCCAGTGCACCGGGCGGTTCGGGTAGTCGCCGGCGGAGGCGGGAGGAGCAATACCGGCGAGGCTGGACAGAAGGACAAAACCAAAAAGACCGCGACGCAAAACTCCCAACATGACGCCTCCCATTGCTTTATTGTCGTTGCCGCCATGCTTCCATAAAATCGTGCGGCTGCCTACATCGTCACAAGTTCAACTTGACGCAGCAGGCCGTTCGCCGAGGAGCCCTCATGAAACTTCGTTCGCTGATCATGCTGGGCGCGGTGCTACTTACAGGCGCAGCTTCAGCCCAAAGCCAGGAAGACGGAGACAAGGCCATTTCGAAAACCACAATCAGCCTCGGCACCGCCACGCCCGGCGGCGGCTTCCCGCTCTATGGTAATGCCTTCGCCGACGTGATGAACGCGGCCGACCCCGCGCTCGCGATCGCCCCGCGCAACACCAAGGGCAGCAACGAAAACATTCCGCTGCTCGAGAAGGGCGAACTCGACCTCGCCCTTGTCGCCGGCGAGCCGGCCTATGAGGCCTTCGCCGGCATCGGCCGGGCGAAGGTCGCGCTGAAGATCCTCACCGCGATCTATTCCAACCCGGGCATGTTCGTGGTGCGGGCGGATAGCTCCTACAAGACCATCCGCGATCTTGTCGGTCAGCCGGTGGCGTTCGGCGCCAAGGGCTCGGGCCTGCCGATATTGTCGCGCTACGTGCTCGATGGCCTCGGCCTCAAGCAGGACGAGGACTTCAAGGCGATCTATCTCGAGCGCGCCGGCGACGGCCCTGCGATGGTGGAAGACGGCCGCGTCGCCGCACTCTGGGGGGCCGGCATCGGCTGGCCCGGCTTTGCCGCGGTCGCATCCAGTGCATCGGGTGCGCGTTTCATTGCGCCTGACGCCGATGAGATCGCGCGTATCCGCGCCAAGCATTCCTTCCTCAAGCCGCTGACGGTGCCGGCCGGATCCTATCCGAAGCAGACTGAGCCGATCGCCTCGCTCGGCTCCTGGAGCTTCGTGCTCACGCGCGAGGACCTGCCGGACGATGTCGCCTATCGCCTGGCGAAGACGCTGCATGGCGTCGAGGCCGTGTTCTGCAAGAAGCTCGCGCAGGCCTGCGAGACCACGGCCGCGAACACTGTCGCAGCCGCACCGAGGCCGGAATTGATTCATCCCGGCGTGATGAAATATTTCCGCGAGATCGGCGTTGTGAAGTGACCGTCGCTCAAGGCAGGCGTTTCTTCCCTTCTCCCCTTGCGGAAGAAGGTGGCGCGAAGCGCCGGATGAGGGGTCTTCATCCGCGAACAAAAATGCGAGAAGTTCGCTCGCGCAGAGAAACCCCTCACTCGGTTTCGATGCTACGCATCGAAACCACCCTCTCCCGCAAGGGGAGAGGGTGCACCGTCAGCGTGGCTACGCGGTCACTTCTTCACCAGCGGACACGCCGGATCGGGCGGGCCGAACGCCTGGTCGCCGGGAATCGTCGCGAGGATCTTGTAATAGTCCCAGGGATATTTGCTTTCCTCCGGCGACTTGACCTGCACCAGCCAAAGGTCGTGCACCATCAGATTGTCATCGCGTAAGCGGCCGTTGCGCGCGAAGAAATCCTCGATCGGCTTTTCGCGCATCTTCGCTGCGACCTTGAGCGGATCGTCGGTGCCGGTCTCCTTGATCGCGTTGAGATAGTGCATCACCGACGAATAGACGCCGGCCTGCCACATCGTCGGCATCCGGTTCATCTTGGCGAAATAGCGCTTTGCCCATTCGCGGGTCTTGTCGTCCATGTCCCAATAGAACGAGGTCGTCAGCAAAAGGCCCTGCGCGGCCTGAAGGCCGAGGCCGTGGATGTCGGTGATCAGCGCGAGCAGCGCCGCCATCTGCTGGCCGCCCTTGAACACGCCGAACTCTGCACCGGTCTTGATCTCGTTCATGTTGTTCGGGGGACCGGCGGCAATGCCGATGATCTTCGCCTTCGAGGCCTGCGCCTGCAGCACGAAGGAGGACAGGTCGGGCGTCGCCAGGGGCGGCCGCACCGAGCCCAGCACCTTGCCGCCGTTGGCGGTCACGACCGCGGACGCATCGCGCTCCAGCGAATGGCCGAAGGCATAGTCGTCGGTGATGAAGAACCAGCTGTCGCCGCCGCGCTTGACCACGGCCTGCGCAGTGCCGACCGCGAGCGCGCGGGTGTCGAACACCCACTGGATCGCATAGGGCGAGCAGAACTTGCCGTGGAAGTCGGCCGTTCCGGTCGAATGGGTGATGAAGAGTTTTTTCTTCTCGTTGGCGATGTTCTGCACGGCGAGCCCTACCGCCGACACCGGGACGTCGACGATGAGATCGACCTGATCGACGTCGTACCAGCGCCGCGCCAGCGCTGCGCCGATATCGGGCTTGAGCTGGTGGTCGCCGACCACGACGCTGATCGGCTTGCCGAGCACGGTGCCGCCGAAATCGTCGATCGCCATCTGCGCCGCCGTCACCGAACCCTGGCCGGTCGGCGTCGAAGCCGGACCGTTCATGTCGGTCAGCACGCCGATCTTGACGACGTTGTCGGATACCTGCGCGAAAGCCGCGCCCGACAGCAACGTCGCGGCTGCGATCGCGGCCACGACGGACAGTCCTGTTCTGCCTGGAGTCACGCTATTCCTCCCCTCATGCGGCTCGTTGGCCGCTGTTCCCGTGAACCGCGACCGGGTATGGCCCGGCTGAATTGGTTTCTTTTGCAACTATTGGCGGCCGGGCGTCAACGCTGCTCAGGTCAGGCTGCGAACCGGATCTGGCCGGCCGGCGAGGGATCGTAGCCGGTCAGCTCCCCGGCGTGCTGGCGCAGCTTCTTCTCGTCGAGGAACCGGATCAGCGCCTGCATCGGCGGGCGGAAATAGCTGCGCTGCCGCATGGCGAGATCGAAATTCTCCCAGAGCAGCGGGACGAAATCGAGCCCGGCCGACTTGGCGGCCGAGCGCGTTGCGACGCCGCAATCGGCATGGCCGGCGCGGATCGTGGCGGCGAGGTCGGGCCCTGTGAGGCTCGGCGCATCGAGCCGGCGCAGATCCCGGAAGGAAGCGCCGGCGCGCTTGAGCAGCACGTCGAGCAGCATCTGCGCGCCTGCGCCCTCTTGTCGCAGCACCATCCTGGCCCCAAGCGCGAGCACGTCCGGCAGGCTGCGCAACTGCTTGGGGTTGCCCAGCGGCACCAGGAGGCCCTGTTCGCGGCGCACCAAGCCCACCAGCACGGCATCGTGCAGGTCTGGCGCGGAGCGCAAGGCCGCGGCATTGGCCTCGTTGGCGAGATTGTCCGAGCTGTCGAGGCTGTGAAAATGCAGCGCTGCCGCGATCACCTCGTCGCGCTGCAACCGTTCCAGCCCCCGTGCCGTGCCTTCGTTGAGCGAGGCGAGCCCGGAGCCGGATTCCCGCAGGCTCCATTCCAGCAGGCTGTCCTGGCTGCCGCCGACGATCGGCGGCGGCTCGGTTGCCCGCATGCCGGCCGGGCGCGCCAGGCCCGACAGCACCCATAAATCGAGCTCATGGCGCGGGAACAACCACTTTCCGGTCACCTTGCTGCAGGGGATCGCCCCGTTGGTGACGAGCTCATAGAGCTTGCGCTCCCCGAGCCGCAGGTAGTCCGCAGCCTCACTCGTCGTCAGAAATTCCATTATGCATTCCTATGCATATCTATGTTTGTAATTTGGCATTTGACGCAAGCGGGAATTTTTGCAGTTCAATGTCATCCGATGGGAACCATGCCTGATCACCTCAGTGCTTTGCAACTTATCCTCAACGGCGATCCTGCTTTGCTCGCGATTGTAGGGCTCTCACTTGGTGTGAGCCTTGCGGCGGTCGCGCTGGCGTCGGCGATCGGGATGCCGCTCGGAGCGTTACTGGCGCTGACGCATTTCCGGGGGCGCGCGGTCCTGGTCGTGCTGCTCAACGCGATGATGGGCCTGCCGCCGGTCGTGGTCGGGCTCGCGCTTTATCTGCTGCTGTCGCGCGCGGGGCCGCTCGGTCAACTCGGCATCCTCTTCACGCCGATGGCGATGGTGATCGCGCAGACGGTGCTGATCGTGCCGATCATCGCCGCGCTGACGCGCCAGACGGTGGAGGACCTCTGGGTCGAGTATCGCGACGAGCTTCGCGCCATGAATGTCGGCGCGGTCGGCCGCATGACGACGCTGTTGTGGGATGCGCGCTTCAGCCTGCTCACGGCGCTGCTGGCCGGCTTCGGCCGTGCTGCGGCGGAAGTCGGCGCGGTCATGATCGTCGGCGGCAATATCGACGGCTTTACCCGCACCATGACCACCACCGTGGCGCTGGAGACATCCAAAGGCAATCTGCCGCTGGCAATGGGCCTCGGCGCGATCCTGATCGTCATCGTGCTCGCCATCAATGCGGCTGCCTGGGGTACGCGCGTCTGGTCGCAACGGGTGACGGGGTGAGCATGCGAGCGCCGGTCAGCGATCTTCCCGTGGTATTCGAGGACGTGTCGCTCAGGAGGGGCGCGGCTGCGATCCTCGATCGCATCAGCCTCACGATTACGCCGGGCGCGCCGACACTGCTGATCGGCCCCAACGGCTCCGGCAAGACCAGCCTTTTGCGGCTGTGCATGGGACTTGTTGCGCCGACGGGTGGCCGCATCAGTTGGGGTGGCCGCAGCGATCCGGCGCCGACCCGCCGCGCCTTCGTGTTTCAGCGCCCGGTGATGTTGCGGCGCACGGCGTCAGCCAATGTCACCTACGCCCTGGCCCAGGCCGGTGCGCCGCACGCACACCGGACGATGCGCGCCGCGGCGCTGCTGGAGCGGGTCGGCCTTGCCGATCTCGCGCACCGCCCGGCGCGGCTCCTCTCCGGCGGCGAGCAGCAGCGGCTGGCGCTGGCCCGGGCGCTGGCGCGCGATCCCGAGCTTCTCCTGCTGGACGAGCCGACCGCCAATCTCGATCCCGCCGCGACGCGCGCGGTGGAGGAGATCGTCACGAGTGCGGCGCAATCCGGCATCAAGATCGTGATGGCCTCGCACGATCTCGGCCAGGTGCGGCGGCTTGCGGGCGAGGTGGTCTTTCTCGCGCGCGGGACGCTGTGCGAGCGGGCGCAAGCGGGCGAATTCTTGGACCATCCGTCGACGCCGGAGGCGCAGGCCTTCCTGCGCGGCGATCTCGTGATTTGAAGTGGAGTATGTCGATGGCGTCTCGCCGCTCGTTCTTTGCCCTCGCGATCCTCCTCGGGATTGCGTTCGTCGGCACGCCGTCGTCGGCCGAGGATCGCTCGATCGTCGTGGCCTCGACGACGTCGACGCAGGACTCCGGCCTGTTTGGCCATCTCCTGCCGATATTCAAGGCCAAGACCGGCATCGACGTGAAGGTGATCGCGCAAGGCACCGGCCAGGCGCTCGATACCGCGCGCCGCGGCGATGCCGATGTCGTGTTCGTGCACGCAAAACCGCAGGAGGAGAAATTCGTCGCCGATGGATTTGGCGTGAAGCGTTTCGACGTGATGTACAACGACTTCGTGCTGATCGGGCCGAAGAGCGATCCCGCTGGCGTGAAGGGCAAGGACATCGTGACCGCGCTGAAGGCGATCGAGGCCAAGGGTGCACCGTTCGTCTCGCGCGGCGACCGCTCCGGCACCCACGCCGCCGAGCTTGCACTCTGGATCATCGCCGGCATCGACGTCGCGAGCGCCAAGGGGGCCTGGTATCGCGAGATCGGGCAGGGCATGGGCGCCGCGCTCAACACCGCGAGTGCGATGAATGCCTATGTGCTCTCCGATCGCGCCACCTGGATCGCGTTCAAGAACCGCGGCGATCTCGAGATCGTCGTCGAGGGCGACAAGCGGCTGTTCAACCAATACGGTGTGATGCTGGTGAATCCGGAAAAGTATCCGTCGGTAAAGAAGGAGCTGGGGCAGACCTTCGTCGACTGGCTGATCTCACCGGAGGGCCAGACCGCAATCGCCGGCTACAAGATCGACGGCCAGCAGCTGTTCTTTCCGGATGCCGCCAAGAAGCCTGACTAGCAAGAAGCCTGAATAGGCGAGTTGCCAAACCGAGCGCTGCGTGGTCCACCTGAGCGATGACCCAGCGCCTGCCGCCGTCGCTCACGCCGCTCGATCTTGCGTTCGCCGCGCTGCTGCGCGGCATCGAGCCCGTTGCGCCGGTCAATTTGCCGCTCACCGAGGTGCTGGGCTGCGTCGCGGCCGGAATGCCGCCGCTTGGCGCTCATCCGCCGCACGATATCGCCGCCGCGGATGGCTGGGCGATGCGCGCCGGCGATCTCGTCGGCGCGTCCTCCTACTCGCCGCTGCCTTTGATAGAGTCTCCGGTTTGGGTCGAGGCCGGCGATGCGATCCCTGCCGGATGCAACTGCGTGCTCGATGCTGACGCGCTCGACACTATGGGGCCGATCAGCCAGGTGCTGGCGGAAGGCTTGCCGGGGCAGGGCGTGCGGCGCGCGGGCAGCGACATGGCTACCGGCACCTCAATCGTCGCGGAGGGCATGCCTGTTCGCACCGGCGATCTGCTGCTGGCGCGAGCGGCAGCATTGGAGACGTTGAGCGTGCGACGTCCGCGGCTGCATGTGGTCAACGCGCCCGGTGGCAAGACCGCTGCGCAGCTTGTTATGGGTCTGGCGCGAGCCGCGGGTGCGGAAGTGACGGTGACAGACGCAGTTGGATACGATGCGACGTCGATCGCCAACGCGCTCGACGTCGCGGCCTGCGACCTGCTGCTGACCATCGGTGGCACTGGCGTCGGCCGCAAGGATGCGGCCGTCACGGCGCTTGCCGATCGCGGCGAGGTCCTGGCTCACGGCATTGCGATGCAGCCGGGACGAACCGCGGCAATCGGAAAACTCGGATCAGTCCCCGTCATCGCGCTGCCGGGCGCGCCGGATCAGGCATTTGCGGTTTGGCTCGCGCTGGTCCGTCCCGTGCTGGATTATCTGTCCCTGCGGGCCTCGCGCAAATCCGCCGGCTTGCCGCTCGCCCGCAAGATCGCGTCAAACGTCGGCATGGCGGAGATTGCGCTGCTGGCCGAGGAACAAGGCACGTGGCTGCCGCTTGCGGTCGGTGAGCTGTCCTTGCGGGCGATCGCCCGTGCCGATGCATGGCTGCTCATTCCCGGCGACAGTGAAGGTTTTGCGGCGGGCGTGCCGGTCGATGCCTATGTGATGCGGGAATGATATGGGTTCCGGCATGAACAAGATTCCGCAACCGAACGACCGCAGTTCGGTCGATCAGGAGCAGTTCCTCAAGATTCTCTCCCGTGAGGAGGCGCTGGCGCGCTTTGAAGCCGCGTTGTTCCCCCGTGCGCTGTCGAGCGAGGTGCGCATGCTTGCGGCCGCGCTCGGAAGCGCTCTCGCCGAAGACATCTTCGCGGCGATCGATGTGCCACCCTTCGACCGCTCCAATGTCGACGGTTTTGCCGTTCGCTCCGCAGATCTTGCCGCGGCGAGCGAGGGCGCGCCCGTATGTCTGGCGCTGAATGGCGAGATCATCGCCTGCGGCACCGCGCCGGTCCTTCAAGTCGCCTCCGGCACGGCGACGGCGATCGCAACCGGCGGCCCGCTACCGCGCGGAGCCGATGCGGTGATCATGGTGGAGCACACCCAGCCGGCAGGGTCCGGCGCGATCGAGGTCCGCCGCGCGGCTTCGCCGGGCCAGTTCGTGTCCTATGCCGGCTCGGACATCGCGCGCGGCGAAGCTCTGCTGCGCGCTGGCACCATCATCGGCTCGCGCGAGATCGGCATGTTGGCCGCCTGCGGCATCGCCGAGCTCAAGGTCGTCTGCAAGCCGCGCGTCGCCGTTATCTCGACCGGCGACGAGCTGGTGCAGCCCGGCGAGGCGCTCTTGCTCGCGGCGATCTACGACACCAATGGGGCGATCGTCACGGCTGCGATCGACGAGAACGGCGGCGCGGCGCATTTCGTCGGCGCCATTCCGGATGACGAGGCCAGGCTCGAGGCCGCGATGCGCGAGGCGCTGGCGAAGGCCGACATGCTGGTGCTGTCGGGCGGCACATCGAAAGGGGCCGGCGATGTGTCTCATCGCATCATCGGTCGCCTCGGCCAGCCCGGCATCATCGCCCACGGCGTCGCGCTCAAGCCCGGCAAGCCGTTGTGCCTTGCGGTCTGCAACGGCAAGCCGGTTGTGATCCTGCCGGGCTTTCCGACTTCGGCGATGTTCACCTTCCACGATATGATCGTGCCGGTGTTGCGACAGATGGCGGGCCTGCCGCCGCGCACGGATGCCAAAGTGAATGCGAAGGTGCCGGTGCGGATCGCTTCCGAACTTGGCCGTACCGAGTTCGTGATGGTGTCCCTGGTCGACGGTCGCGACGGGTTGATCGCATACCCTACCGGCAAAGGCTCCGGAGCGATCACGTCCTTTGCGCAAGCCGACGGTTTTCTGCGTATCGATGCGCTCGCCGACCAGATGCCGGCCGGCACCGAGGCCGCGGTGACGCTGTTCACGCCGCATGTGCGCGTGCCCGATCTCGTCATCATCGGTAGCCATTGCACCGGGCTCGATATCGTCACCGCGCCGCTCGCGCACGCTGGCCTCTCCGTGCGCTCGATTGCGGTCGGCAGTCTCGGCGGATTGGCGGCAGCGCGGCGCGGCGAGTGCGACCTGGCGCCGATCCACCTGTTCGACGACAAGACCGAGACCTACAACACGTCGTGCCTTGCCGACGGGCTCGAGCTCGTGCCGGGCTGGCGGCGCATGCAGGGCATCGTGTTCCGCCAGGGCGACAGGCGCTTCGACGGCTTGTCAGCGGAGGACGCCGTCGCAGCCGCGCTCGCTGATCCCGCCTGCATCATGGTCAATCGCAACCAGGGCGCCGGCACGCGCATCCTGATCGATCGCCTGCTCGGCGGCGCGCGGCCGGAAGGCTATTGGAATCAGCCGCGCTCGCACAATGCGGTGGCCGCCGCGGTGGCGCAGCATCGCGCCGACTGGGGCATGACCATCGCCCCGGTCGCCGATGCATCGGGTCTCGGTTTCATTCCGCTCAGCGAAGAGCATTATGATTTCGCGCTGGTGAGCGCGCGCAAGCAGCGCCCGGCGGTGCAGGCTTTCCTGGACGCGCTTGCCTCGGACGAAAGCCGCGCGGCGCTGGCGCGGGCCGGATTCCGGCCGGCCTAGCCGGGATCAACGACACGGCGGGTTTAGCCGCGCTGGATCTGTGACTACGACGTCCGAGCGGTGCCGCTGACCGCGTGAGCGTCGCGCGAAAGTTCGCGCGCGTGCGCCTTTGGGATGTTCTTCCTGCCGGCCTGGCTGCTCGTTGCGATCGGTCGGCTGCCGCGTTTCACCACGCTTTTCGGCGTCTGCGGGTTGATCGCTTTTGCGGTGGTGTGGGGTCAGTTGCTGACGGAATTCCCCAAGACGCAGCTTTACTGAGTTGAAAGCTCGTCCAGCGCGGCCAGCCGCTCGGCTTCCGCGATGTCCTCGACCGTGTTGGCATTGAAGAATGGATCGAGCGGCTGAACCGGCCATGTCACCGTGGCCAGCGGATAGCGCGCGGTCCAGCGGTCGATCTTGCGGATATCTTCGACGACGAGGGCTTGGCGCAATTCGTCGCGCAAGGCGACGCGCCACAATCCGATCACCGGATGCGACTGCTCGCCGGACGCGGCAACGGCGAGCTGGGCATTCTTCTGTGTGCGCTCCGCGTGCAGGCGTGCGATGAGATCGCGCGGCAGGAACGGGCAGTCCCCGGCGGCGCTCAGCACCCATTCGATGCCGGGCCGGTTCGCCGCGGTCCAGTCGAGGGCGGCGAGAATGCCGGCGAGCGGTCCGGGATAGCCAGGCACGTCATCGGCGACGACGGTCAATCCGAACGCTGAAAAGCGCGAAGGCTCGCCATTGGCGTTGAGGATCAGCCCGTCGCATTGCGGCTTCAGGCGCGCGATCACGCGCTCCAGAATGGTGCGGCCGCCGATCGTGCGCATCGGCTTGTCACCGCCGCCCATGCGCCGCGCCAGGCCGCCTGCGAGCAGCACGCCTATGGTCGGCGGAGATTCAGTCGTCACCACCTTCACCCCTGCTTTCACCCTTGCGCTTGTGCCTGGCCGACTCCTCCTCGACGTAAGCGAGGTTCTGGTCGTAGACGATGCGCTCCTCGCCTGCGAGCGCGATGAAGCGCTTGCCGCGCGCGCGCCCGATCAGCGTCAGTCCGACCTGACGGGCGAGATCGACGCCCCAGGCGGTGAAGCCCGAGCGCGATACCAGGATGGGGATGCCCATCCGCACCGTCTTGATCACCATCTCCGAGGTGAGGCGGCCCGTGGTGTAGAGGATCTTGTCGGAGGCATCGACGCCGTGGCGGTACATCCAGCCCGCGATCTTGTCGACGGCGTTGTGGCGGCCGACGTCCTCGGTGTAGCAGAGCGGCGTGCCCTCCTTGCACAGCACGCAGCCATGGATCGCGCCGGCCTCGAGATAGAGCGAGGGCATGGTGTTGATGGTCTGCGTCATCTGGTAGAGCCAGGAGGTGCGCAGCTCGGCCTTGGGCAGCGCCACGCTCTCAACCGCTTCGAGGAGATCGCCGAATGCAGTGCCCTGGGCACAGCCCGAGGTCTGCGTGCGCTTCTTCAGTTTCGCCTCGAAATTGGTGTGATGCGAAGTGCGCACCACGACGACCTGCAGATCGTCGTCATATTCGACCTCGGTGACGACATCGCGATATTTCAGCATGTTCTGGTTCAGGAGATAGCCGAGCGCCAGATACTCCGGGTAGTCGCCGATCGTCATCATGGTGACGATCTCCTGGGCGTTGAGATAGAGCGTCAGCGGCCGCTCCATCGGCACCTTGGTCTCGATCCTCGCGCCGGCCTGGTCGACGCCGACGACGCTCTGTGTCAGGCGCGGGTCGTCCGGGTTCGGGACGATCAGGGGGACCGGGGCTTTGTCGATCTTCATCATGGGCGCGAGGTTAGCATGACATTCGGCTCAGGCCGATATAAGCATGGTATGGAATGGGCGAAATGCCGCTCTTGTCATTGCGAATGCAGCGAAGCAATCCAGGAATGCGCCCGCGGAGACACTCTGGATTGCTTCGCTGCGCTCGCAATGACGGAGTGGGCGGTTCCAGTCATATGAGGCGGCTGGCGGAGATCGAACTGGAATGAAAATTATCGGCCTTGCTGGATGGAGCGGAGCGGGCAAGACCACGCTGTTGACGCGGCTGATTCCGCATTTCAATGCGCAAGGCCTGCGCGTCTCCGTGATCAAGCACGCTCATCACCAGTTCGACGTCGATGTGCCCGGCAAGGATTCTTGGCGCCATCGCGAGGCGGGTGCGGCTGAGGTGTTGGTGTCCTCGGCAAATCGCTGGGCGCTGATGCACGAGCTGCGCGGTGCGGCCGAGCCGCGGCTGCCGGAACTGCTCGCAAAACTGGCGACGGTCGACCTCGTCGTGGTCGAGGGTTTCAAGCGCGAGCCGCATCGCAAGATCGAGGTGCACCGCGCCGCCAACGGCAAGCCGCTGCTGTTTCCCGACGATCCCGGCATTGTCGGGATTGCGACCGACGCTGCGGTTGAAACCAGGCTGCCGACGGTCCATCTCGATGATATCCCGGCCGTCGCCGCGCTCGTCTTGCGCTCCGCGATGACGGCCGACGAGGCGATGGCGAAAAGCGCGCTCGCGCGCTGACGAGGCATCATGGCGCAACTGTCCGACGATTGCTTTGCCTTCGGTGGGCCGATGATGTCGGTCGATGACGCCGTCGGCCTGATCGCGGCCCGTGTCAACGCGATCGCCGACATCGAGACCGCAGCGCTGGTGGATGCCGACGGGAGGGTGCTCGCGCGCGACATCGCCGCGCCGCTGCCGCTGCCGCCGTTCACCAATTCCGCGGTCGACGGCTATGCGGTGCGCAATGCGGACCTGCCGCAAGCGAACGAAGAAGCGTTGCCGCTCGATGGCCGCATCGCGGCCGGTGGCGCCGCCGATCATCCAATCAAGCCGGGCCACACCGCACGCATCTTCACGGGCGCGCCGATGCCGCGGGGGGCCGAGACGGTCTTCATGCAGGAGGACGTGCGGATTGATGAGGGCGGCAAGATCGTTCTGCCGCCCGGGCTGAAGGGAGGCGCGAACGTCCGGCCTGCCGGCGAGGACATTCCGCAAGGCCACGTCGCCTTGCGTGCCGGTCAGCGCCTGCGCCCACAACATGTCGCGCTTGCTGCTGCTTTCGGCCTGACCATGCTCGACGTCGTCAGACGCATTCGCGTCGCCGTGTTCTCGACCGGCGACGAACTGGTTTCACCCGGCGCGCCTCGCGCAGCCTCGCAACTCTTCGACTCCAACCGTTTCATGCTGATGGCGATGCTGCGCCGGCTCGGCTGCGAGGTCTCTGATCTCGGCATCTTGCGAGACGAGAAAGCCTCGCTCGCAGATGGGCTGAAGCAGGTCGCGGGCCAGCATGACCTGATCCTCACCACCGGTGGTGTGTCGACCGGCGAGGAGGATCACGTCAAGGCCGCGGTCGAGAGCATCGGTACACTGGTGCTGTGGCGGATGGCGATCAAGCCGGGCCGGCCGGTCGCCATGGGCATCATCGGCGGCACGCCGCTGATCGGCTTGCCGGGCAATCCCGTCGCGAGCTTCGTCACGTTCATCCATGTGGTGCGGCCGACGGTGCTGGCGCTCGCAGGCGGCCTGCCGGAGCCGCTGCTCCCGATTCCCGTGCGTGCGGCCTTCACCTACAAGAAAAAGGAAGGACGGCGCGAATATGTTCGCGTCTCCCTGCGCAAGGCTGAGGACGGCGCGCTCGAAGCGATCAAGTTTCCGCGCGAAGGGGCAGGGCTTCTGTCCTCATTGATCGAGACGGATGGCCTGGTCGAACTCGGCGAGACAGTGACACGGGTCGAGCCCGGGCAGAGCATCGGATTTCTGTCCTATGCAAACCTGATCTGACCCGCGTTGACGCCCTCGGCTCGCCCCGGCATGTTGCGATCATGACCAGAACGACACTCGATCTCACCGGGCTGAAATGTCCCTTGCCGGCCTTGAAGACGCGCAAGGCGTTGAAGCCGCTGCGGGAAGGGGACCAGCTCGAAGTCCACTGCACCGATCCGCTGTCGGTGATCGACATTCCGAATCTGATCCGGGAGACCGGCGACAAGGTCGAAATCACCGAGCGCAACGATTCGCGCATCGTCTTCTTGATAGAGAAGACCAATGCATCGATAGAAACCATCAATGGTGCGCCGCGTTCTTAACGCCGTCACCTCGTGATACCGACCATTTGTCTATCGACATCGATCCGCGCTTCTGTCCCAATTGGTTGCATCTGTGGGAACGCGGAGGTTGACTCGTGCCCGCGATACGCGGAACAAGCTGGCCGATGCGAGGCCACGCCGCGCGGTGTCGGGCATAGACTCCGACCCCAAGGGGTTAGACTTCTCGAATGTGCGTCGTGATCCTGGCGCACGTCGAAACATTGTGCGGAGCAGCAGGGACGGCTGCCCCGCAACGGGCTGAGGGACAAGGATCGTAGCAGCAGGCTGGCTCAGAAGGGCGGCCTGCAGGGGAGGATTTGTATGGCTACAGTTGAAAGCGCTGGAAGACTGTCAGGCGCTGGCGCGGGATTTCTTGATCGCGAGCGCACGATCGCCACGGCCGGCTTCAATCGCTGGCTGGTGCCGCCGGCGGCCCTTTGCATCCATCTGTGCATCGGCATGGCCTACGGCTTCTCGGTGTTCTGGCTGCCGCTGTCGCGCGCGATCGGTCTGACCGCGCCCAAGGCGTGCCCGGACATTTCATTGTGGCAGGAGCTCTTCACCACCACTTGCGACTGGAAGGTCGCAAGCCTGGGGTGGATGTACACGCTGTTCTTCGTCGTGCTCGGCGTCTCGGCCGCGCTGTGGGGCGGCTGGCTCGAGCGGGTCGGGCCGCGCAAGGCCGGCTTCGTCGCCGCGCTGTGCTGGTGCGGTGGCCTCGTGCTCGGCGCCATCGGCATCTATGTCCATCAGCTCTGGATCATGTGGCTCGGCTCCGGCGTGATCGGCGGCGTGGGTCTTGGCCTCGGCTACATCTCGCCGGTCTCGACGCTGGTGAAATGGTTCCCCGACCGTCGCGGCATGGCGACCGGCATGGCGATCATGGGCTTTGGCGGCGGCGCGATGATCGGCGCACCGCTGGCGAACTGGCTGATGGATCAGTTCAAGTCGCCGACCTCGGTCGGCGTCTGGGAAACCTTCCTCAGCATGGGCGCGATCTATTTCGTCTTCATGATCATCGGCGCGTTCCGTTATCGCCTGCCGCCGGCGGGCTGGAAGCCGGAAGGCTGGACACCGCCGAGCGAGAAGAAGACGATGATCTCCGAGCATCACGTCCATCTCGACAACGCGCACAAGACGCCCCAGTTCTGGCTGATCTGGTGGGTGCTGTGCTTGAACGTCTCGGCCGGCATCGGCGTGATCGGCATGGCTTCGCCGATGCTCCAGGAAATCTTCGCGGGCAAGCTGATCGGCCTGCCGGACGTCGGCTTCAACGCGCTCAATCCGGCACAGAAGGCGCAGATCGCGGCGATCGCCGCCGGCTTTGCCGGCCTGTTGTCGCTGTTCAACATCGGCGGCCGCTTCTTCTGGGCCTCGCTGTCGGACTATATCGGCCGCAAGAACACCTACTACACGTTCTTCATCCTCGGCATCGTGCTCTACGCATTGGCGCCGACATTTGCGGCGACCGGCAACAAGCTGCTCTTCGTGCTCGGCTTCGGCATCATCCTGTCGATGTATGGCGGCGGCTTCGCCACCGTGCCGGCCTATCTCGCAGACATGTTCGGCACCCAGTTCGTCGGAGCCATCCATGGCCGTCTGCTGACGGCCTGGTCGACCGCCGGCATCATTGGCCCGGTGGTCGTGAACTACCTGCGCGAATTCCAGCTCGCCGCCGGCGTGCCGCGCGATCAGCTCTATAACTCCACCATGTACATCCTGTGCGCGATGCTGATCGCGGGCCTGATCTGCAACTACCTGGTCAAGCCGGTCGATCCGAAGTGGTACATGAGCGAGGCGGAAGTGGCGAAGCTCCAGGCTGCAACGGCCGGTGCCAACGCAGGGCAGACCGGTTCGTTCGGGATCGGCACCGGTGGTCTCGACGGCAAGGCCGCGCTGTTCTGGCTGTTCGTCGGCGTTCCCTTGGCCTATGGCGTGTACATGACGCTGCTCAGCGCGGTCAAAATCTTCTGACCGCAATCGACACCGCCGCGGGATGCCCATGACAGGCGTTCCGCGGCGTTCGCCTTGATCATGATTGGGACTTGAGGGGGGATTTCATGCTTCGCACCCGTATCTGCCTTGCCGCCGTGCTTCTCACTGTCGGCCTTCATGCCGCGTCGGCGCAGACCGCCACGGCGCCCGCAACGCCGGCACCTGCTGCCACCACCGACGCCAAGCCGCCGGGGAAGATCAAGCTCACCATGCAGAAGCTGAAGCAGATGAAGGCCACCTGGGCGGCCAACAAGCCCAAGCTCAAGGCCTGTCGGGCCGAGGTCAAGGCCAAGGGCCTTACCGGCGATGACCGTTGGTTCTACATTCAGGACTGCATGAGCAAGACCTGAGGGGCGCCGGGATGCAACCAAAGAGGGGCATGCAGCTTGGGCTACGTGCCCCTTAAATACTTGTAGGGCCTCAGTAATCGGAACCAACTATT
Source organism: Bradyrhizobium ingae (assembly GCF_055791185.1). Lineage (NCBI taxonomy): Bacteria > Pseudomonadati > Pseudomonadota > Alphaproteobacteria > Hyphomicrobiales > Nitrobacteraceae > Bradyrhizobium > Bradyrhizobium ingae. Next base: position 60,325 of record NZ_JBVUBB010000041.1, read on the forward strand.
TGCTTGGCATCTGGTATGCCAATGGGGTAATTTGGAGGCGTTCTAAAAACAAGGGACCAAGTCGCATCGATGAGCCACGACGTGCACCAGGTCCGCTCGTTCGAGCATCCGGGCGAGGGACGGAAGCGAGCCAAGGCCACGCCCAAGGGGCGTCAGGTCGACCCGATAGCTGCCCATGAGATCGAGCAATTGCTCGGCGACAGGCCGCGCCGGCGCGATCTGCTCATTGAATATCTCCATTTGGTCCAGGACAAATATCGCCAGATCTCGGCCGCGCATCTCGCAGCGCTCGCCGATGAGATGAAGCTCGCCTTCGCCGAAGTGTTCGAGACCGCGACCTTCTATGCGCATTTCGACGTCGTGAAGGAGGGCGAGCCCGACATCGCGCCGCTCACCATCCGTGTCTGCGATTCCCTCACCTGCGCGATGATGGGCGCCGAGAAGCTGCTCGAGGACCTCCAGAGCGCGAGCGGCCCCGGCATCCGGGTGGTGCGCGCGCCCTGTGTCGGCCGCTGTGACACCGCGCCCGCGGCCGAGGTCGGCCACAACTTCGTCGATCACGCCACCGTCGGCAACGTGCTGGCCGCCGCGAAGGCCGGCGACACCCACGCGCATCTGCCGAAATATATCGATTACGATGCCTATGTCGCCGCCGGCGGCTACCAGTTGCTCAATCGCCTGCGCTCCGGTGAACTGCCGAAGGACGATCTGCTGAAGGCGCTCGACGATGCGTCGCTGCGCGGCCTTGGTGGCGCGGGCTTTCCGACGGGGCGCAAATGGCGCGCGGTGCTTGGCGAGCCCGGTCCGCGGCTGATGGCGATCAATGGCGACGAGGGCGAGCCCGGCACCTTCAAGGATCGCTATTATCTCGAAACCGATCCGCATCGCTTCATCGAGGGCATGCTGATCGGCGCACACATTGTGCAGGCCTCCGACGTCTACATCTATCTGCGTGACGAGTATCCCGCCTGTCGCGAGATTCTCGAGCGCGAGATCGCGAAGCTGCCGGCAGGCGGTCCGACGCTGCACATGCGGCGCGGCGCGGGTGCTTACATCTGCGGTGAAGAGTCCTCGCTGCTCGAAAGCATCGAGGGCAAGCGCGGTTTGCCCCGGCACAAGCCGCCTTATCCGTTCCAGGTCGGCCTGTTCGGCCTGCCCACGCTGATCAACAACATCGAGACGCTGTGGTGGGTGCGCGACATCGTCGAGAAGGGTGCCGACTGGTGGAAGAGCCACGGCCGTCATGAGCGCCATGGCCTGCGCAGCTTCTCGGTCTCGGGCCGCGTCAAGAATCCCGGCATGAAGCTCGCGCCATCAGGCATCACCGTGCGCGAATTGATCGACGAATATTGCGGCGGCATGGCCGACGGCCACACGTTCTATGCTTACCTGCCGGGCGGAGCGTCCGGCGGAATCCTTCCGGCGTCGATGGACTACATCCCGCTCGATTTCGGCACGCTGGAAAAATACGGCTGCTTCATCGGTTCTGCCGCGATCGTGATCCTGTCGCAGCAAGACAGCGTCAGGTCCGCGGCGCTGAACCTGATGAAGTTCTTCGAGGACGAGAGCTGCGGCCAGTGTACGCCGTGCCGTGTCGGAACCCAGAAGGCGGCACTCTTGATGCAGCGGCCGGTCTGGAACCGTGCCCTGCTCGACGAATTGAGCCAGGCGATGCGCGATGCCTCGATCTGCGGGCTCGGCCAGGCGGCATCGAATCCGCTCACAACCGTGATCAAATATTTCCCTGACGAGTTCAAGGAAGCGGCCGAATGACGAAGATTACGTTCGAGCTCGACGGCAAGCAGGTGGAGGCCAAACCCGGCGAGACCATCTGGCAGGTCGCAAAACGCCAGGACCGCGATATCCCGCATCTCTGCTATTCACCCGCGCCCGACTATCGGCCCGACGGCAATTGCCGCGCCTGCATGGTCGAGATCGAAGGCGAGCGCGTGCTCGCGGCCTCCTGCAAGAGGACGCCGTCGGTCGGCATGAAGGTGAAGACCGAGAGCGCCCGCGCGGTCGCTGCCCAGAAGATGGTGATGGAGCTGCTCGTCGCCGACCAGCCCGCGCGCGAGACCTCGCATGATCCGGACTCGAAGTTCTGGCACTGGGCCGAAAGCACCGGCGTCACCGAGAGCCGTTTCCCCGCCGCCGAGCGCTGGGCAACCGACGCCAGCCATCCGGCGATGCGCGTAAATCTCGATGCCTGCATCCAGTGCGGCCTGTGCGTGCGCGCCTGCCGCGAGGTCCAGGTCAACGACGTCATCGGCATGGCTTATCGTAATCACGATTCAAAAATCGTGTTCGACTTCGACGATCCCATGGGCGAGTCCACCTGCGTCGCCTGCGGCGAGTGCGTGCAGGCCTGCCCGACCGGCGCCCTGATGCCGGCCGTGATGCTGGATGAGAACCAGACGCGCGTCACCTATGCCGACAGGAAGGTCGATTCGCTCTGCCCGTTCTGCGGCGTCGGCTGCCAGGTGACCTATGAGGTCAAGGACGAGAAGGTGATTTATGCCGAGGGTCGCGACGGCCCCGCCAATCACAACCGTCTTTGCGTCAAGGGCCGCTTCGGCTTCGACTACATCCACCATCCGCATCGCCTCACCAAGCCGCTGGTGCGGCTGGCCAATGCGAAGAAGGACGCCAACGACCAGGTCGATCCGGCCAATCCGTTTACGCACTTCCGCGAAGCGTCGTGGGAGGAGGCTCTCGATATTGCGGCCAAGGGCCTCGTCAACATCCGCGATACCAAAGGCGTGAAGGCGCTGGCCGGCTTCGGCTCGGCCAAGGGTTCGAACGAAGAGGCCTATCTGTTCCAGAAGCTGGTGCGCACGGGTTTCGGCTCGAACAATGTCGACCACTGTACGCGGCTGTGCCACGCCTCATCCGTCGCGGCGCTGTTCGAAGGCCTGAGCTCGGGCGCGGTGTCGGCGCCGTTCGCGGCCGCGATGGATGCGGAAGTGATCTGGGTGATCGGTGCCAATCCGACCGTGAACCACCCGGTCGCGGCGACCTACATCAAGAACGCGGCGAAGAAGGGCGCAAAGCTCTTCGTGATGGATCCGCGTCGGCAGACGTTGTCCCGGCACGCAACGAAGCATTTGCAATTCAAGCCCGGCGCCGACGTTGCCATGCTGAATGCGATGATCCACACGATCATCACCGAGGGCCTGACCGACGACCAGTACATCGCCGGCTATACCGAGGGCTTTGAAGATCTTAAGGAGAAGATCAAGGAATTCACGCCGGAGAGGATGGCGCCGATCTGCGGCATCCCGGCGCAGACGCTGCGCGAAGTGGCCCGGACCTATGCCCGCGCAAAGTCGTCGATCATCTTCTGGGGCATGGGCATCAGCCAGCATGTCCACGGCACCGACAATGCGCGCTGCCTGATTGCGCTCGCGCTGATCACCGGTCAGGTCGGCCGTCCCGGCACGGGCCTGCATCCGCTGCGCGGCCAGAACAACGTGCAGGGCGCCTCCGATGCCGGCCTGATTCCGATGTTCCTGCCCGACTATCAGCCGGTCGGCCGCGATGACATGCGCGGCAATTTCGAGAAGCTGTGGGGTCAGGAGCTCGATCCTGTCCGCGGCCTCACCGTGGTCGAGATCATGAACGCGATCCATGCCGGCGAGATCAAGGGCATGTATATCGAGGGCGAGAACCCCGCGATGTCCGATCCCGATCTCCAGCATGCGCGCGAGGCGCTCGCCATGCTCGATCATCTCGTGGTGCAGGATCTCTTCGTCACCGAGACTGCCTTCCACGCCGACGTCATCCTTCCGGCCTCTGCCTTTGCGGAAAAGGAGGGCTCCTTCACCAACACCGATCGCCGCGTGCAACTCGCGCGCCAGGTGATCAAGCCGCCGGGCGATGCGCGGCAGGATCTCTGGATCATCCAGGAGATCGGCAAGCGGATGGGGCTGTCGTGGAATTACTCCGGTCCCGGTGACGTCTATACGGAGATGGCGGAGCCGATGCCGTCGCTGAACAACATCAGCTGGGAGCGGCTGGTGCGCGAGGGCGCCGTCACCTATCCGGCCGATGCTCCCGACAAGCCCGGCAACGAGATCATCTTCACCACGGGCTTCCCGACCGCGAGCGGCCGCGGCAAGATCGTGCCGGCCAAGGTCATTCCGCCGGACGAGTTGCCGGACGACGAATATCCGATGGTGCTGTCGACCGGCCGCGTGCTCGAACACTGGCACACCGGCTCGATGACGCGCCGCGCGCAGGTGCTCGATCAGATCGAGCCGGAAGCGGTGGCCTTCATGTCGCCGAAGGACATGCGCAAGAAGAAGCTCGCGCCCGGCGACTTCATCCGTCTGGAGACCCGCCGCGGCGCGGTCGAGGTCAAGGTCCGCTCCGACCGTGACGTTCCGGAGAACATGGTGTTCATGCCGTTCTGCTACGCGGAAGCGGCCGCCAACCTCCTCACCAACCCGGCGCTCGATCCCTTCGGCAAGATCCCGGAGTTCAAGTTCTGCGCCGCAAGAGCAGAGCGCGTCGAGATGCGCGACGCGGCGGAGTAGGGGTTCGGCCGTCCTTCGGCACAGCGTCGGCCACATCCTCGGTGTCGTCCTGGCGAAAGCCAGGACCCAAACCGCGTGATTCATCGATCGCGGATGGTCGCAGTACCGAACGACGCATCTTCGCCAAACTCCTCCCTGGGGTGATGGTTCTGGCTTTCGCCAGGACGACACCGGGAATGAAGGCGCACGCCGCTTCAAAAGCGCCCGTTATTGCTTCGTCGCTTCGCTCCTCGCAATTGTGCAAGTTCATTAATTCGGTGATCGAATCCAGCCCAGCAGGGAGGGTTCGATGCGCGACAATAGCTTCGATCGGACGATTGAACGGAATTACCTTCAGAAATGGCGGTTCCTGATTG
>NZ_JBVUBB010000042.1:0-63199 GCF_055791185.1 Bradyrhizobium ingae
TACTTCGACGTATCCATCCCAATACGGATAATCTGGCTCACGGACGGCTCCTGTGAATGAGTTTCTGACAACCTCATTCTGGCACACTGATGCCGTAGGGGGCCGTCCACACCATCACCCCAGGGAGGAGTTATGGCGCGAGTTGGTAACCCCGAGTCTTCGCCAAACCCAATCCTGTGATTATGGGTCCCGGGTCTGCGCTTACGCTTGCCCGGGACGACAGCGAAATTGCGGCTACCCCTCCGCGATCACGCGCGCGTTGGCACGGACCGAGGCTTCGCTGACGCGGATGCCGAGGCCTGGACCGTCGGGCACGACGACATGGCCGGCGCGGTTGGGAATGCGCTCCTCCAGCACGTCCTCGGTCAGCACGTGATGTGGCATGTAGAATTCGCAGCCGAGCGAGATGCCGGGCGTTGCCGCAATGAGCTGCGTGCCGGCGGCGAGCCCGATGCCGCCTTCCCACAGCGTGCCGCCATAGCCGGGCAGGCCTGCGACGTCGGCGATCGCCATGATGGCCTGCGCCTCGAACAGGCCGCCGGCCTTCATCAGCTTGATGGACACGGCGTCCGCGGCTTGCCGGCGCACCACCTCCATCATGTCGCGGCGATCGAAGCAGCTCTCGTCGGCGAGAACGGGCGTTTCCAGCGCCGACGTCAGCTGTGCCATCACGTCGAGATATCTGCGCGGCACCGGCTGCTCGATGAAGGTCGGCGAAGACTGCTCGACGTCGCGCAAGATCTTGATGGCGCCGAACGGCGCCAGGGCCTGGTTGTAGTCGACGCGAAGATCGACCTTGTCGCCGAATTCTTTTCTGATCGCCGCGAGGTGATCGAGGTCCTCGCGATGCGGCTTCACGCCGGTCTTGACCTTGTAGATGACGTTGCCGTCCGGGACCATTCTGCGCATGCGCTCGAGGTCGGCGACGAAATCGGGATCGGCAATCGAAAAGGAGAGGGGGATCGTGTCGCGCACGCGGCCGCCGAGCAGGTCGGCGACCGAAAGTCCCGCCGATTTGCCGACGATGTCGAGCAGCGCCATCTCGATCGCGGCTTTTGCTTCCACGTGGCCGACCAGCGCGCGATCGAGCTCGGCCATCAGCGCGCGGATGCGGCGCACCGGTTTGCCGAGCACGATCGGTCGCAGATAGATGTCGAGCGCCGAAAACGCCGCCTCCGGCGTTCCCGTAAACACTTCCCACGGCGCCGCTTCGCCCCAGCCGACCACGCCGTCGGTTGCGGTGAGCTCGAGCAGCACGCGCTTCACCGTGCCCTTGACGTTGCCGACGCCCTGAAGGCGGGCCATCTTGATCGGGCTTTCGATCAGGAACAGCCTGAGACGCTCGACGGTCACTTCTGTCATGTCAGGCCTCCATTGACGTGCCAGACTTGGCCGGTGACGTAGGATGCCTTCGGTGACGCCAGGAAGGCGATGATCTCGGCCACTTCCTCCGGACGCCCGCGGCGGCGCATCGGGATCAGCGCTTCGGTCGCGGCGATCTGCTCGGGCGAAAGCCTGCTCTCGTTTGGCTTGTCCTTGACGATGAGACCAGGCGAAACCGCATTGACGGTGATGCCGTCGCCGGCCAGCTCGACCGCGGTGAGGCGCACCAAGGCTTCCAGCGCGGAGCGGCTCGCGGCTGTCGCTGCAAACGGTGCAAATTCGGGCCGGATCGCATGCGCGACGAAGGAGGAAACGGCGACGATCCGCGCATCTCGCCCAGCACGCAGCTGCGGAAGCGCGACCTTGACGAAACGCGTGAAGGCGAGAGCGGATTCGTCCATCGCCTGCTGGAATTGATCCGCGGGCGTGCCGATCGCACTGCCGCGCCGGGCGTGGCCTCCAACCAGGATCAATCCGTCAAGCCGGCCAAAATTGAGATGCGCAGTCGCGCATGCAAGCGTCACAGCCACTTCATTGGCGAGATCGCCGAGACATGTTGCAACGACCGCACCGCATGCTTCGGCGTCCGCCGCGGTCGCCCTAAGTCCGTCCTCGTTCGAACGCGTATGCAGAACGAGCCCGATGCCGGGCGCGGCGAGCAGCTTTGCCGTGGCGCGGCCGATACCGCTGGCGGCACCGGTGACGAGATAGACGCGATCGATATCTGACATCAGGATGCTGTGGTGGCCGGCGGCAACGCGCCGGTGCGGTGGAAATGGCTGAGGAAGGCGCGCGTCGCGGCCTCGCGCGGGCTGTCGATCACCTGCCGCGCCGGGCCGTCCTCGACCACGACACCGTCGCGCATGAACACGACGCGATCGGCGACCTCGCGGGCAAAGGCGATCTCGTGAGTCACGATCACCATGGTCATGCCTTCGGAGGCGAGCTGCTGCATCACGCCCAGCACCTCGCCGACGAGCTCGGGATCTAGCGCGGAGGTCGCTTCATCGAACAGCATCACTTCCGGCTCCATGGCGAGCGCCCGCGCGATCGCGACACGCTGCTTCTGTCCGCCCGACAGCGTTGCCGGATACTGATCGGCTTTTTCCAGGAGCCCGACCTTTGCCAGTTGCGCTCGGGCCAGCTTCTCGGCGTCTGACTTCGGCATGCGGCGCACCGTGACCGGTCCCTCCATCACGTTCTGCAACGTTGTCATGTGCGGGAAGAGATTAAAATGCTGGAACACCATGCCGGTGGTGGCGCGGAATTTTGCCAGCGTCTTCACGTCAGGCAACTTCGCACCTTCACCGAACGCGAACCGCGTCTCGCCGACGCGGACGCTGCCGCCATCAGGTACAACCAGCAGGTTGATGCAGCGGAGCAGGGTCGACTTGCCGGAGCCCGAAGGCCCGATCAGCGCGACCACGCCGCCCTTGGCGACGTCGAGGTTGATGTTCTTCAGCACCTCGTTGCTGCCGAAGCTTTTGCGCAAGCCGTGGATCTCGATTTTTGACGTCTCGCTCATTCGCTGACCGCCAGACGCTTCTCGCCCCGCCGCACGATGATGGTCAGGGGGATCAGGATCGCGGCATAGGCGAGTGCCACCGCCGTGTAGGTCTCGAGCGGCCGGTAGCTGTCATGCGCGGCGACCTGGCTTTGATAAACGAGGTCGGGCACCGCCAGCACCGAGACCAGCGAGGTGTTCTTGAACTGGATGATCGACTGGTTCATCAGCGCCGGAATCATGCGCTTGATCGCCTGCGGCAGGACGATGCGCATCATGGCCTGGCGCGGCGTCATGCCGAGCGCGGCGCCCGCTTCCGACTGGCCGCTGTCGATCGAGACGATGCCGCCGCGGATGATTTCGGAATAGAACGAGCCGCCATAGAGCGACAGCGCCAGCGCCGAGGCCGTGATCGGCGTCATCTCGACACCGGCGAGGATCGGCAGCGCGTAGTAGAACCAGATCAGCTGCACCAGGATCGGCGTGCAGCGGAACGCCTCGACGAAGGTCAGTGCAATGCCGCGCAGCCAACCAAAGCGCGACAGCATCGCGAGCGCGGCGATGAGGCCGAACACCAGCCCGAGCAGCACGATGACCACGGTGAAGCCGACGGTGACGCCGAGCCCGTTCAGGAAGAGCCAGCGATAGCTCCAGAGGATACCGAAGTCCCACTGATACATGTGCGCCTAACTCACTCAGCCGCTCGAAAGGTTGCAACGGTCGCGCCACGCGCTCGTTGCACCTCTCCCGCTTACGGGAGAGGTCGGCGCGAAGCGCCGGGTGAGGGCTCTCCCCATCTTGGGGTTCTCGATTGTGGAGGCACCCTCACCCCAACCCTGTCCCGCAAGCGGGAGAGGGGGCGCAGCACCATCCGCGGATCGAGTTCGTCCTCGCTTCATCAAAGCTACAACGTCACGCCCGGCGGGATGTCGGCCTCCGTCACGCCCACGAGCTCCATGTTGGTGAGGATCGCGGTGCGGATGAAGCCGAGGCCCTTGTTGAAGTCGATCCAGGTGTTGACGTAGTCGCGCCAGGTCTTGTCGGTCTCGCGGCGGAAGCCGGCGTTGGAGGTGGTGGCGAAGATCGGCGTCGGCAGCACGAACTGGCCGAGCGAGGGATTCTTCTTCAGCACCGTCAGCGACAGCATGGTGATCAGGCACTGCGCGTCGACGCGGCCGGTCTGCAGCGCGGCGGTGGCATCATCCGCCGTCTTCAGGCGCGAGATCTGCGCCTTCGGGATCAGGCGGCTCACGACCTGGTCGTGCGAGGAGCCCTGGTCGACGGCGATCTTGATGTCGGGCGAGTTCAGCTCGGCCCAGGTCTTCGGCTTGAAATCCTTTTTCGCAAGGAAGCCGAAGGCGTTGTTGAAGACGGGAATCGAGAAATCGACCACAAGTGCGCGCTTTGGGGTCGGGTTGAGGCCGAAGAAGATGTCGATCTTGTTGGACTGGAGATCGAGCACCGAATTGCCCCAGGTCGTCTCGGTGATCTCAAGTTCGGCTTCCATGTCGTCGGCGAGCGCCTTGGCGATGTCGATGTAAAAACCCTTCCACTGCCCGCTGGCGAGGTCCTTCATGTAGTAGGGCGCGCCGCCATTGACTGCGCCGATCCGCATCTTCTTGGTGCGGCGGATGCGCGCGAAAGTGGATTCATTGGAATCGGGGGCCGTCTGCGCCGCCGCCGGGGACGCGCCCGCCGCTATTGCCGCGCCGACCGCGCCAAGCCCGACAATCGATGCAACATCACGACGTGTAACCATTTTTTGTATCGCTTTTCTGGTTGGGTGAAGTTCCGGCAGGTTTCTTACCAAGGCAGCCCCGTCCGCGAAAGCACAGCCTCTCGGCGGCAGGAGCAGGGAGATGCCCGCATGCTGGGCAGGCTGATAGCCGCCCGATACCCGCTTGCTTTCCGACCCTTTTGGCCCCAAATAGGGACCGGGAGATTGGCGGTGGACGAGCCACTCGCCAACCGGGTCAGGTCCGGAAGGAAGCAGCCCTAACGAGGTCCGGATCGGGTCGCTCGTCAGTCTCCTACCTGTTTTTTCGAGCGAATTGCGCCGGCGGGCTCCCCGCCAGCGCGCTCCTTTCCGCAAAAGCCGGCCGAGAGACATTTCATTGCGGATCGACCGATGACCGACGCCGGCGCCCCGACAAACCCCGACAGCGCCAGCCAGCCTGGCTTTGCACTCGGTGCCCAGCCGGGAACGCCGTACCGGGTGCTGGCGCGAAAATACCGCCCCTCCAGCTTCGACGATCTGATCGGCCAGGAGGCCGTTGTCCGCACCGTCTCCAACGCGTTCGAGACCGGGCGCATCCCGCAGGCCTGGATCCTCACCGGCGTCCGCGGCGTCGGCAAGACCACCACCGCGCGCATTCTTGCCCGCGCGCTCAACTACGAGATGCCGGACGGCTCGGTGAAGGGCCCGACCATCCACATGCCGACGCTGGGCGTGCATTGCCAGGCGATCATGGAAAGCCGGCACATGGACGTGCTGGAGATGGACGCCGCGTCACACACCGGCGTCGATGACGTTCGCCAGATCAACGACAGCGTGCGCTATGCCCCGGCCAGCGCCCGCTACAAGGTCTACATCATCGACGAAGTCCACATGCTGTCGACGGCGGCGTTCAACGCCTTTCTGAAGACGCTGGAGGAACCGCCGGAGCACGCCAAGTTCGTGTTCGCGACCACCGAGATCCGCAAGGTTCCGGTCACCGTGCTGTCGCGCTGCCAGCGTTTTGATCTTCGCCGCGTCGAGGCGGATGTGCTGATGAAGCACCTCGCCAGCATCGCGGCGAAGGAAAGCGTCGAAATCGAGCCCGAGGCGCTCGGCATCATCGCACGCGCGGCGGAAGGTTCCGTGCGCGATTCGCTGTCGCTGCTCGACCAGGCGATCGCCCATGCGGCGGGCCAGGTGAAAGCGGAGGCCGTGCGGCAGATGCTGGGCCTCGCCGACCGCACCCGCGTCATCGACCTCTTCGATTCGCTGGTGCGCGGCGACATCGCTTCGGCCTTCAAGGAGTTCCGCGACCAGTACGACACCGGCGCCGATCCGATCGTCGTGCTCTCGGACCTTGCCGAATTCGTCAACTTCGTCACCCGCGTGAAGATCGTGCCGGCCACCGCCGACAACGTCGCTTATGGCGAGACCGAGCGGCTGCGTGCGCGCGACTTTGCATCCAAGATCTCGATGCGAGTCTTGTCGCGGATGTGGCAGATGCTGCTCAAGGGCATCACCGAGGTGCAGGCCGCGACGCGCCCGGCAGCCGCCGCCGAGATGGTGCTGGTCCGCATTGCCTATGTCGCTGACCTGCCGACGCCGGACGAAGCGATCAGGATGCTGGAGCAGAACGGCGGTGGTTCGCCGGTCGTGAGCGGCGGAAGCGCCGCGCGCAGTGCGCCGACCGCGCCGGTTGCCTCCGCAGCGCCGGTGCGCGCGCCTTCATCGTCGCCGCCCTCGTTCGGCGGTGGCGCGCGGCCGCAAATGGCAGCGCCCGCGCCAGAGATCCAAGGCTCGGCGCCCGCGCTGCGCATCACGAGCTTTACCCAGCTCGTCGCGCTTGCCGGGCAAAAGCGCGACCTCATGACCAAGGGCGCACTCGAAGGCGACTTGCGCCTCGTCCGTTTTGAGGAGGGCCGGCTGGAGATCGCACTCGAGCCCAACGCCTCCAAGTCCACCATCACCGAGCTCGCGCGCAAATTCGAGCTCTGGACCGGTCGCCGCTGGACGGTGATCGTGTCCAACGAGCAGGGCCAGCCGACGCTGCGTTCGGTCAACCAGGCCGCCAAGCAGGAGCACGCCCGCACCGCCGAGGCCGATCCGCGCGTGCAGGAGGTGCTGTCGCGCTTCCCCGGCGCCAAGGTGGTCGAGGTTCGCAGGCTTGCCCCCGAGACGCCGGAATCCAATATTAACTCGGACTATGGCAGTGACGATCCGCCCGACGGTTCCGACGGCGACGACGATCTCTGAGCCTATCTTTCCAAGGACGAACACCCATGGCTGATTTTCTCGGCATGATGAAGCAGGCGGCGCAGCTGCAATCCAAGATGCAGGCGATGCAGGACGAGCTCGGCAATGTCGAGGTCGAGGGCATTTCCGGCGGCGGCCTGGTTGCGGTGCGCATGACCGCGAAGATGGACGTCAAGGGCATCAGGATCGATCCTTCGCTGATGAAGGCTGAGGAGCGCGAGGTGCTGGAGGATCTGCTCGTCACCGCATTGGGCGATGCGCGCCGCAAGGCGGAGGCCGCCATGCAGGAGAAGATGCAGGCGCTCACCGGCGGGCTCGGCCTGCCGCCGGGACTGTTCGGCCAGTGACATGGGAGCCGTTGCCGGTCCCGAGATCGAACGCCTGATCCAGCTTCTGGCGCGACTGCCCGGCTTGGGGCCGCGCTCGGCGCGCCGTGCCGCGCTGCACCTGATCAAGAAGCGCGAAGCGCTGATGATGCCGCTGTCGGGCGCCTTGCAGGTCGCGCTCGACAAGGTTCAGGTCTGCAAGACCTGCGGCAATATCGATACGCAAAGCCCCTGCACGGTCTGCACCGACCCGCGTCGCGATGGCGCCATCATCGTCGTGGTCGCCGATGTCGCCGATCTCTGGGCGCTGGAGCGGGCCAACGCGACGCAAGGCCGCTATCACGTGCTTGGCGCGACATTGTCGCCGCTCGATGGCGTCGGCCCGCAGGATCTCACCATCGACGCGCTGGTCGCCCGCGCGCATGATCCGCAGGTGCACGAAATCATACTGGCGCTGAACGCGACGGTGGACGGCCAGACCACGGCGCACTACATCACCGACCTGCTCCAGGACGCCAACGTCAAGGTGACCCGGCTCGCCCATGGCGTGCCGGTTGGCGGAGAACTTGATTATCTCGATGAAGGTACGCTATCGGCAGCAATGCGGCAGCGGACCCTGTTCTAGCTATTCCCTTAAGACGACGGAACGGACGACATGACGAAACGATTCGCCAAACGGCTGGCTTTGGTCGCGACGATGATGACGCTGGTGACGCCGGCCGTCGCCGCGCAGCAGGGGGATGAGGCGCCGCCGCCGTCAAAGCCCGGCAAGCCGATCAACACCGGCGAAGTGCTCTCGGGCGAGCTGAACACCATGCGCGTGCGTGACGTCAAGAACGGCAAGAAGGTTGCGACCTATCAGATTACGTCCGAGCCGCGCCGTCTGCCGGCGCCGAGCGGGCTGTGCGATCTCGAGACCGGTCCCGAGACGTTCCAGCTGGTCACAAGCAGCGACGCGCAGGCCACGCAGTTGAAATCATTCGTCGGCAAGGAAATCTCCGTGAAGGTCGACGAAGTCACCTGCGCGAGCGATCCCGGCCAGATGAGCGAAGCCGTGATCACGAAATGGAGCCTGGTGAAGAAGTAGTCGGGGGACGGCTCGCTTTATTCTCTCCGGCGTCATTGCGAGGAGCGAAGCGAAGCAATCCAGATTGTCACGGCGGAGAAAGTCTGGATTGCTTCGCTTCGCTCGCAATGACGGTTGCCGCTACACCCGTATCGGCCCCAGCGTCTCGAAATGTCCGCGCTTCTGCAGATATGCGAGCAGGATCAGGCTGGGCACCGCGACAACCACGCAGATCATGAAGAACATCGGCCAGCCCGTCAGCTTGGCGACGAAGCCGGCGCCTGACGACAGATAGGTGCGCCCGACCGCCGCGAGCGCGGTGAGCAGCGCGTATTGCGTCGCCGTGTGCAGCGGGTTCTGGCACAGCGCGGAGAGATAGGCGACGAAGATCACGGTGCCGATGGCGCTGGTGAAGTTCTCGCAGGTGATGGCAAAGGCGAGCGCCCATTGATTGGTGCCGACCAGCGCGAGCCATGAGAAGGACAGGTTCGCGATCGCCTGCACCAGGCCGCCGATCCACAGGCTCGTCGCCAACGAATAGCGCCGCGCGACGAAGCCGCCGGCAAATCCGCCGATCAGGGTTGCGGCAAGCCCCACGCCCTTCACGATCGCCGCGTAGTCGTTGCGGGAGAAGCCGAGGTCGATCACGAAGGGCGCCGTCATCGTGCCGGAGAACGCGTCGGTGAACTTGAACAGCACGACGAAAGCGAGCGCGGCGAGCGCATCCTTGCGCGACAGAAATTCCGAGAAGGCGCCGATTGCGGCGTGCAGGACGCGCGCGAAAGCGGTCTCGGTCTGCGTTGCGGCTTCCGCCTTTGCCGATTGTGCGGGCTCGGTTGCAAGGAGCGCGGTGATCGTGCCGATCAGCACCATCGCCGCCATCACCACATAGCCCCACATCCAGGCGGAGGGCTTCGGAAGGCCGGCGCTTTCGAAGCCGGATACGATGAACAGCGCGCCCGCGGTCGAGACCAGCATGCCGATGCGATAGGCCGCGACATAGGACGCCATGCCGGCGGCCTGCTCGCTCTCGGGCAGGCTCTCGACACGGAAGGCGTCGACCACGATGTCCTGCGTCGAGGACGTCGTCGCCACCAGCAGAGCGCCAAGCGCCACATAGAACGGCGAACGCGCGGGATCGGTCAGCGCCAGCAGCAGGATCGAGACGATCAGGAGGAGCTGCGAGAACAACAGCCAGCCGCGACGGCGCCCGAAGGCGCGGGTGAAGAGCGGCACGTGCAGCGCATCGACCAGCGGCGCCCACAGGAATTTCAGCGTGTAGGGCGTTCCGACCAGCGCAAACAGCCCGATGGTCCCGAGATCGACGCCGGATTCGCGCATCCATACCAGCAGCGTCGAGCCCGACAGCGCCAGCGGCAGGCCGGAAGAGAAGCCGAGAAACAGCACGATCAGCACCCGCGGCTGCAGATACACGGCCAGGCTCTCGCGCCAGGAACTGGCGGGAGCGTCGGTGGTTGCAGGGGCAGTTCCGGAAGTCGCGTCGGGTGCGGTCATGGAGGGGTGTTAGCAGATTCTGGCTGCCAGAAGTGAGGTGTCGTCGCCCGGTCAAGCCGGGCGACGACAGCGGGTGGCTGGTTACTTCATCTAAGACAATCACTCCCCCGCTTGCAGCTTGCGCGGGAATAGCTCGGGCGTGGTCGCGACGAGCCGCGGCCCCTCCGGTGCATCCGTCTTGCTGAAATCGAGCTCCTCGATGCGGCCGGCGCGCTTTTCGATCTTGTCGGCGGAGATCAGGACCTGGCGCACGTCCTCGTTCACGTCGGCAAAATGCTTCTGCAGTTTCAGCACGCGGTCGCGCAGGCGGCCGAGATCGTCGCCGAGCTTGATCACCTCGGTGCGGATCTGGTCGGCGGCATCGCGCATGCGCGCGTCCTTCATGATCTGCTGCATCACCTGGATCGCGAGCATCAGCAGCGAGGGCGACACCAGCACGACGCGGGCGCGATAGGCTTTCTGAATCACGTCATCGAAGCCGTCATGGATCTCGGCATAGACCGATTCCGATGGCACGAACATCAGCGCCATCTCCTGGGTCTCGCCGGTGACGAGATATTTTTCGGCGATATCGGTGACATGCTTCATCACGTCGCCGCGCAGCCGCTGGGTGGCGATACGCCGCTCCTCGTCGGTGCGGGCATCGTGCAGCGCGGTCATCGCCTCCAGCGGAAATTTCGCGTCGATGCAGAGCGGCCGCTGGTCGGGCAGGAACACCACGCAGTCGGGCCGCTTGCCGGTCGAGAGCGTGAACTGGAACTCGTAGGAACCCTTCGGCAGTCCGTCCTGGACGATCGCTTCCATCCGCGCCTGGCCGAAGGCGCCGCGCGACTGCTTGTTGGCGAGCACGTCGCGCAAGGTCGTCACCTGCGTGGTGAGGTCGGTGAGGTTCTTATGCGCACTGTCGATGATCCCGAGCCGCTCGTGCAGCGCGCGCAGGCTTTCCATGGTGTTGCGGGTCGAGTGCTCCATGGACTGACCGACTCGATGCGTGACCGAGTCCAGCCGCTCGTTGACCGCGCGCGCCATCTCGGCCTGGCGGCCGGCGAGCGTCTGCGCCATGGCGTCGACGCGGCCCGACGCCTCGCTCTGGACGCGCAGCATCTGGCTCAGCCGCTCCTCCAGCTCGTCGGCCCGGATGGTCTGGGCCATGGCGAGTTCCGCGCCACGCCGCGAGCCGCGCGCGATCACGATGGCGATCACCAGGAGCAGGATGAGGGCCAGTATACCGAAACCGATCAAGGCGTCGCCGGTGCGCACCGGCCAGTCGCCAGCGGTAAAAATGATCTCGTTCATGCCAGCCCTTCTAGCCGATTCGCGGCCGGGCACGAACGAAGAGGGAACGTTTATGGTTAACCAGCAGTGAATTTTTATGGTTAACGAAGTCCTAATTTTTATGGTTAGCGAATCCTTAACGGCGTTCCCGGCCGCATTGACCGCATCCGGCGCGCGGCTTAAATCGCCGCCATGGCCTTAAGAGAAATCATCATCCTGCCCGACAAGCAGCTGCGTCTGGTCTCCAAGCCGATCGAGAAGGTCACGGCGGAGATCCGCAAGCTTGCCGACGACATGTTCGAGACCATGTACGACGCGCCCGGCATTGGCTTGGCGGCGATCCAGATCGCGCAACCCCTGCGCCTGATCACCATGGACCTCGCCAAGCGCGACGAGAACGGCGAGACCGCGCGTGAGCCGCGCGTCTTCATCAATCCGGAAATCGTCGCCTCGTCCGAGGAGCTGTCGGTCTACGAGGAGGGTTGTCTCTCGATCCCCGAATATTACGAGGAGGTCGAGCGGCCTGCGAAGGTACGCGTGCGCTTCACCGATCTCGACGGCAAGCTGCACGAGGAGGATGCCGAAGGCCTCTACGCCACCTGCATCCAGCACGAGATCGACCATCTCAACGGCGTGCTGTTCGTCGACTATTTGTCGAAGCTCAAGCGCGACCGCGTGTTCAAGAAGTTCGAGAAAGCCGCCAAGCGCGCGGTGGAGTGATTTCGGTGTTGCCCGTGCTCCCCTGTACTCCCTCCCCCCTTGCGGGGGAGGGCAGGGGAGGGGGGTAGCCCAGGAAATAGTCTATCTGGGGCGAAGAACTAGTCTGCGCTCAAGCTGCGAGTGTGTGCCGTGTGGCACCCCCCTCCCTAGCCCTCCCCCGCAAGGGGGGAGGGAACGTACCGAGTTGTTGTCATGCCTCTCCGTCTCATCTTCATGGGTACGCCCGACTTCTCCGTGCCGACGCTCCTCGAGCTCGTCGCGCATGGCCACGAGATCGTGGCGGTCTACACCCGCGCGCCGAAGCCGGGCGGGCGGCGCGGGCTGCAGTTGCAACCGACGCCGGTCGAAGACGCCGCGCGAAAGCTCGGCATTCCCGTACTGACGCCAAAGACGCTGAAGACGCCGGAAGCGCTCGACGAATTTCGCGCATTCGACGCGGATGCGGCTGTCGTCGTCGCCTACGGCATGATCCTGCCGCAGGCGATCCTCGATGCGCCGAAGCTCGGCTGCTACAATCTGCATGCCTCGCTGCTGCCGCGCTGGCGCGGTGCCGCGCCGATCAACCGCGCGATCATGGCCGGCGATGCCGAGAGCGGCGTGATGGTCATGAAAATGGACGTGGGGCTGGACACCGGCGACGTCGCCATGGCCGAGCGTCTTGCGATCTCGGACACCATGACCGCAGCCGATCTGCACGATCGCCTGTCCCGGCTGGGGGCGGACCTGATGGTGCGTGCGACGGCCGCGCTCGAACGCGGCGGGCTCCAGCTCAAGAAGCAGAGCGAGGACGGCGTTACCTACGCCGCCAAGATCGACAAGGCTGAGGCGCGGATCGACTGGACCAAGCCCGCGCGCGACGTGCTGCGCCACATCCACGGCCTGTCGCCGTTTCCCGGCGCCTGGACCGAGCTTGCGGGAGCCAGCGAAAACGCGCGCGTGAAAATCCTGCGCTGTGAGCTCGCAAAGGGCTCGGGCTCGCCGGGTGACGTGCTCGACGACCAGCTCACCATCGCTTGCGGCGAGGGCGCGATCCGCATCATCGAGCTGCAGCGCGAGGGCAAGGCGCGGATGCAGGCGGCGGACTTCTTGCACGGCGTGCCGTTGAAGGCTGGCGCTCGATTTACGTAACACTGTCATACTCCGCGAAGGCGGGGTATCCAGTACGCCGAGGCTTCTCGGTTGAACGAAGATGCTGCGGAGTACTGGATCGCCCGCCCCAGTGCGCATTGCGCACACGGCGGGCGATGACAGCGAAATTGGACAAGATGCCCCGCTACAAGCTCACCATCGAATATGACGGCGCGCCGTTCTGCGGCTGGCAGGTGCAGGCGACGCAACCTTCCGTGCAGGGTGCGCTCGAGACGGCCGTGAAGGCGATGTGCGGCACGGAGGTGCGGGTGCATGGCGCGGGCCGCACCGATGCCGGCGTGCACGCGCTCGGCCAGGTCGCGCATGTCGATATTGAAAAGCCCTTTGCGCCGGATCGCCTTCGCGACGGTCTGAATGCACATCTGCGTCCGCATCCGATCGCGGTGCTTGAAGCTGCGATCGTGCCCGAGACCTTCGAGGCTCGCTTCTCGGCCATCAAGCGCCACTACCGCTATCGCATCGTCAACACCCGCGCCAACCTCGCGCTCGACGTCGGCCACGCCTGGCGCGTGTCGCGCAGGCTGGATACCGATGCGATGCATGCGGCCGCGCAGCGCCTGATCGGCAAGCACGATTTCACGACCTTTCGCGATACCGAGTGCCAGGCGAAGTCGCCGGAGAAGACGCTCGATCAGCTCGACGTCTTGCGCGACGGGCGCGAGGTGACGATCCTCACCTCGGCGCGCTCCTTCCTGCACAGCCAGGTCCGCTCGATGGTAGGCTCGCTGGTGTGGGTCGGCGAAGGCCGCTGGAGCGCCGACGACCTCTCCGCAGCGCTAGCCGCCCGCAACCGCGCCGCCTGCGGCATCGTCGCTCCGCCTGAGGGGCTGTATCTGGTGCGGGTGGATTATTGAGGGGGGCGAGGACGGGGCTTTGCCACGCCCTCCATTGTCATGCCCCGGCTTGACCGGGGCATCCAGTACGCCGCGGCCCATCCGTAATCGTCACTGTCTCTGGAATACTGGATCGCCCGCTTTCGCGGGCGATGACGGAGGAGTGGGTGGCGATGGCGGAGTGAACGGCGGCAATAGCGCCCTAAGCAAAATACCTTGCCAAAATCCCGCGATAGACCTTCGTCAGCTTCTCCAGGTCCGTAACCGGCACGCGCTCGTCGATCTGGTGCATGGTCTGGCCGACGAGGCCAAACTCGATCACCGGGCAATAGCTGGAAATGAAGCGCGCATCCGAGGTGCCGCCTGATGTCGACAGCTCGGGCTTGCGTCCGGTCACCTCCTCGATCGCGGCGACTGCGAGATCGGTGAAGGGGCCGGGCTTGGTGACGAACACGTTGGAGTTCGAGGGCTCCCAGACGATATGCGCGCGGATGCGGTTGCCGCAGGCTTTGGCAAGCCGCGCCTCGACCAGCTCGCGCAGGCTCGCCTGCGTGTGGTTGTCGTTGTAGCGGATGTTGAACTTGGCGCGGGCCTGGCCGGGGATCACGTTGTAGGCGGGATTGCCGACATCGACCGAGGTAAATTCCAGGTTGGAGGCCTGGAATTGCGCGCTGCCATGATCGAGCGGCTCGTCGGAGATCGCCACGATCAGGCGGGAGATATCGGGCACGGGATTGGACGCGCGGTGCGGGTAGGCGACGTGGCCCTGTCGTCCCTCGACATGGAGCGTGCCGGACTGCGAGCCGCGGCGGCCGACCTTGATGGTGTCGCCGAGTGCCTCGACATTGGAGGGCTCGCCGAGCACGCAGTGATCGAACTTTTCGCCGCGCGCTGCGGCCCATTCCAGCAGCTTGATGGTGCCGTTGATCGAGACGTCTTCTTCGTCGCCGGTGATCAGGAAGGAGATCGAGCCAGTACCATCGGCGCGCGGTTGGCCGCCATTGGCCGCGAGATGCTCCAGCACGGCGGCGACGGAGCAGGCGATGCCGCCCTTCATGTCGACCGCGCCGCGGCCGTGCAGGACGCCGTCCTTCACCTCGCCGGAGAACGCGCCGACGCTCCAGGCGCTCTCGTCGCCCGGCGGCACCACGTCGGTGTGGCCGGCAAAGGTGATGTGCGGGCCCTCGCTGCCGATCCGCGCGTAGAGATTGTTGACGTCGGCAAAGCCTTCTTCGGAGAAGGTTACGCGGTGGCAGGTGAAGCCGGCGCTCGTGAGCGCCGTTTCAAGCACCCCCAGCGCACCGGCATCGGCCGGGGTTACCGAGGGGCAGCGGATGAGATCGCGGGCAATGGATAGGGCATCGGTCATGCCTCCCGCTTAACATGCATGCCGCCGGGCGGGCTAGCGCTGGGCGGGACAAATTGAAGCTCGCTCTGCTGGTCCCAAGGCCGCGCCGAGCGAGCCTTGGCGGCCTCCTCGGCTTCCGTCAGCGGGTCGGGCCCGAAGCGGTTTTCGCGCGGGGTGCCGCGAAGAAAGCCCATCTCGATGAGGCCCCAGAAAGGCAGCATGCCCGCGGCCATGGCGAAAGGCACGAGCCAGTTGGAGTCGGGCAAACGATCTGCGAACTGGTTGTAGAGGCCCGGATAGACGAAGAACGCCAGCATCCACCAGCCGCTCTTGTTGCGGTCATGCAGACGCTTGATGGAAATCGCCAGATAGGTCCAGAGCAGAAGACCGGTCCCGACCGTTTCGATCAAGAGAATTGGAAGCTCGATCGCGCGCAGCTGCCGCCAGGCCGCGGGATCGGCGATCTTGAAGACGTCGTCGACGTTGAGGTTGAACGATCTTATATCGGAGATCGTGAAGATCAGAGCCGCGGCAAGCACAAGAGCCAGCATCAGACCGCAGAACAGGCAGACCAGGCCAAACCAGAATTCGCCGCGACAGATGCGGCCGTCAAAGCGGAAGAGATACCGGGTCCAGTCCATGCGAGAAGCTCCGGGCAGCGCAGGCCGCCCGGTGATTGGTCGCTTGATTGGATTGCTGGGTTCGATCCTGCCAATCCGTCATCCTGAGGCGCTCGCGTAGCGAGCCTCGAAGGATGAACGGCCGAGATATCGCCGGGATGCAGCCGGGCCATCGCCCTTCGAGGGCCGCTGAAGGAGCGGCCACCTCAGTGTGACGGTTATAGTTTGGCGTTCGCGGCGCGAAGTTAATCCCGCAGCAGCTCGTTGATGCTGGTCTTCGACCGCGTGCGCTCGTCGACGCGCTTGACGATCACGGCGCAGGCGGTGCTCGGGCCCACCTGGCCGTTCTTCATGGGCTTGCCGGGCAGCGCGCCGGGCACCACCACCGAATATTCCGGCACTTCGCCGATGAAGACCTCACCGGTCTCGCGGTCGACGATCTTGGTGGAGGCGCCCAAAAACACGCCCATCGCCAGCACTGCGCCCTTGCGCACGATGACGCCCTCGGCGACTTCGCTGCGCGCGCCGATGAAGCAATCGTCCTCGACGATCACCGGCTCGGCCTGCAGCGGCTCGAGCACGCCGCCGATGCCGACGCCGCCGGAGATGTGCACGCGCTTGCCGATCTGCGCGCAGGAGCCAACGGTCGACCAGGTGTCGATCATGGTCGCTTCATCGACATAGGCGCCGAGATTGACGAAGGAGGGCATCAGCACGACGTTCTTGGCAATGAAGGCCGAGCGGCGCACGATCGCGCCGGGTACCGCGCGAAAGCCGGCATCGCGAAACCGGTTCTCGCCCCAGCCGTCGAACTTCGAGGGCACCTTGTCCCACCACGAGGCCTTGCCGGGGCCGCCGGGAATGGCGCTCATGTCGTTGAGGCGGAAGGACAGCAGCACCGCCTTCTTCAGCCACTGATTGACCTTCCACTTGCCGCCGGTCTCGCGCTCGGCGACGCGCGCCTCGCCCTTGTCCAGAATCTCCAGCGCATGATCCACGGCCTCTCGCACCTCGCCCTTTGTCGAGGTCGAGATGCCGTCGCGCGCCTCGAAGGCGCCGTTGATGGTGGATTCGAGGGCTTGGAGGGACATCGGGATTTCCTCTCGGGAAGGCTGGACTTGTGACGGATTGGGGGGCTTTTTCGGGATTTGAGGGGAGAGAGTCAAGCTTGGTTCGCCGTCATGCCCCGCGAAGGCCTTCGCGGGGTATGACGTTTCATTGGGGCGTCACCGCCGCTACGGCCTCAACGTGACAGCCCCGCCAAAAACCCGGCCAGATCATCCGTGACATAGTCGACATGGGCGGCACCGCGGCCTTCCAGTTCCCAGTCCTCGCGGACCACTTCTTTGGTGCCGTCGGGCACCACCAGCACCGTGGTCATGCCGAGCTCGTGCGGAACGGTGAGGTTGCGAGCGAGGTCCTCGAACATCGCGGCCCGGGTCGGGTCGACCGCGTGATCGGAGAGGAATTTCTGGTACGTCTGCCGCGCCGGCTTCGGCTCGAACTCGGCCGCGATGATGTCGAAGACCGCATCGAAATGCGTGGCGAGACCGAGCCGCGACAGCACGGCATCGACGTGGTCGACCGAGCCGTTGGTCAGGATCAGCTTGCGCCCCGGAAGCTTTGCGATGGCCTCGCCGAGCGCCGGGTTCGGCTCCAGCGGCGAGTGGTCGATCTTGTGCACATAAGCGAGGTAGTCGTCGGCGCGCACGCCATGCAGTGTCATCATGCCGCGCATGGTGGTGCCGAAGCGCCGGTAATAGTCCTT
Organism: Bradyrhizobium ingae; assembly: GCF_055791185.1. Lineage (NCBI taxonomy): Bacteria > Pseudomonadati > Pseudomonadota > Alphaproteobacteria > Hyphomicrobiales > Nitrobacteraceae > Bradyrhizobium > Bradyrhizobium ingae. Next base: position 17,478 of record NZ_JBVUBB010000042.1, read on the forward strand.
CTGGATATTGCGCGCTTCCTCAGCCGTCACGTTCAGCCAGTTGCTGACGAACTCTCCGATCCGCGCGTCGACCTGCTGCCACAGGTTGACGTGATGCGGATAGAGCGTGTTGTCGAGGTCGAACACCCAGGTGTCGATGTGGGTGAAGGAGCGGGGGGAGGTCATTTCAAGTCTCTATACGTTGACTGCGGCAGCGGCCCCAGCCTCAACCGCCGTCCTGGCGAAAGCCAGGACCCATACCGCGTGATCCATCAATGGGGCACTCTGGTCGTCGTTCTTCGTCAAACACAATCCTGTGGTAATGGGTCTCGGCCTTCGCCGGGACGACGACAGAGGATGCGGCGCCGTCATCATCATAGCACTCGCGCACTCACAGCGCTCACGGCATCGCAAAGCGCAGCGTCTTGCCACCGCTGCTCATGTCCACCACGCCAAATCCCGACGCCACAAATCCGCGCGTTCCGCAATCGGCCTGCTCGTTGGTCTCGAACTTGGTCTCGCGCGTGCAGAGCTGCTTCTCGCCGCCCCAGTTCAGCGGTTTGTCCTTCAGCTTGATGGTGCGGTTGTCGTCGTCGACGGCTTCCGCAAAGCTGAAAATCTGTTTCGGCTGGCCGGCCACGTCGGGGTGCAGGCACTTGCCGGGATCGATGCGGTACCAGCCGCGGCTCGTCACCACCTTGCCGTCGTCGGTCGCGACCGCTGCCATCACCCTGTGCGGGGTGTCGTTGCACCAGGTGAGGCCGCTCGTTGACGGCGTCTGCACCGCGTCGACCATGGTCTTGAAGAAGTTTGGCGACTGCGCGATGTCGGATGGCAGCCCGCGGCTCTTCAGGAAGGCGGCGAGCGCTGATTGCGTCTTCGGGCCATCGACGCCGTCGATCGCGCCGGCGTCATAGCCGGCGATCGCCAGCAGGCGCTGGATGCCTGCGAGCCGCGCCTGCTCGTCGTCATACTCGGAGTCCTCGGCGAGGTAGGCGACGAGGTTGCCGTCGTCGCCCTGCGTCGGCATCACCTGGGTGAACGCGGCTTGCGTCTTGCGGCATTGGCGCGCGGCGGCGATGACGAAATTCTCCTGCGCGATGCACAGCATGTCGCTGCCGTTCTGAGGGATCGGCGAGGCGCCATAGACGCCGAGCGCGCGGGCGTGGAGCAGGATACGGTCCGCGGCCAGCGTACCCTGCACCACCACGCGGCATGCGGCGGGATCGATCCGGAACCAGCCGCGCGTCGCGGTCGCCGCCTTGTCGTCGATGCCGATCGCGGCTTCCACGACATAGGACATGCGATTGCAGATCTTGAGATCGGCGAGAGCCGGGGCGGAGGAGAAGAAGAACGAGACGGCCGCCGCCGGCAAAGTCATCAGGATGCGGCTCAATACCGAGCGACGGTGCCGCTGCTCTCTCAGCTCGCCATGGCCGGGCGAAAGCGCGGAGCACGTCTCGACGAACAAGTCCCGGCCATCCACGTGCGCCCGCGCGTGTGAAGGGGCGTGGATGCCCGGGTCAAGCCCGGGCATGACGACCTTTCTCCGCTGCTCGCGCTCTTCCATCACTTGTGGATCAGCGTTCCCGTGCCCTGGTTGGTGAAGAGCTCGAGCAGCACCGCATGCTGCATCTTGCCGTCGATGATGACGACGCCCTCGACGCCCTGTTCGAGCGCATAGATGCAGGTCTCGACCTTCGGGATCATGCCGCCGGAAATGGTGCCGTCGGCGATCAGCTTTCGCGCATCCTTCACCGAGAGCTGCGGGATCAGCTTCTTCGACTTGTCGAGCACGCCCGGCACGTCGGTGAGCAGCAGAAGGCGCTTTGCCTTCAGCGCGCCGGCCACCGCACCCGCAAAGGTGTCGGCGTTGACGTTCAGCGTCAGGCCTTCCTTGGAGGTCGCGAGCGGCGCCAGCACCGGGATCAGCTCGTAGCCGATCAGCTGGTTGAGCAGCGTGAGGTCGACCTTCTCGGGGTCGCCGACGAAGCCGAGATCGACCGCCTTCTCGATATGCGAGTCCGGATCGATGATGGTGCGCGTTGTCTTCGACGCCTTCACCATGTTGCCGTCCTTGCCGGACAGCCCCACGGCCTTGCCGCCGGCTTCGTTGATGTAGCCGACGATCTGCTTGTTGACGGAGCCGGCCAGCACCATCTCGACGATCTCGATGGTTGCGGCATCGGTGATGCGCAGCCCGGCTGCGAATTCCGAGACGATGCCGAGGCGCTTGAGCATGGTCGCGATCTGCGGGCCGCCGCCATGCACGACCACCGGGTTGATCGCGGTCTGCTCGAGCAGCACGATGTCGCGGGCAAAATTCTTCGCGGTCTCCTCGTCGCCCATGGCATGGCCGCCATATTTGATGACGATGGTTTCCTCGTCGTACTGCTGCATATGCGGCAGCGCTTCGGACAGGATGCGGGCCTGGTCGAGCGGAGAGATGTCGGTCATGAAACTGATCTCGCTGGCGGGACTAACGCGGCCTGCGTTCTATCCGATTGGCGGGCGAGGCGCAAAGTGCGCGTTGTTACCCTCGCCCCTTGCGGGAGAGGGTGCCGAGCGAAGCGAGGCGGGTGAGGGGTCTCTATCCGCGAATGACCCTAACGAGAATGAGCGGATGGAGACCCCTCATCCGGCGCTTCGCGCCATCTTCTCCCGCAAGGGGAAGGAAGAAAGAGCACTATTTCCGCGGTACCACCGCCGCCGCCAGCGTCACCGCCAGCCAGCTCAAGATCATCAGCGTTCCGCCCGTCGGCGCCGCATAGGGAAACAGCGAATGGCTGGCATATTGGCGCAGTGTCAGGTCGGCTGCGAACAATGTGGCCGCGATCACGAAGCCGAACGCCGCGCCGAGGCCAATTCCGCCGTGCAGAAGGCCGCGCGCGAGCAAGGCAACCAGCGCCAATATGGCAGTTGCGTGAAACAGCAGCATTGCGCTTGCGGTGGCGAGCCGGCTTGCCTCCGCGCCGTGGGCGCCAGCCGCGGCCAGCGCCACGCCGGCGGCGCCCATCAGACCGGCAAGCCCGATCAGCAGGCGGGGCATCACGTGCTCCGCTCTTCCAGCAGCTTCGCCATCGCGGCGCGCAATTCGGCCATTCCGGTCGAGCTGCGCGACGAGGTCGCGATGACGTTCGGAAACGCGGCCGGATGTTTGGCGAGCGAGGCTTCCGTCTCGGCGATGCGGGTCTGGAGCTCGGACGCCTTCACCTGGTCGGCCTTGGTCAACACGATCTGGTAGCTGACGGCGGAGCGGTCGAGCGTCTTGAGGACTTCGAGATCGACGTCCTTGAGCCCGTGCCGCGCGTCGATCAGCACGTAGACGCGGGCGAGCGAGGCGCGTCCCAGCAGGAATTTGTGAATCAGCTCGGTCCAGGACGCGACCTGGCTCTTGGGGGCCTTGGCGTAGCCATAGCCGGGCATATCGACGAGGCGCAGCTCAGCCTTGCCCGGGACCTCGAAGAAGATCAGCTCCTGGGTGCGACCCGGCGTATGCGAGGTGCGCGCGAGCGCGTTGCGCCCGGTCAGCGCGTTGATCAGGCTCGACTTGCCGACGTTCGAGCGCCCGGCAAAGGCGATCTCCAGTCCCGCCATCGGTGGCAGCGTTTGAATCGAGGGCGAAGCCCAGATGAACTGCCAGTCGCGCGCGAACAGCTTTCGCCCCGCTTCGATCAGCCTGTCGTCGGTTTCTGCGTTCATGTGAAGGTCTCACCGCTCGTCATGCCCGGGCTTGTCCCGGCCATCCACGTCTCACCACGGAGCAAGCCTCTAAACGTGGATGCCCGGGACAAGCCCGGGCATGACGGTGTGGAGGCGGTTGCGCCTGGCAGCAAAAGACGACGAGGCTACGTCGCCTTCTTTGCGAACGTCGCCTTGAGATTGTCAAACAGCTCCACCTTCACGCCGTTGCGGCGCATGATGAAGCTCTGCTGGATCACCGAGAGCGTGTTGTTCCAGGCCCAGTAGATCACGAGGCCTGCGGGGAAGCCCGCCAGCATGAAGGTGAAGATCAAGGGCATCCAGTCGAAGATGATCTTCTGCGTCGGATCCGGCGGCGTCGGATTCAGCTTCATCTGGAACCACATTGTGATGCCCATGATGATCGGCCAGATGCCGAGCGCCAGATAGTGGCCGAACACCGGGATCGTCGTCGGATCGAAGGGGATCAGCCCGAACAGCGTGAACAAATTGGTCGGATCCGGCGCCGAGAGGTCCTTGATCCAGCCGATGAAATGCGCGTGGCGCATCTCGATGGTGACGAACAGCACCTTGTAGAGCGAGAAGAACACGGGAATCTGGATCACCACGGGAAGACAGCCGGCGACCGGATTGATCTTCTCCTTGCGGTAGATCTCCATCATCTCCTGCTGCTGCTTCACCTTGTCGTCGGGATAGCGCTCGCGGAGCGACTGAAGCTGCGGCTGGATCGACTTCATCTTCGCCATCGAGGCGTAGGACTTGTTCGCCAGCGGGAAGAACAGCAGCTTCACGATCACGGTCACGAGCAGGATCGAGATGCCGAAATTGCCGAAGAAGCGGTAGAAGAAGTCGAGCCCCAGGAACATCGGCTTGGTGATGAAGTAGAACCAGCCCCAGTCGATCAACAGATCGAAATGGTTCAGGCCGAGATCCTTGTTGTAGCCGCCGAGGCCCGCGAACGGGAACACGCCGACGACGCCGGCTTCCTTGGCGCCGGCAAACAGCCGCGCATTGGCGGTCGCGCTGCCGCCGATCGCGACGGTCACGGGATCGAGCAGATAGTCGGTCTGGTAGCTCCGGATATTGTTGGCGAGATCCGACGAAAAGCGCGCCTGGAGCTGCGCGTTCGTGTCGGGCAACAGCGCCGAGGCCCAGTATTTATCGGTGATGCCGAGCCAGCCGTCGGTGGCCTTGAAGTTCACCTGCTTGGCTTCGTCGATCTTCTTGTAGGCGTATTCCTGCAAGCCATGCTCGCCGAGATAGCCGATCAGGCCTTCATGCAGGATGTAGTAGCCGGAGACCTGCGGCGTGCCGTGGCGCGAGATCAGCGCATAAGGATAGAGCGTGACCGGCGCGTTGCCGACATTGGTCACCTCGTCCTTGATGGTGAAGAGATAGTGGTCGTCGACCGCGATGGTGCGGCGGAAGGTCAGGCCCTCGCCATTGTCATATTTCAGCGTCACCGGCGTCGACGGCGTCAGGTTGCCCGAGCCGTCCTGCTGCCAGACCGTCGAGGCGTCCGGCAGCTTGGCCGTGACGCCCTGTCCCCGCACCCAGCCGAACTCGGCGTAATAGGGCTGCGCGGTGCCGGACGGCGAATAGAGGATGATTGGCGGCGAGCTCGGGTCGACCGTCTCGCGGTACTGCACCAGCGCGAGATCGTCGATGCGGCCGCCCTTCAGCGCGATGCTGCCGGCAAGGCGCGGGGTATCGATCTTCACGCGCGGGCTGGCTGCGATCGCGACGTCGCGGGCAACGGCCGGCTGGTTGGTGGCGGAAGGCGCCGCCGGTGCCGGCGTCGCGCCGGCCTGCGGCGTGGTCGTCGGGGTTCCGGGCTGAGGCGAGGCCGTCGAGCTCGGCTGCGGCGTGCCCTTCTGCAGCTCGGCCTGCGCCTGCTGCTGCGCGCGCTGCTTCTCCATCTGCGGCACATTGTAGAAATACTGCCAGGCGATCAGCACCAGGCCGGACAGAATGACGGCGATGATGGTGTTGCGATTGTCGGTCATCTCTGGATTCTCGTCATCAGTCCGGTTTGCGGCCCGTGAGTGAGGGCTTCTGCCCTCGTCCCTTCGTCGCTGGGCGCTGCGACTGGGCGAACGCCGCGCGAAGGTCGTCGAGCATGACCGCGAAGTCGCGCGTGAGCGCGTCCCTGCGGCCGACTAGCACATAATCATGGTGGGGGTGCATCGACACTGGGTCGCAGCGCTTCACCAGTTCGCGAAGCCTGCGCCGGATGCGATTGCGCTCGGTGGCAGTGCCGTTTTTCTTGGTAACGGTAAAACCGACCCGAATCGGGCCGGTGTCATCGCGGCGACGGCTTTGCAGGACGAACGCGGGCCTGTTCACCCGCGCGCCATTGGCAACGGCGAGGAAATCCGCCCGCTGCCTCAGCCGATCCATGATGAAATCCCAAAAAGGGCCAGTCCGGCTCAGGCGCTCAGACGCTTGCGGCCGCGGGCGCGGCGGGCGGCGAGGACCTTGCGGCCGCCGGCGGTGGCGAGGCGGGCACGGAAGCCGTGACGGCGCTTGCGCACCAGTTTGCTGGGTTGATAAGTCCGCTTCACGGGTTGTTCTCCGCTGACCGGGCAATTTGCCTTTGGAATTGATGGATACGTCCGAAAGATGCGGCCCAAAACGGGCCCTTTCCGGCCCCAAAAGAGCCGCTCCCGGTGTCACACCGGGTCATCGCGGACAATTCGGCGCGGCTTATAAGGGAGTGTCCCCTTTTCGTCAACGCTGCGAGGCGGGTCCAATTGGTGAATATCGCTGTTTCCGCGGGGTTTTTGCCTATGGAGGTAGCGACTCGCCGTTTCCGCGCCTAGATCCTACCTCGGTAGATTAGCGATCCGTAATTTGACCGGCCGGCCCGACGGGCCGCATCCTGCACAAGTCGAGGCCAACGAAGGCGAAATTCGTGTCAGCGACAGACCTTCAGCCGACCCAGAGGGGCCTGCAAGACCTGGAGCCCCGGGACCAAGAGCCGGAGCGCCAAGGCCTGGGGTCGTCGGCGGCCGCGCGGCCGCGCGCCCCGCGCCGGCTCGGCCTCTCCGGCAAGCTGCTGCTGCTGACCGTCCCTCTGGTGATGATCGCGGCGAGCATGCTCTACGTGCCCGCGATCGCCAACTTCTGGGTCAACCGGCTGAACGACCGCGTCGCCGCGGCGAACACCGCGGCTCTGGTGCTCGACGCCGCGCCGCTCGGCATGGTCCCGGACTCGCTGTCGCGGCAGATTCTCAGAAGCATCAATGCGCGCGCGGTGGCGATCAAGATGGGCCAGCAGCGCCGTCTGCTCGCCAGCGCCGAACTGCCGGCCGCGATCGAGCACGACATCGATTTGCGCGAGATGACGGCATGGCAGGCGATCACCGGCTCCTTCCAGATGATGCTTGAGACCGGCAACCAGGCCATCCGCATCGTCGGCCCGGCGAGCGGCAACGCGCAATTCATCGAGGTCGTCACCGACGAATTGCCGCTGCGGCAGGCGATGTACCGCTTCTCGCGCAACGTCGTGGTGGTCGCCCTGTTCATCGCGGTTCTGACCGCGGGCCTCGTCTATCTCGCGCTCCATTATCTGTTCGTGCGGCCGATGCGGCGGCTGACAGCGAGCCTGGTCGGCTTCCATGAAAACCCCGAGAGCTCAGCCGGAATCATCGTGCCGAGCCAGCGCGGTGACGAGATCGGGGTTGCCGAGCGCGAGCTGTCGGACATGCAGCGCGACCTGATGTCGATGCTGCATCAGAAGAGCCGGCTCGCAGCGCTTGGCCTTGCCGTTTCCAAGATCAACCACGATCTGCGCAACCTCCTAGCGTCCGCGCAGCTTCTGTCCGACCAGCTTGCCAGCGTGCCCGATCCGCGGGTGCAGCGCTTTGCGCCAAAGCTGGTGCGCTCGCTCGAGCGCGCCATCGCATTCTGCCAGTCGACCCTGTCCTACGGCCGCGCCCAGGAGGCCGCGCCGGATCGCCGCCTGATCCTGATCGAGCCGGTGGTCGTGGAGGTGCGCGAGACCGCGGGCCTCGCCTCCGATGCCTCGATCACCTGGGTTGCCGCGATCGAGCGCGGGCTGTCGATCGATGCCGATCCCGACCAGCTGTTCCGCGTGCTCCTCAACCTCGTCCGCAACGCGGCGCAGGCGCTGGAAACGCATGCCGCGGGCGCGGTCGGCCCGCAGCAGATCCGGATCACCGGCAAGCGCGAGGGCGCGGTTGCGATTCTGGAGGTCTCCGACACCGGTCCAGGCGTGCCGGAAAAGACCCGCGAGCACCTGTTCGAGGCGTTCCAGACCTCGGGCCGCCCCGGCGGCAGCGGGCTCGGGCTGGCGATCGCCGCAGAGCTCGTCCGCGCCCATGGCGGTGACATCCATCTCGTGGAAGGCACCATCGGCGCCACCTTCCGGATCGTGATCCCCGACCGCCCCGTGGAACTCCTCTCCATCCGCAACGAGCGGGCGAGGGCGTAGGGTCGGCCAGCGGCCGACCGGGGCCGCATTTCGAGGGGGCTTGTCGATCTGTCATTCCGGGGCGACGCTCCGCGCCGAACCCGGAATCCAGAGGTTTGGGCACGAGATTTCCGGGTTCTCGCTTCGCTGGCCTCGGAATGACGGGGTGGAGCGCGGTCTGGAAATGCCCCAAATACCGTCCTTCCAGACCTTGCCAATCGGGACAAGAGCGGTTAGTCAGAGCGCTCTTTCGCACCCCCTCCGGCTCCGTCCGGAGGCTGCGTGTGGGTTCGCCCGCACTACTGTTTGCGAAACACGCGCCCGTAGCTCAGCTGGATAGAGCATCAGACTACGAATCTGAGGGTCGGACGTTCGAATCGTTCCGGGCGCGCCATTCTTTCACTGTTAATTCAACGTCTTAGCTTTTCGGCCGCGAGGCTAGGTAATTTTGCACTGTGTCCGTGCAAGCACGGTGCAAGCTGACGGATAAATTTCACGGCCTTCGAAAGTCGATCCCGCTCCCTTGCCCACATCTTTGCCGCACCGCTGGCCGGGGCTGACGCGCCGTCCGAGCCATGCGAACGTGGCATGGTATCTGGTGCTCGCACTTTCTCCGTGAAGCCTTTTTCTTCAGATTAGGAATCCGGCCGCCCAAGTCGCCCAAGCCGTCCGAAACGCTATAGCCATGCGGGTTTCTCATGCGTGCGGTTTGCCGTCCGGTGCCGCCCGAGTCGTCCGCAAAGATCGAGATCGTCAGGCGCGATTGCATCGATCCTGACGCTGGACGGCATGCCGAGCGCGATATGTCAGGGTCGTCAGGTGAGGATTGAAATTGAGCGGCTGGCGCGTTTTCGGGGCGCACTCGTGCCGTAGGGGGTGGGTGCCCGGGAAGGACCCGCGAAGGAGTGATCCCCCGCTGCGGTCGATCGCCCAGTGTTGCACCTCAGAGTCGGCGCGCGCCCAGCATCCTGAGCGCGCGCGGTTGGCGACGATCAACGCGCCGCCAAGACAACGCGAATGCCGTCATCCTGGGGCAGCGTGCCGTTCACGAGCGGAAGGGGGGCGGGGTCGCGCGACCAGCGACCGGCGGCCTCTCCCCGGCGTGCCGCGAGCGATGCGGTCACACACGCAGCAAGACGCGCCAATAAAAGCGCGCGCCGCGCGAGGATACAATCGAAGGTACGAACGATGCGCCCCATGTGACTCGGCGCGCTGTTTCACGCTCTATCGCGCCGAAGGTTGGCCCTGGCAGGCTCAGCGAAAGCATTGGACGTTCACCGGAAACTCACCTCGCAGGCATCCATGTTGGAAGCCGACGCGGTGAAAGTTCGGAGCTAGTTCACAGCGAGATTCGCGGAACATTGCAAATGTCCCCTCGCCTTCCAAAGCCGAGCGGATATGCTGGACATGGCCAATTTCGGGCCGGGGGCGGTGAATGACTGATAAGCCTTTGAACCCTCGCGATGTCGAAGGGCTCGAAAAATCATTGAACGACTCGGCGACGCGGGTCTCGACAATCTGGATCAGCTATCTGCTGTTCGGCCTTTACTTGCTCGTTTCGGCCGGAACGGCCACGGACAAGCAGCTTCTGCTTGAAGAGTCTGTGAAGCTGCCTGCGCTCGGGACCGAAGTGCCGCTAAAAGCCTTTTTCGTCATTTCGCCCATACTGTTCGTGCTTCTGCAATTCTACGTGTTGCTGCAGACGTTGCTGCTGGGCCGCACGGCCAAAGCCTACAATGAGGAACTGGACAAGACGCTGAAGGTGGGAAGCGACAACGCGATTTTCCGCGAGCGCTTGGCAAACACAATTTTTGCTCAGACTTTTGCCGGCGCCCCGAGGGAGCGGGAAGGTTGGGTCGGAAAAATACTTCTCGCAATAACTTGGTTCACTCTCATAGCCTCGCCAATCCTCATTCTGCTCACTTTTCAGCTCAAATTTCTTCCCTATCATAGTCTGCTGATCACTTGGCTGCACCGTGCGCTGATCTGCGCAGAGCTGGTGATCTTTTTTTGCCTTTGGCCTGCGGTACTCGATCCCAACAAGGACTTCGATTGGACTGGAATTGAAATGCGTCCTTGGCAGCCCGCATTTCGGTCAAACGGGCGTTACAAGGCTATTGCAGCTTTCATTCTGCTCTTGTCATGGATCATTTTTTCATATCCGGGCGAGGCGCAACTGAATCTCCTTACGTTTCAAAGTTTCGGGAGCCACCCATGCGGCGCGTCGCCGGGATTCTACCTCGGCATTGACCGGATCGCTCTGAACTACACGAACGTTGCACAGCCTGACAAGAAAGTTGCTGCTGCGGCGAACGTCGAGGATCCATCCGAACATTCGATCTTGTTGGACTGGAGCCGTCGGGATTTCTCTTGCGGCAAGTTCGTCGGTGTCGACTTTCGCCGGACGAACCTTACTGATTCCCACTTCGAAGGAGCCTCTCTGTCGGGTTCTTTTTTTGACCAAACGACAATTATGTCGGGCGTGGTTCTGGACGACGCTGACCTAAGCCAACTTGAGCTGAATGGCCTGCACCTCGAACTGGCCAGTTTCAATCGCACTAAGCTGAACCACGCGACGCTGACCGGTGTTCATTTAGGCGCGGCGACAAAGTTCGTTGGTATCGATCTATCTCAAGCAAAGCTAAATAACGTCGCATTTGCAAAAGGTGCGGAATTCTCCGGCGCGATTATGACCCGTGCGGAACTAACCGGCGTTCAACTGCCGGAAGCTCACCTCGAAGGTGCAGGCCTCCAGCATTCTATTCTCCGCAAATCAACTCTAAAGGACGCAATCCTGGACGGCGCGGATCTTTTCGATGCACAGCTCGATAATACGGCGTCGGACTGGGCTTCTGCCAAGGGTTTGTTCGGACCGAAACGCCCGCCGGACTGGGACAAGCCTGACGAGCAAACCAAGCTGGCGGACGCAGTCGCCGAGACTGTTTGCCTACCGGGAAAGACTGAAGCGGAAAACTTCAAGACAATCAAAAACAGAAAAGAAATCGTAACCGAGATAGTCTCCAACGCACTTTATCCGACTTGTCCCGATCCGAACGCATCACAGGCCGATTGTTTGGCCGAACAACAAAAGTTGCCCGAACAACCAAAGGGCTATCGCAAAAGATTGGCAGAGCGCATGGAAGCCTGCGCAAAATCAATCCTGACGCAGGATAGCTTCATCGCCTTGCGGAATGAGAACAACTAGCTAAGCACCGCGTAGCCGGAATGGTTCAAAATTTTATTTTCGCGTGACATGAAAATTGCCAAATTGTGTAACCGCACCGGTTTCCGTCACGAGAGGAAAGCTGAATGCTATTGGCGCGGTCGCTACACCGATCGGCGACAATCTGGTCAGGCGTACCGCAACCAACGTTGAAGTCGACCTTGCCGCATCCGTCGGGATATTCTCCTCTACAAACGGTAAATGCTGTCACGTGCTGGTCCGGAGCCAACGTCACTAGGGATGCCGGCGTGTACAGGTAAGAGCCCGCAAAGATCACCGACGCAACTGCGGCAACGAGGGCAGCCTTGCTGGAGAATGGCAAGGATCGCGTGAATATCGGAATCAATAGTGCTACGAAAGCCGCCGCCGCAGCAAACGCTATCCGAATAAAAAAATATTCGTTTACGGAAGGCGCCGGGTACGCCGTTTGTACGTAAACGGGAAGCAAGACGATGATGGCGATCCACCAGCCGAAAACGACGATAAACCTCTGCAACTGGCTCGGTCGTTTTTCGGATGTTTGGTCCACTGTCATGATCGTAGATTTACCGCACTTGTGTGGTGACGTGAAGCGGCCCTTTTGAAAAAGCAACGGCTGATTGGCTCTCAATTTTATTGGCTAGGAGGGGCGGGGCGGCGCGCAAAATGACACGCGATCGTGTGTAACTTAAGCGTTTGCTGCAACAGCGCCGGCATCCGGTCGAGCTGAGGGGGCGCGCTGCGCGCTCGTCCGCGGTTGGGGCGGTAGGACGTGGGCATATCGAGGCCGAGCGCTCACGCCTAGTGCCTCGCCCTGCTGTTTGCCTCCTACGCATCCGGCGTAGGCCGCAGGCGGGGGCCAGAGCTAGAGCGGTTAAACTCTGGTACAACCTATCCCGGACGCTACTACTGTTCTACAGATCAGCCCCGCTTGGGATCCGCAACTTCATCGAGCATGTGTCGTTCGTGCGACTTCACGCGCACGATCGCTGCGACTATTCGAAGAGCGAGGCCATCGTCACCGCTGCGCCGGTCACGGCCTGTCGCGGCAACGTCAATCACTTGGGCGCTGCTCGATGCCTGGGTTGTGGCAGTCGTCGGTTCGGTCACCGTCAATGTTTTCCTTTCTTAGTTGAGGCGGTTGAATGCCGTGAACTGGATCGATGGTCCACGGTTCGGCGCTTTCCGCCATGACGCCAAAAGCGTCCGCGATCTCCACACGCATTTTGTAGACGATGGAGTTCAATTCGGATCGCATTTCCTGAATGCCCGCCCTCGTAAAGGCTGCTGCAAGTGCCTCGACGTGCGAAGGAAGGCGCGTGATTGTGTTGACGACGATCTCCCCCAGCCTCACCCCCGCCTCCTTCATCTCGGCAACCGGCACCAACTCGCCGAGCCGCTGTTGAAGTTCGAGATATTTCAGGTCGGCGGCGTATTGCTTCTCTCGCGTCTGCGCATCTCGGAAGGCAGAAGAGGTCGGGGCATCGACATCGATTATCGCTTTCGTCGCCGCGCCGGCCTCCCGGGCAGCATCGCCGGTTGACCCAATCGCAACATGGTATTGCGCAAGGTTTACGCGGAGGGAGCGACCCTCGCCGCGAGTGGTGAGGTCGCCAGTTTCGACCAGGCGCCGGACACGCTCGTGCACGCTTTGGCGAGATAGATTTTTCATTCGGAAGCGGCTGAAGCTGTGGACCAGGATCACGTCGAACGCCGGCGGCTTGATCGTCGCCGCGTCGATCATGCGCTGGAACTCCGGCCGCCGATCGTCAGTCGCGGGCGCGCCGGGCTCGACATAGTCGGCGACGATTTCCCAGCCGCGCGACGCGCAGTAACCCTTCGCCTGGCGGCGCTGGTCCGGGATAGAGAGGTCATTGTCGGCTTGCCGGCCCATCGAGACCCGCAGGTAGAGAGCCGCCCGAACCGTCGCCGCCATGGTGATGTCCCCCTTCAGCAGTCTCCAAATAACTCGTCGAACAATTCGCCGAACCAAGCCTCGAAGACGGCGATCTCGGCTTCAGTCACCGGCACGTCTTCCGGCCAGTCATCCGTCACCGTCCATGTCACCGAAGTGCGCTTCGCTCGTCGTCGGCTGGGACGTGCGGGCGCCACTGCATAGTCGTAGAGATCGTCGCATTGCGCGTTGGTCGACACGCGGCGCTGCGATTCTTGAGAGCGAGCCATGGCGCCATTGTGGCAAGCATGGCCGATCCACTGAACAGCCGAAGTGCGCGCCACGTCACGCTACGGTGCTCCGACCTCGCGCTTCTTCTGCCGCGTGGGCGCAATCGCGCAGAGCAAGCCATGATCGCATGGCAGCAAAGAGCCGGGCCATCCGAGCGCCGTCAAGGCCGCAAGCCGGCGGAGCCGGTCGCGCGAAGCGCGAGCCTTGACGGCGTTCCGTTGGTCCGGCAGCGGTCTCCCATGCGATCATGGCGGGCATCCACGCCGAGCATGCGCAACACTACGCTACGCTGCAAACGATGGCGCTCGGAACGTTGATTTTGAATGCTTTCTCGGTTCGAACGGCACCAGGCCGCCTGATACGGTGCCGCTGCAGTGCCATCCAAAACAATGTGCAGACAAACACTTGCGACCTCCGACGGACCGGAGCGACACCGTCGCTTTTATCTAGCCGTCCTAATCGGTCGCTGGGGTGCTGTCGTTCCGCTAGCGATATTGATACAACTTCGGTGAACGTCGGGTCGGTAGATTTCAAGCATGTCAATGAGCATCTCCGTAGCAGATCTTCAAAGCGCACTGAAAGCCGCCCAGATGCGGCTCAAACGTGCAGTGCAAGCACTCGCGCCTAAGCATAAGGGTGGAGAGCTTGAGGAGTTTGCTGCGGCCCAGGAGGCTTTGCTTGAAGCGGAGCGCGCCCTCGCAGCAGCGCAGAACGAACCGCATGCCGTTCCAATTGAGTTTCCCGTGCAATGGGACACGGGTGCTCCGCTTCCTTATTTGCTCCAGAACGACTATCGGACGTTTCTCGTGTTCTTCTTGCGCGACGTTGATCCAGCGTGGGATGGCACCTACGTCAACATTCGTCACGCTGATAATCCTAGTCCAAGCAATCTTGCGGTTGTCGAGTTCAAGCGTTGCATATGCACAAAGATGGGGACACCAAACGACGAGGTGTTTCATGGCCATCCGCTAAACGGCAAGGGCTTGCGAGGATATAGTCCGCTGCGAGTGAAGAATTCTCTTTGGATCAAGGAACTGGAGGCGATCAATTCAATACATAGTGGCTACAGACCAGAATCCTGGCGCAATCTTAACCACTACATCTTCGGATTCCACGACTGCACCTTCGAATGTGTCGCGGAATCGTTCCTCGTTGAGGCAAGAGCGACGACTGCTCCGGAACTGCTCGCAGAAATATGCGGCAAACTTGTCCGATAGGAGCCGCCTCGACACTTCGAGTCCCAAAGGAGCGTAGCGCCAGTGGGCTAGCGAAGGGGCTCATTTTCGCTCTGTAGGTCTTCGCTCCGCCGTGCTAACAGTCGGTGCCCTTTGACCACTCGTCGTCCGCCGCCGAGCAATCCGATTGTTGTCAGACCATGGGTGATCTTCACCTAGCTGCTTACCACGCTGACGTAGAACACGTTTTGGAATTCCTCGATGCAGGCGACGATCCAAACGAGTACGACCAGAGCGGCTACACCCCCCTACTTTGGGCAGCCTTCCGGGAGCGGTGGGGAATCAGTTGCCGGTCATCCTGGCGCTGATCTCGGCTATCTGCACCAGCTCCTCGAACATCCGATCACGGCAGTTGATACAGAGCAGCTTTGCCTGTCATTGACCTTCGCAAGCGGAGCCATCCTGCGCATCTTTACCGAACTCGGCCAATACGAGAGCGGACACATCATCTTTAGAAAGAAGGAGAGCCTTTGGATCATCTTCTGAGATACCGTGGCGATGGGATAACCTACGACACACGAGGCTGCGTTGTGAGAGCGCACGAGGCTTGGACGTGAGCGAAGGCGTACTTATCGGCAACGGCCGCTTTTCGGTTCGTTTAACGAGGCAAGGCCCTGCAAATGAGCTTGGCTATCCCGCCATCGTCGATGTGCGAGCAGGTCCGTTTCAAGGTGCGGTGTTGGATGAGACTATCGGTATCGAGCGTTTCCGAACTGAACTCATCGCGCTTAATGAAGCCCTGAAAGGTGAGGCTAAACTCTACAGCTACGAGGGGCTGGACGTTGTTCTTGTCGGAAATAGCATGGGCGGTATTGCAGTCAACGTCCAGATAGTTACCGCTCCCGAGAGGCCGATACGGCTTACATTTTCGTTCGATATCGACCAGTCATATCTACCGGCCATTGTCAGCAGATTGATGCCGAGTTTCCGCCGCCCTATCAGAATGCCTATGCCCCATGCGTTGGTATTGCGTCAAAGCAGCATGGACCGGCGAGGCGACGCCATTGAAGGTGGTCACAGAGGGTGGTACGAGCAGGCAAGCAGCCGCGCTGATTTGTATTGATTTTTCAATGTGAAGGCCGTGTCTTGTTCGCCTCGTTCCGGGCGCGCCACTTCGGTACAAAACTGGGCACTCCAAAACCTGCCGTTTTTACGCTGGACGCGGCGACGAGAGTGCGCAAGAGCGCGCTTTTCGATCCCATGATGCGAACTTCCTTCGAGTCGACTTCGACCCGCTGGGCCAATGCGCGCAGGTGGTCACGGCGGTAGCCGCCCGATTCGGTCCGCATCCGCCTGCGGGCCTGGCTGGCGAAGGTTTTGAGTGCCTGGGGTGTGATGCTTGGCCCAGCCCGATCAAGCGCGCCCTCGGCCCGCTCTGCGTCGGCGCGGGCCTGGTCGCGGACGGCTTTCAGCTCGGTCATGCGATCCTTGAGGAGAGGATCAGAGACGTCAGCGATCCCGTTTTCGATCGCGTCGTACAGTCGCTTGAGTTTGGCTTCCGCCTCAGTCGCACGCTTGCGCAATTCGGCGATATGCGCCGTTCGGCGTTCGGCGCGCTCTTTCCGGCGGTGAAGGACGGCCGATAGGACTTCCTTGAGACGTTTGGGCTGCAAGAGGCGCTGCTCGATGTGCTCGGCTACCGCGCTGTCGAGCTTTTCCATCGGAACGGTGCGGCCTTTGCAACCGGTCTCGCCCTGCCGCGCCTTAGTCGAGCAGGTGTAATACCTGTACCTTCCACTCTTCCCGGTCCTCAGCGTCATTGCTCCACCGCAGGCGGCGCAAAAGCAGATGCCGGTAAGGAGGGTCGGCCCGCTGACGATGCGCGGCGCGGATAGAGCCGGGCTACGCGTCTTGAGCAGCGTCTGCACGGCTTCGAACTCGGCCGCGTCGATGATCGGCGGCACAGCCATCTCGACCACCTCGACTTCGGGTTTGCGCTCGCGCGTTTTCCAATATTTGGTGTTGAAGCGGTGGCGACCGATATACGTTGTTCGCGTCAACACCTTGTGCACGGCATCGACGCCCCAGCGTCCGCCGTCGCGCGTGCGGATGCCGGATTCATTCAGGTGTTTGGCAATCGACTTGACGCCCATCGACCCCGATGAGCCGTTTCCCTCGCGTGCCAGGCGATAGATCAGTCGCACCGTTTCGGCTTGAATGGGATCGATCTCCAACGTCTTCTTGGTGCGATGGCCGCGCTGCTCGGCGGCTTCCACGACGCGGTAGCCGATTGGCGGTAGTGCGCCGTTCCAGAAGCCTTGCCGCGCGTTCTCCTTCATCGCGCGGAGCGTGTGCTTGGCATTCTCCTTGGACTGGTACTCGTCGAACAGCGCCATGATCTGGCGGATCATGTTGCTCATCGGATCGTCGCCGAGCTCTTGCGTGATCGACACCAGCCGCACGCCATTCTTGGCAAGGCGGCGGACGTAAAACTCAAGCTGGAACTGGTCGCGGAAGAAGCGACTGAAGCTGTGCACCACGATTACGTCGAACGCCGGCGGCTTGGTGATCGCCGCGTCGATCATGCGCTGGAACTCCGGCCGCCGATCGTCGGTCGCGGACGCGCCGGGCTCGACATAGTCGGCGACGATCTGCCACCCGCGCGATGCGCAATAGCCCTTTACCTGGCGGCGCTGATCGGGAATGGAGAGATCGCTGTCCGCCTGCCGTCCCGTTGAGACCCGCAGGTAGAGCGCCGCACGAACCGTTGCAGCCATGGCGATGTCCCCTCAGTCCTTTCCAAACAACTCGTCGAACAGATCACCGAACCAGGCTTCGAAAACATCGATCTCGGTTTCGGTCACCGGCACGTCCTTCGGACAGTCGTCCGACACCGCCCATGTCATCGGAGCGCGCGTCGCCCGTCGTCGGCCAGGACGCGCGGGTGCACGCGCATAGTCGTAGAGACCGTCAATTGGGGCGCGGTCCGGCGGACGCCGTGGCTGCGATTTGTGAGGGGAAGCCATGGCGCCACTGTGGCAAGACTGGCCGATCCACAGAACGGCCGATGTCTACGCCAGGTCACGCTGCAGCCCTGCGAACTCGCACTTTCTCTGCAGCATGAGCGCGATCGCGCAGAGCAGGCCATGAACGCATGGAAGCAAAAGAGCCGGGCCAGCGGAGCGCAGTCAAGGCCGCGAGCCGGCCGAGCCGGTCGCGCGCAGCGCGAGCCTTGACGGCGCACCGTTGGTCCGGCAACGGCCTCCCATGCGATCATGGCCAGACATCCCGCCGGGCACGCGCAACAAGACGCTATGCTGCGAACGATGGCGCTCGGAACGTTGATTTTGAATGCTATTTCGGTTCGAGCTGCTCCAGGCCGCTTCATACGGTGCCGCTGCAGTGCCATCAAAAACAGTGTGCAGACAAACGCTTACGCCGTCGACGGGCCGGAGCGACATCGTCGCTTTTATCTTGCCGTCCTAATCGGTCGAGATCCGCGTCCAGCTCTCGGTCGGTAAGGTCGGGTATTGTCGATCGCGGACGAGAAGGCGGATTTGGCAATATCGAGTGAACGACCCAAAGTGGACGAAGGAGTGATATGAAACGACGGCAACCGTAGCTAGGCAGGAACGCCAATGACGAAATCTCTTGAGCAAAGCCTAGTCGGCCTCCGAAGTACCGGCATCTCAGTTGCGGCCGACGATATCCCCGACGAAGAGGGAACAGCTGCCATTTTTCTGAAATTCTCCGACGGGACAGTATTGAAGGCCGACTATTGGCGTCTAATCCAAAACGGACATGCACGGTTGAGCAGCTTCGATCATCAAAAGAAATATGGTCTGCCCGCACCAATCGACGCGAAGGAAAAGATATCCGCTCTGTTAGAAGGAAAAATCTGCCTCAACGTGCACAGTGGGGAATATTCCAATTATGCCCTTAGATGAGCAACCTATCCTGCCAGCTGAAGTGAAGCTCACGAAACTCAATTTCGCGGACATCTACCGCGACGGCGGTTCGTATGGTGCCTCTTTCGACCACAACGGCCTCATTTACAGTATTTGGCTACAGCGGTCCAAAATGCCCGATGGCGATGGTCTGCATCACCGCTGGCTCTTTGAATTTCTCGGAGCCAATCGGCCAGAAGGCTGCTTGCCTATGGTGACCGGAAGTGAGGAAGAGAAAGCACTGCTCGGCCGACTGAAGGACCTCTTGGCCTCCTGCAGACTTGAGCGCGCCTCTTCCGAACGCGAAAACTTCGATCGCTTGGCAGAACTCGTACACTACATCGAACGCAGAGAGCCATGCCTTCCGTCTGACCTCGTCGTTTGGCAGCTTGAAGCCGAATGACCGCTTATGGCCCATCGCGCCGTTCCCGGGATAACGCACTCCACGCTGGCGGTTAGCTCCACGTCTAGCCTCGCAAAGGCGTGGCTAGGGGAATTGATGTAAGTTGCCCCACCCAGCCCAAACCCGGGGCTTCAGCTGTATTGCGAAGTTATCGAGGCGTAGCGGCGGCGCGAAAGTCGCTACCAAAGCCTCTTGTTGCGCGCTTGTGATAATCCGGATTGATTCCGCGTCGCGAAGTTCGAACTTCGCCAGTTCGTGGCCGTTCACTATAAATAGCGTCGTGATCTTTCCATATGACGGGACGAGGCGACAACGGATCGTGATCTCCGCGCGAACTGTCGTAAATTCAAGTGTATTGTAGACCCAAGGATCGCCGGGAGTGAGTACGGTCGGTTCACTCTCAAAAAAGGCGAGGAGATCATGGTCTGGCGGAAATTCACGGATCACACAGGAAGCCCTTGGCGGTCTGATTGCTCTAACCCGATCAAGTAGCACAAGGCGACCTCGTCAACCAGCAGATCGGCGTCACCGGAATGTCACTATATGGCCCATCGCGCCGTTCCCGGGATTTGATCGAAATGGCGGCAGCCGAAGGGTAACCGGACCACCGGCGAAATCGGGCGGACAGCCGCCCATGAGGCGTAGCGCAGGATCGTGAGCCATCGCAGATTTGGCGATTGCAGCGCATCGCTGGCTCTGGAATCATAGCGCCACGGCGAAGCAGTAGTGCCCATCTTCATCGGCCGTGGCGCGCCATTTACAATTCTACGCCAGAGCACGCTGGCGTATCCAGAGGCGCGCCGGCGTTCCCTGCGATGCGACAGCTCTATTCGGCGCGCTCGTCGGGGTCAGACGGGACCGTGAAGCAATCGCTCGTCTCAAGCATATCGGCTTTGTGGAAATCCACGCCGGCGCGGCGTGCAGGGTCTCAACCATCGATCCGGTCAAGCATCTGAAGATGCTCGAAGTCCGTCTGCTCTTGTGAGGGCGCCCGCAATTCCGCCTGACGTCCGCCATGCGCACGCTGCTGCGTAATCACGGCGCTTCTGGCAGAGCTACGAGCCGGCCTCAAGTTTCGAGAAGCGGGCAAGCCCTCACGAACGGATCATGAAGGCCATCATTGCACACGATGAAGCGTCGCCAAGCGCCGCCACACCTGATCCATCACCTGCCGAACCACGACTATTCGCGTGGATATCGGCTGAACAGTTCTTGGTGCTTCTGATAAATTTCCAGATGTGCGTTGATGGCGTCAACGAAGATTCGGCGAGCGCGTTGCACAAGGCGGATGACGCGTTGATTAAGCAAGGGTATCTCCTATATTTTGGCGATTCCCAGGCGCTTCCTCACCGGACCAATATAGAATTTTGCTGCAGTGCAGCAATGGTCTGGTCCGCATGCGAGCCATGCACATTCCGGCCGAAATTAACTTCCGGGCCAGCGAACTATGCGCGGCCCCGAATGCCATCAATCACCAGGACTTCGGGCTGACCTCCGTCTGTCACGTCGCGCCATGCGCCTTGGGCCCGCTACATTGGGACCGTCGGCAGCTCGCCAAACACCTGTGTCCCGATAGACGCGAGATTGTCGCGCGCCAAAATTTTCAGTGGTCGATTTGAAGGTGTTGGCGGAAGTCGACTTCCGCGGCGGCGCCGAGACGAACGCGCCATCTCTGGTCCGCCATGAGGGCTCCATTCGGCAGGCCGGGTTCGAGGTCGGGCCGGGACGAAACCCTTTATCGGCCAGGCGAAGCCGGCCGGAAACAAAACAGGCCTAGCCTCGCGTCGGCTGCCCATCCAATCCACTTGAAGATGGGAGGATCTGATGAAAGCAGCACTGTTGGCGTTATCGCTCCTTGGCCAGCCCACGATAGCGATCTCAGACCGTGTGCCCGTCCTGAACGTGGAAGCTCTATGCAGGGATGTTTCTGCTGACGACAAAGCGTCGGGGCTCGCCCTGGCGCAGGATGCTGGCGAATGCATGCGTGACGAGACGCTCGCGCAACAACAGCTAAGTTCGACTTGGCTGACCGTTCCCGCTCCGATGCGTGAAACTTGCGAAGGCGAGGCTACGGCAGGCGGAATAGAAAGCTATGTCGATCTGCTCACCTGTCTGCAGATGGTGGGCTGGGACAATCCGGCTCCATCACCTTCACCGCCGCTCAGGGGAGCGAGCAAGAGGCGCAACGCCAAGAATTAATTGCGCCGAGAATTGATTGCGCAAAGATATCACGACGCTGCTGATTGCGGTTCTTGGCGACCTGGAGGCTGTTCTCCGACGATTTGAACGTCGGCAATTCGGCCAGTCTCGGTTTTTCGGCGCGGCGTTGGAACACACTACCTCTTGGTTTGAGGCAGCACCTCCCGTCCGGTTCGTAGCCGCTTCAAAATCATCCGCCGCCTCGACATCGGCTGCGTCAAGGGCGTATGAGCGAACCTACGCGTCTTTCGCGTCAACAATTGCATTCGGAGTATTTCCCGTCGTGCACACCAGCGGTTTGATGTCGGTCGATCTGGGGTTACGGGGCGCCGTCGTCGCACTGTGCCTGCTGATCGCAGCCATGGCGCTGCGCGATCGCCGCGACAGCACGGCCGCGCTGCTGGCCGCCGCGCTCGCGATCGGCGCCGCGGCTTCGATGATCTGCACGGCGCCGACGTTCCCGCGGCCATTTGCGTGGTGGGGCCTGTTGCTGCTGGCGTTGTCCAGCGCGAACTGTGTCGTGTTCTGGCTATGGGCACGTGCCGCCTTCGATGACGATTTCGTGCCGCGGCTCTGGCATGGCGTCTTGTGGGCGGCCGTCGCCGTCGCGCAATGGCTGGACGCCAGCGGCATCACACGATCGGCCGCGCTCGAGCATGCGATCGAACGCACGCTGTCGTTCACCTCTCTCGGCCTGGCGTTGTTGGCGGTGGCGCAGACGCTTCTCACCTGGCGGGCGGACATGGTGCAGGGCCGGCGTCGGCTCCGGCTGGTCGTCTTGATCGGGGCATCGGCCCAAATCGTTCTCAACTCCTACATGAGCTTCTTGCAGCAGCCCTCGACTCCCACTTTTTCCATGGCTAGCGTCGCCAACGCCTTTGCTCTGTTCACGTTGGTCGGCTTGAGCGCATGGAATCTGCTGGAAGCGGGTACGCGGAAAGGTTCGATCCTTCTGCCCGCGACAAATGTCCCCTTAGGCCAGCCAGCCAAGGCGTCTGACGATCAGGGCAAGCCTGCCGCGATTGAATCGGCTCTCTTGCGCCGGTTGGAACAGCTGATGACCGTCGAGCGCATCTACCGGCGTGAGAGGTTGACCATCGGATTGCTATCCGCCGAACTTCGCGTGCCGGAATACCGGCTGCGGCAGCTCATCAATGAGGGCCTCGGTTACCGCAATTTCAATGCGTTTCTCAATCATTACCGGATCGGGGAAGCCAAGGCAGCGCTGGTCGACCCCGAACAAGTGGAAGTCCCGGTGCTGACAATTGCGATGGACACAGGTTTCCAGTCGATCGGGCCGTTCAACCGCGCCTTCAAGGCCGCGACAGATCTGACCCCAACCGAATTTCGCCGTCTTGCAATGGCGGGAAATGCAGCCCCCGGGGACGACCGACTAAAAATCGGCCGGTCGAGTTGAGGAATCGGCTAGCCGGATTGCGGGAATCGGCGAGAAAGGAATCGAAAACATTTGACAGACTGATGGCGATCCTTCCTCGCAATAGCTGCGACAACGGGGCTGCCCATGCGATATCAGCGATTTGCCGTTTCATTGACCGCGCTGGCGGCACTTAAGCTCTGTCTGGCGGGTGTGGCGCTTGCCGACGACTTGCAGATCGTCGGCGATCCGGACAGTCTCGGCTTTTCGGCGCGGCGGCTGGCGCGCATGACTTCCTGGTTCGAGGCGCAGAGCCAAAAGGGCGATCCCTCAGGCTTTGTCGTTGGAATCGTAAAGGACGGCAGGCTCGCATATCTGCAGCCCACCGGCTTCGAGGATCACGACAAGAAGACGCCGATGCGGCCGGATTCGATCTTTCGCATCGGATCGATGTCCAAGCAGATCACCAGCGTCGCCACCATGATGCTGGTCGATGAAGGCAAGCTCGAGCTTGACGCTCCCGTGGCGCAGTATTTGCCTGAGCTAAGGGATATGCAGGTCGTCAAAAAGGATCCGATCACCGGTGATCCGATCCTCTCGGATCTTGCGCGGAAGATTTTTGAACCGGCGAAGCGGGCGATGACGATCCGGGACCTGCTACGCAATACGTCCGGCCTCGTTTACGCCATGCCGGATTTCGCCGATCCTGGATTTGGCAATACGGCGATCCACGTGCTTTATGGCGCCAGGGCGCCGTTCCGACGCGACAAGCCTATCGCGGACTTCGTCGCGAGCCTCGGCGCCCTGCCGCTTCTGCACCAGCCGGGCGAAGTCTGGGAATATGCCATCGGCTACGACGTGCTCGGACGGGTCATCGAAGTCGTATCGGGTCAGACTTTCGATCATTTTCTGCAAAGCCGCCTCTTCGCGCCACTGCACATGGTCGACAGCGGCTTCTCGGTGCCGGAGGATAAACTCGCCCGTCTCGTCGCCTTGCCGGGCGCGCAGCCCCAACCCCTTTCGGACGGCGACGTCGGCAAGCCACAGACGTTCTTCTCGGGCGGCGGAGGCATCGTCTCCACGGTTCCTGATTTTCTGCGCTTCTGCCAGATGCTGCTCAACGGCGGCGAGCTTGACGGCGTGCGCATCCTGAAGCGTGAAACCGTCCGGCTGATGATGACGAACTCGCTGCCATCAGACATGCACATCGCAGGACACGAAGCCGGTCCGGCTTTTGGAACGGGCTGGGGACTCGGCTTCGCTGTCCGCACCGATCCGGATTTCAGTCTGATCCCGGGTGCCGTCGGCAGCTTCAACTGGCAGGGAAGCTGGGGCACATTTTTCTCGGTCGACCCAGTTCAGAAGCTGATCCTTGTCATGATGATGCAGAGGTCGCAGTACAGTGAGAACGGTTTCTATTTTAATGCCATCCGTCGTCTGCCGTATGCGGCGTTGAAGGTTCCTGAAGTGCCTGCGCCCGTCGCCTCGGGGCAGTTGGATGCAGGCGCTCTCACCGACTACGTCGGGCGTTACGATTTCGGTGGGTCCGCAAGTTCGCTGGACAGACAGATGTTTGTTGCCGACGGCAACGGCTGGACCGGCCTTGAGTCCGTTGTCGCTGGCACGGATGGCCTAAGGGTGATCAAACCGGCTGAAGGAGGCCCCGCCGCGCGGGCGGGCGTTTTGGCGGGAGACCTCATCACGGCGATCGGCGACCAGTCGACGAAGGGCCTGACCCTGGAAGCGGCATTTCGCCGGATTTCAGGTCCGGTCAACGCCGCGATCAAGCTCAAAATCACCCGGCAGGGACAGACCGATCCGCTCGTTGTTGCCTTTACCCGGGAGGCGGTCCCCTCGCACAGCGTCGCGCTTCAAGTCCGTGTCGCGGACGGCAAGCTCGTCGTTGAAGCAACAGGCAGCTGGCCGATCCTTGATTTTGACAAGGGGCAGCCAACGCCCGTGGCGGTTCTTTCGAAGGATGAATTCTACGTCGACAGTGGCGATCATACGCGGATCGCTTTCACGCGCGACGCCGCCGGCAAAGTCAACCGCGCGGTTCTCAATCCGGGACCCTGGGAGCAACGCGGCGCACGCGCCCAATAGGGCACACTGACAGCTGATGAAATGGAGGAAGCTTGCGCGGCCCAAGCAGGTGAGCCAGTTATACATCAACCAGAATTTCCCAGTTATTCGAGTGCCCAGCTTTATCCCGACGGGCGCGCCATTTTAGACTGATGTCTGTCTCGGGATAGGCTTCGTAGCGGCGCTAAGGCTTTCCAACGCCTTTCTTAAGCCGTTCCCACAGCTCCTCAGCGACAGGTCCGTGAGGCAGGTCGTTCCGTCTCGTCGCGGCCAGCGTCTCCATCCGTCCCGGAAGATAGCGCCCTTGCAGATTGATCAGTGAGCCGATGCGCAGCTCGTCCTCGACCATGAAATCGGGCAAATGGCCCCACGCCATTCGATGCAGGATGAGTTCCTTTTTCATGGCATGATCGGGCACGGAGCAGCGAGGCGCGCCGTCGATCAGGAAATGATTCTCCGAGGTCACATTGCCCGCCGTGTCGCGAATCACGCATTGCGTAAACGGCTGCAAGAGTCGGGGCGTCATCTCGACGTCCGGTTCGTAAGGCAGGAAACCCGGCGCCGCGACCGGCAGGAGCCGGATCACGCAAAGCCCGATCTGCTCGAAATCGTAACTCGACGGATCGGCGCGATGAAAAATCAGGTCGGCGGTGCCATCGCGCAGGCGTTTGAAGGGACCGCTCACCGCTTCATAGTCGAGGTGCAGCCGTGTGCGCTGCCGGCCGGCGAAGAAGTTCGAGAGGGCGCCTAGGATCAACGGCCGCGGGCATAGATCTCCCAGCACGATCCTCAAGATCGTTTCTTCACCAGTTGCCAGTTGGCGGGCATAGGCGTCGAGACCATCGATGTCGTGCAACGACACCGTTGCACGGGCATGAAACATCCGCCCCGCCTCGGTCAGCTCCACACGATAACCACTGCGATCGAGCAGCGTCAGCCCGAGATGCTGCTCTAGCCGAGCGACGGCCGCGAAAACCGAAGGATGGGAACGGTGAAGGGCATCTGCAGCAGCCTGGAAGCTCCCGAAGCGGGCCACGGCGTCGAAGCAGCGCAGGTCATGCAGTTTGAAATTGGCTGGTTTGTTCGTTTCTTCGACAATCATCGTTTGATCTTAGTAATTTTTTCCCGGCGGCACGAGAGCTAGATGGCCGGAAGACACCCAAAGCCGAGACATTGCATGAGCGATATCGCCTACATCACCGCCGGAGACGGCTGCCGGATCGCCTATCGGTTCGATGGCGACACAGACCATCCGGTTTTGCTTCTCGCGAACTCGATCGCGACCGACCACCGCATGTGGGATCGGCAAATCGCCGAACTCTCGAAGTCTTTTCGCGTGCTGCGCTATGACACGCGCGGGCACGGAGGCTCGGACGCGCCGGCGGGCGCATATTCGCTCGATCGCCTTGGTCGTGATGTGACGGAATTGATGGACGCGTTGAACATCCAACGAGCGCACTTTTGCGGTCTTTCCCTCGGCGGTTTCGTCGGCCAATGGCTGGGTTTGCGCGCCCCCGAGCGACTCGATCGGCTCATCCTTTCGAACACGTCGCCCTATCTGGGTCCCTCGCCACGTTGGGACGAACTCATCGGTCGGGTTCTCCGCGAAAGAAACATGACCGCGATGGCAGACATGTTCATCGGCAACTGGTTCCCGCCGCGGGTCATTCGCGACCTGCCCGAATTGGTCGAAGCCTTCCGCAGCACGATTCAAACGACGAAGCCTGAGGGCCTCGCGGGATGCTTTGCGGTCGTGCGCGATGCCGATCTCCGGCGCACGAACACTCTGATAGAGACGCCAACGCTGGTCATCGGTGGCATCGACGACACCGTTACTCTCGCGGACCACAGCCGTGAGATTGCTGCATCCATTCCTGGATCGAGCCTTGTTCTCCTGCCTGGCGTCCACATGCTCAACGTAGAGATGCAGGACGCCTTTCTGGAGGCCGTGGTGGGATTCTTGCGCGACGCGTAGTTTGGCTCACGTTGGCTTTGCCACGTCGGACGTCCATGCTGCGGGGCGGATAGGTGCGTGCGATGATCGTCAGCGCTCGCTCGTGATATCCGTCACGTAATTGGCGATGTCCGGTCGTTTGGGAATGATCTGATACTTCACGTACCAGTCGGCGATATGCTCGATGTGCTCCCTGGCTTGCGTCGTTACGGGGCCGATCGGATTGGTGTTGTTCTGGCCGAGGCGCGCGGCAACCTCTTCCGGCAGGCCTAATTCCTTGGTCCAGATCTGGCCGGCCTCCAATCTGTGCTCACGCGCCCAGTCGTTCTCCGCTTTCAAGACCTCATAGAACGTCCGGACGACGTTGCGGTGCGCGGTGAGGAAGTCTTCGCTGATGAAGAATGCGACCGCATTCTCCGAGCCGGCTTCCGTGCCATTCGCGAGGAAGCGGGCGTTGCGTTTCTCGATGGCGACCGAGAGAAAGGGATCCCAGGTCGCCCAGGCATCGACGTGACCGCTGTTCAGGGCAACTGATGAGTCGGCCGGCGGCAGATAGGCGCGATTGACGGTTTCCAGCGGCACGCCGGCTTTTTCCAGTGCGCGCACCAGCAAATACTCGCCTGTGCCGCCGCGGTTCACCGCAACAGTGCGCCCCTTCAGATCGGCGACGCCGTTCAGCGGCGAGTCGGCGCGCACGACGATGCCTTCATTGCCTTCCGTTTGCGGCTGATAGGCAAACATCACGAGCTTCACGCCGCCTGCGCGCGAGGTGATGTACGAGGTCGAGCTTCCTCCGACGAGATCGACCGCGCCGGCATTGAGCGCCTCGACGGCCGGCGCCGAGGCCGCAAACGGACCCGCCCAGCTCACCCGCACGCCGCGCGGCTCCAGGGCCTTTTCGAGGGCGCCATGGGCCTTAGCGAGTGTCAGAGCGGTCGTGCCCTTCAGATAGCCGATGCGGAGCGTGATCGGCGGATCGGCCAGTTTCTCCTGCGCGGATGCGGGCATGACGACGAATTGCGCCAACAGGGCGACGAGCAGACAGCGACGAAACATGGAAGGGAAGCTCCAGAGGATGCAGGTCTTGCGACCTTGAAAGTGATGCGGCGCGGATCGCGCGTGTCGGATCGTCTATGCGCCGGCTGCGTTCGCCTTGAGGTCGCGATCGAACAGGGTCGACCAGGTGAACTGCTTGGCGCTCGGGACCTCCCGGTTGACCGGCAGCCGGGGCAGGACCTTCTCGGCAAAGCGGTAGGCTTCCTCGAGCAGGGGCATGCCCGACAGGATGAAGGTCTCGACGCCGGCGGCCTGATAGGCTTCGAGCGTCCTGACGACCGTCTCCGGTGAGCCGACGATGGCCGTGCCGGGGCCGGGACGCACCAGACCAATGCCGGCCCAGAGATTGGGGGCCACCTCGAGGTCGCGCAGATTGGCCGGCTTCACGCCACCATGCAGCTCGGTCATGCGGCGCTGGCCGACCGAGTCCGACTTGCCGACGAACGACTGATTGGCCCTGATCGCCGTCTCGTCCATCCGCTGGTAGAGCCAGTTGGCTGCATCCCAGGCTTCGGCATCGGTGTCTCGCACGATGACATAGAGGCGGATTCCGTAGCTGAGCGTGCGCCCGTAATGCTTGGCGCGCTCCTTCACCTCATCGATCTTGTGCTTGATCTGCTCGGGCGTCTCGCCCCATGATAAATATGTATCGACATGCTTGGCCGCGACGTCGATCGCGGGCGGCGACGAGCCGCCGAACCAGAGCGGCGGCGCCGGAATGCTGGACCCGGCGGGCAGGGCGAGCTTGGCACCTTCGACGGAGAAGTATTTTCCCTCGTGGGTGACGCTCTCGCCGGCCATCAGGCGGTGCCAGACCTGCAGATATTCATCCGCCATGGCGTAGCGCTCGTTGTGCGGCAACTTCATGCCATAGGCACCGAGCATCTTGGCATCACCGGACACGACATTGATCAGCAATCGCCCGCGCGAGAATTCCTGCAGGGTCGCGGCCATCTTCGCGAGCAGCGTCGGCGCGACGAGGCCGGGATGAACGGCCACGAGAAAGCGCAGCCGCTCGGTTTCCGCCAGCAGCGCGGCCGCCAGCACCCACACATCGTGGGCTCCGGTCGCAAACAATGCGCCGGTGAAGCCGAGCCGGTCATAGGCCTTGGCGAGCTGCTGGAAATAGCCGTAGTCGACCGGGCGCGATCCTTCCGCCGTCCAGGGATAGGGCCCGTCCGGCGCGCACATATACCAAAGGACATTCATTGCATGTTCCTGTTGCTTACGATGCCGGCCGCAGATGCATTGCGGCGGCAAGCTCGATTCGTTTGGCGATGTCGGCGTGGCGGAACAGCGTATCGGCTTCGTCCTGCTGCTCCGCGATGACTTCGGCATCCGCCGCGATGATGCTCCAGTCGCGATGCCGCAGCGCTCGGCGCCAGCCGGCAGCATCGACGCCGCCGAGCTTCAGGCCCGCCAGGATCTGCGCTGCCCGATCTGGCTCGGCCGCGATCGCCTTGCCGATGCGGGCGAGCTCCGTCACGAAACCATTGATCGTCGACGCCGAAAGCTGGCGCCGCCCGAGCGTCCAGAACACCGATCGGTTGGGAATCGCGGTGCCGCAGGCAACGAGCGTGCGGACCCCGCCATCCGCGATCGACTGATCGAGCAGCGGCGCCATCGCGATCCAGGCATCGACCTTGCCTGCAATCAGCGCATCGCGTGATGGGATCGGCGCGAGTTCGATTCGCTTGACGTCCTTCAACGTCAATCGCTCGGCTTCGAGCGCACGCGCCAGCAGGTAGGTATGGAAAGAGCCGTCGAGCAGCGCGATCGTCCTGCCGGCGAGATCCTTCACGCTTCGGATGGCCGAATGCTTTGCGACAACAATGGCACCATTGGCCGGTCGAGGGGCCGATGCGGCGACATAGAGTACATCAAGGCCCGCGACTTGCGAGATGATCGGCGGCGTCGAACCGGTGCCGCCGATGTCGATGAGGCCCTCGGCAAGCTGACGGCCAGTATCCCGGCCTTCGCCATAGGGCACGAATTCGACATCGCGCGCAGCAAAACCGCTTGGCCAGTGCTGCGCGAGAGTGAGATGGAGATTGCTGGGATGGACGCCAATTCGGAGCGGCATACGAACTTCTTTGAGGGCCAGAGCAGGCGAATCCGTCCCCGATTTGATGCGTCTGTCGCGTGAGGAAATGTGTTTGAACACCCCCGTGAACGCCGCATTCTTGATTATACATTCTTGTATAATGTTGGGACCGTCAATGGTCGGTGCGCACCAAACTATCGCCGCCTTGCGAACGTTCATTCTTCAATTGCGCGGTCGTCGAAGAAAATTCGTTCTTCGGTATTCGAACCCAGGCGCGTGCTGTTGTGATGCACGGAAAATCATGGCTTGCTGGATTGCATCTTGAAGACACGAATCGGAACAGTGCGATGGCGGACAACAAAAGGCGGCGCGGCCCCAGGCGCTGCCGCAGCGTCGAACAGGCCAGCGATCTCCTGAAGTCGCTGGCCAACCCGAACCGGCTGTCGATCATCTGCCTGCTGCTGGAAGGCGAGCGTTCGGTTGCCGAGATCGAAAGGGAGCTCGGCGTTCGGCAGCCGACCTTGTCGCAGCAACTCGGTGAGCTGCGTGAAGCGCGCATGGTCACGACCAGGCGAGATGCGAAGCACGTCTATTATCGCGTCGTCGACGACCGCGCGGGCCGCATCGTCAGGACGCTCCGTGACGTCTTTGCTCCGCTGGAAGATTGGTGCGAGCAGCTTTCTTCGCCGGGAAAGGCAGCCGGCACCAGGCCTGTCGATCGCATGTTGAACAGCTAGGTGCTGCACGACGCGATCTTTGCTCGGATTCAGGAGCGGAAGCTAACCTGCTGGGCTGATCCCGCACAGCGGAAGCCAGGCGAGATCAACGATCACGACGGCGGAGCTGTCTCTACTTTGAGGATCTGAACGGGCATCTGCTCGAAATCATTACACGTCCGTACGGTAGTGGCGGTTGGAATCCATAATCACCGATGTAGATCGGTCCACTTTCTGCGACCAGCACGCAACCGAAGCCGATTGAGCAGTTCGAGCCTATGGTGATATGGCCACAAATCATGGCGTTTGGAGCGACGCGAGACAGCTCTTTCTCTTTGTGGCCGAGCAGCATTTGAGTTCCTCAATTGAGGCAATCTCCAGCGTGAGGAGGAGACCGAAAGCCTACGTTCCAGGCTGATTTGGTGCACGAGGACGGAGCTAAGTCGCATCTTTCAGAGGCTTTGGATCGAAATACGGTCTGACCTCCTTGATCAACCCATCATTCACACGGAAGAAATCAAAGATCGGCACTACGACGTCTCGTCCCGAAATTGAAAACGTGGCGGTCCACAGGGTGGCAACTGTATCATCCTCGACAACATGACGCTCGACGTCAGCCCTGCGAACAGGAATGCGAGGAAATACCCGCTTGGTAAGAAACTCGAATGCGGCCTCTCGTCCAACTGAAGGATGATCTGGGTCGAGAGGACTCTTCAGAACGACGTCCGGCGCAAAGGGCATGATTCCAACGTTATTCAGCGTCAAGCCCTCAAGGAACGCTTCGACGGCACGGATCATTTCAGCTCGATTGCCCATTCCGACCTCCACGCTGGATGAAGGTATAACCTTTGATCGAGAAGGATGTTCAGTTCGAACGAGTCTCTCTGTAGCGCAAATCGGCGAGGCACAGCGGCGGAAGCGACTCTTCAGGCTGTGCCGAACGTCACCTTCCGGCCGTCCGGATCTACTAGTGTGATGACGCATCATCCGCCGCGTAGGGAACAAGCCCCTCCGTTCGAAGGTGGTTCAGAAGGGCGGCCCTATCCCCGACCTGGAAATATAGGTGGGTCAGGTTGGATCCATTCAAGAGTAGTCGGCAAACGCCCTAGTGTCGTGGATCGCAAGCTGGATATCTCCGCGGTCGAGCCGCCAGTAGACGCAGCCACCTTCCGTTCCGACCCTCTCCATCGGAAGGTGCGCAACCATCTGATAGAATCGTGCCGTTCTCTCGGGGTTTTCGGCAGTAAGGAATATGCCGCGTAGCCTCATCCTTATGGTCTCCTTAACCTAACCCCATCTGACGCAAAACCAACGATATGAACCCGCCGATTTTAGCAAATCCTTTGCTTGGACAGATGCCGTCGCGCACACTCGATGTCAGACAGCTGTCGATTATTCGTTACGAGTTGCCGGAGTTGAACTCGAGCGAAACGGGATAGGAACTCATCAACTTGACCGACATTAGTTGTAGATGTCACGATTTGCATCAACTCCCCGGGCCGCAAATGCGACCACGGATGTGCTCGATATAGCCTTGCTCGAGGGCGGGCGAGAGCAGGATAGCGTTGCTTTGCTCCTTCACGGTTGGCCTGATGACGCCACCACGTGGCTCTCTGTAGCCGATCGATTGTCACGTGCCGGAATTCGAACGATAATGCCGTGGCTTCGCGGGTTTGGTCAGACACGCTTTCTATCGGATTCGACATTCCGCGACGGGCGCACCGAAGCGCTGGCGCAGGATGCACTTGACTTGATGGACGCGCTTGAGATCGCGCGTTTCTCGGTTATCGGCCACGATTGGGGGGCTCGCGTGGCTTATGCCCTTGCCGCGATCGCACCGGAGCGATTGGACACGATCACTGCCCTCTCCCTCGGCTATTCGCCTCGCGGCGCCTTTCCGGTGCCACCGTTCGAGCAGTCGCGCGCCTGGTGGTACCAGTGGTTCATGTCGCTCGATCGTGGTGCAGAGGCTGTTGCCAAAGACCCGAAGGGCTTTGCTCGCCTGCAGTGGGAGACATGGAGCCCGCGAGGCTGGTTCGACGACGCGACCTTCGAGCAGGTTGCACATAGTTTTGAGAATCCCGACTGGCTCGCGATCACTCTCAGTAGCTATCGAGGACGCTGGCGTGATGAAGCGCGTGATCCGCGCTACGACGCGTTGCACGAAAGAATCGCGTCCACCGAGCATCTCGGTGTTCCGACCCTGATGATCCAAGGCGGCACTGACGGCACGGTGCTGCCCGAGAGCACCGAGGCCAAGGACAAGTATTTTACGGGCCACTATCAGCGCGTCGTATTCGACGGTGTCGGGCACTTTCCGACACGCGAGGCGCCCGACGCTGTCGCAGATGCAGTGTTGCAGCATCTGTTGTAAGCAACTCGCCGGCATCGTGGAGAGCTTGCCGATCATCTGCGGTGAAGCCGACCACTGCCTGTAGTCGTTTGAAACCGTCCAGCGTCACTGGTGAACGCGGACCTTCCCATATTCATATCCAGGGAGGATAGAGCCCGCATCCGGGAGCTTCTTTCTTGCTGCCCCACACATCGAGCTAATGCGCTCCGATGAGTGTGCGCTCCTAATTCCCATCCCCCGAGATTGCGTCACAGGCACTCCAGCGAGCCCGTTGCGGCGCCTTGGATGTTCCAAGGCATCGACTTTTGCGCTCGCAGCACCGTTTGTTCCCCGTGGCCTCGCACTTTCTGCAATTCAGGGTCTCGGACTTCATGAGGAACGTGCGAGGACTAGCCAAAGTTGTGGCTCATGAATTCTGGCAGACCCGCGAGCTTTCTTGAAGGATATAGCCAATGAGCATGAGTCGCGAAGAACTGACGTTCGCCTCCGGCCGTGATACATGCGCAGCATGGTTCTACCCGGCTGGAGCCGACAGAGGTACGAGACCTATCGTCGTCATGGCCCACGGATTGACGGGGACACGCCGAGACCGCTTTAACGCGTTCGCAGACCGGTTTGCGGCCGCTGGCATCGCAGCGTTGGTGTTTGACTATCGAGGTTTTGGCGACAGCACGGGCGAGCCGGATTTCTACGAACCCTCTCGTCAATTGGATGACTGGCGGGCTGCTATCGCGCTTGCTCGCTCTCTGCCCGATATCGATCCGGGCCAGGTTGCAACATTTGGCTCCTCGTCGGGCGGAGGCCATGCGCTTGCCGCGGCGGCGGCGGATCCCAAAGTGGCTGCGGCCATTAGCCAGGTTCCGATGCTCGACAGGGACACCCAGTCGTACAATAGACCTCAGCGGGTCGTGGAGGAAATAAAGGCCGCAGCGGCCGAGGGACGCTATTTGCCTGCCGTTGGCCAGCCCGATGAAGCGGCGTTGATTTATGCGCCTGGAGCCGAGGTCGGTTGGCGCCGTGTCGTGGCGATAGGAGACGAATCTAGGTGGCGAAACCGGGTTTCAACGGCTTGGCTCCTGGGGCCGCCATATCGGCCGATTCAACATGCCGCCTCGCTTCACTGTCCCTGGCTGGTCTGTGTTGGTGCGGACGATCAGGTTGCCAAGCCAGGTCCAGCAATTGACGCAGCACGGCGAGCGCCGAAAGGTGAACTCCGCATTTATCCGGGCGTCGATCATTTCGACATCTATGATGGCCCGTCGCACGAGGCTGTGATTGCCGACGAAGTCGATTTTCTCTCTCGTCACCTTTTGGGCCGACGCCTCCGCGGAACGACCAAAGCTGGTGCGGAGCTGCCGAGGGCTCAGCTATCGTCGTCGGCTTAGGCGAACTCGAAAGTCGGGGCAGCGAAAACGTCGCGAGTACCGTGCCGCCGGCTAGGGGCGCGCTTTCGCAGCCGACCGACACGCTGAAAATAGGAGCTATTGCCGCGCTTGGGCAGGACTTGCCCGCTTGGGCAGGACTTGGCAGACTTCATAGTGCGCCTGCGGGAGCTTGATGCAGTCCGGCACGTCACCGTAATTCCCCGTGGATTCAGGACCAAAGTAGGATCAGGACCTAAGTAGGATGACGCGTCGATAGCCCTCGGTAAGATCGGGTTCGCTGAAGGGCGCAGACGCGGCAAACGTGCACGCTGACGGCCCGGCGGAACCGGAAGGGATGCGATGCATGTTCGTGACCGTCGTTGCAGTTCTCTGCCACCTCAGCGGCGCCGCCGCGGGCAGTTGCGTCGAGGAGATCGTGACCGACAGCAACATGACGCCCGACATCACGTTTCAGGACTGCATGAAGGGGGCGCAGGCGCCGCTCGCGAAATGGATGGGTGAACATCCGCTGTATCATTCGAACTGGCGGATCGAACGCTACAAATGCGTGTCGGGTCACTATGAGGTCAAGGGCCGGGCATAGGGCATGACGCGATGCGGACGCCGGCGCGGGTACCGTCGGCGCGCGGCCGATCACCTCGTTCGCGAGGAAGATGCTTCTCTGCCGGCAATCAAGGCACGCACGATGGCGAGGAATTCAACGGCGTTGTCGCTGAGATCGCCGCCCTTCGGCGTAATGATCCCATAGGGATCGAGCTCGGTATCGAGCGGCAGCGGCAGCCGGATCAGGCCGCCGCGTTGTACCTCCTCCTTGACGATGGATTTCGGCAACACGGCGATCATTCCGGCGTGACGCACGAGCTGGATCGTCGCGAACACCGACGTTGTTTCGATCACATTATCGGGGACGTTTGTGCTCGCCTTGACGAACATGGCGTCGAGCAGGTTGCGTGCCGGACTGGGCGACGGCTGGCGAACCCAAGCCGCGGCGGCGAGTTCCTCGATCGGAAGGCGCCTGCGCCGCGCAAAGGGATGCGTATCGGCAGCGAACAGCCAAACCTCCTCGCGCGACAGCGGTTCGAAGGCAAAGTCGGCGGCATACCTGACGTTGGTCAGCCGGCCGATGACGAGTTCGAGCTCGCGCCGTTCGAGTGCCGTCATCAGCAGGTCGCTCGTCGCGGCCAGCAGGCGGATCGTCATCAGCGGACGGCGGCGCTTCAATTCGGCGACCGCCTTGGGCAGCAGGTCCGATGCGGTCGACAGGATGACACCGACCGACAGTGCGCCGTAGCCGCCGCGCTTGAGATTGTCGAGACCGACCGCAAAGCGCTCGCCGTCGCTCAATGCGCGGCGTGCATAGGCGACGACGGCGTGGCCGATCTCCGTCGCCGTCATGCCCCGCGGCGTCCGCACGAAGAGCGCGACGCCGAGGATGTCCTCGATCTGGTGCAGGATCTTGGTCGTCGCCGGCTGGGTCAGGTGCATTTCCTCGGCGGCGCGATGCATGTTGCCGGTGCGCGCGACCACGTCCAGCAGCCGCAGATGCGTGAAGCGCATCCGCGCGAGCAGGGCAGTGGGCGGCAACGTCATGCGATCACCGTTTGGAATTGGACGAGCACTTATTTTCATTATCCGGTAATCACGCCTTCTCCTAGTCTGTTTCCCAAGAGTGCGGCGCCTTCGGCACCGCAAATACAAATCGATAGGGGGAAACCAGATGAAATTGTTGCGCTACGGCCAGGCCGGGCAAGAGAAACCAGCTCTCCTCGACAATAGCGGCGTGCTTCGCGACCTGTCCGGCGTCGTGCCGGATATTGCCGGCGAGGCGCTTCTTCCCGACAGCCTTGCCAGGCTGCGCGCCATCGATCCGGCGTCCTTGCCCCGTGTCGAGGGCTCGCCGCGGATCGGCCCGTGCGTCGGACGCGTCGGCAAGTTCGTCTGCGTTGGCCTCAACTACTCCGACCACGCCGCCGAGTCCGGAATGGCCGTGCCGAGCGAGCCCGTCTTGTTCATGAAAGCGACCAGCTCGATCTGCGGTCCGAACGACAACGTCGAAATTCCGCGCGGCTCCGAAAAGACCGATTGGGAGGTCGAGCTCGGCGTCGTGATCGGCAAGCCCGCAAAACATGTCAGCGAAAAGGACGCGCTGTCCCATGTCGCCGGCTATTGCGTCGTCAACGATCTCTCCGAGCGCGCCTTCCAGCTCGAGCGTGGCGGCCAGTGGTCCAAAGGCAAGGGCTGCGACACCTTTGGCCCGATCGGCCCATGGCTCGTCACCACGGATGAGGTTCGCGACCCGCAGGATCTTTCGATGTGGCTCGACGTCGACGGCCGCCGCTATCAGGACGGCTCGACCCGCACCATGGTTTTCGGCGTCGCGCATCTCGTCGCCTATATCAGCCAGTTCATGAGCCTTCAGCCAGGCGACGTCATTTCCACCGGCACGCCGCCCGGCGTCGGCCTCGGGCAGAAGCCGCCCGTCTACCTCAGGGCCGGACAGGTGATGCGTCTCGGGATCGCCGGGCTCGGCGAGCAGACGCAGACAACCGTTTCCGCAGGCAAGTGAGGCAGCCATGAACAAGATCGATCTGGGCGGCCGCGTAGCCGTCATCACCGGCGGCGCCCGCGGCATCGGTTTTGCCGCCGCCCGGCGCATGCTGCAGTCCGGCGCCCGCGTGGCGCTCTGGGACGTTGATGCCGAACGTCTGAAGGATGCCGAGAAAGAGCTTTCGACATTCGGCGCCGTGTCCAGCCATGCGCTCGACCTCACCAGCGAGGTGGCGGTCAACGATGCGGTGCGCGCCACCGTCGCCCGACACGGCAGGCTCGACATCCTCGTCAACAATGCCGGCATCACCGGTGGCAATGGTCCGCTCTGGCAGCTCGACCCCGAGGTCTGGCGGCGCGTGATCGAGGTCAACTTGATCGCGCCCTATCTCACCTGTCGGGCCGCGGTGCCGGAGATGCTCAAAGGCGGCTGGGGCCGCATCGTCAACATCGCATCGGTCGCCGGCAAGGAAGGCAATCCCAACGCCTCGCACTATTCCGCGTCGAAGGCCGGCCTGATCGGCCTCACGAAGTCGCTGGGCAAGGAGCTCGCCACGTCGAACATCCTCGTCAACTGCGTGACGCCCGCGGCCGCGAAGACCGAGATATTCGATCAGATGAAGCAGGAACACATCGACTACATGCTGTCGAAGATTCCGATGAACCGCTTCCTCCAGGTCGACGAAGCCGCCGCGCTGATCGCCTGGCTGTCATCGGAAGATTGCGCCTTTTCGACCGGGGCGACGTTCGACCTCTCCGGCGGACGGGCCACCTACTGAGGCAGCCGCAAGGCTTGGTTCACACCAAGGCTCGGTTCACAGCAAGGCTCCGTTCACAAGACCAAAGACCGCCGGACGTGCTGCCCAGCGCGCCCGACAAGGCGGCATGCGCAAGTGCAACCCCAGGGAAAACGCCAAGAAAAACCACAAGGAAAACCACAAGGAGGACCCCATGAGTTCACAGATATCGATCGATGCCTCTACAGGATCGCCTGCCGCGAATACGGCCATCAACGCCAAGGTGACGGCGCGGTTGCTTCCATTCCTTTTGCTGATGTATGTCCTGGCCTTCCTGGACCGGGCCAATATCGGCTTTGCCAAGGCGGCTTTCCAGGCCGACGTCGGCATCAGCAACGCCGCTTACGCGTTCGGCGCCTCGATCTTCTTCGTCGGCTATGCGCTGTTCGAGATCCCCTCGAACCTCATCATGCATCGCGTGGGCGCCAAGCTGTGGATGGCGCGCATCATGGTGACGTGGGGGATCATCTCGGCGGCGATGATGTTCGCCCGCGGCGAGACGACGTTCTACGTCCTGCGCGTTCTGCTCGGCATCGCGGAGGCTGGATTCTTCCCCGGCGTGATCCTCTATCTCACCTACTGGTTTCCCTCGCAGGCCCGCGCCCGCGCCATGGGGCTGTTCTACTTCGGCGCCCCGCTCGCCTTCATTTTCGGTAGCCCGCTCTCCGGCCTGTTGCTGGAATTCGACGGTATCGCAGGCCTCCGGGGTTGGCAGTGGATGTTCCTCGTCGAAGGCCTTCTTGCCTCCATCGTCGGAGTCTGGGCCTACTTCTACCTCGACGATCGTCCGGCGAATGCGCGCTGGCTGTCGGAGAGTGAAAAGCGCGAGCTCGGCGCGGCGATCTATGCCGAGGAGAACCACAAGCACACACACGGTCCCGCCAGCGTAATGGCAGCTTTCGGCAATAGTCGCGTGCTTTACCTCTGCCTGATCTATTTCATCATTCAGATGAGCGTCTATGGCGTCGTCTTCTATCTTCCGACGCAGGTCGCAGGCCTTCTCGGTCGAAACGTCGGCCTCACCGTCGGCTTCGTGGCGGCCATTCCGTGGGTCTGCGCGCTGGTCGCCGCCTGGTTCATCCCGCGCCTGTCGGACGCCACCGGTGAGCGCTGCCTGGTCGGCGCGGTGACGCTGGCGGTCGCAGGCATCGGTATTGGCGCTTCGGTCGCGAGTTCGTCGCCCGCACTTGCCTTGCTCGCTCTGTGCTTCGCCGCCGCCGGCTTCATCGCGGTGCAGCCGATCTTCTGGACGTTTCCGACAAGCTATCTCGGCGGCACTGCTGCGGCCGGTGGCATCGCGCTGATCAACTCGCTCGGAGCGCTCGGCGGCTTCGTCGCCCCGAACCTCAAGACCTGGGCCGAAAGCGCCTTTGCCTCACAGACTGCGGGTCTCTACCTGCTGGCCGCAATGACGCTTGTCGGCGCGGTCCTGATCTTCGGTCTCGGCCTGCTCGGACTTAGAGGCAACGTCGCTGTCGATGCGAAGACGCGCTGACCCGAAACGACAATAGACTCAAACAATCGAGGTGACCCCATGAGCACACCGACCATCCGTGACGTTCGCGCCTACACCACCCGCGGCGGCGGCGCCGACTATCATGACCAGAGTGGCTATCACTGGATCGACGACCACATCTCCACGCCGATGGCCCGGTATCCTGAATACCGTCAAAGCCGCAAGTCGTTCGGCATCAACGTGCTGGGCACGCTGCTGGTCGAAATCGAAGCGTCCGACGGCACCATCGGATTTGCCGTCACGACCGCCGGCGAGATCGGCGCCTTCATCGTCGAGCGGCACCTTTCGCGCTTCCTGATCGGCCGCAAGATCACCGAGATCGAGAAGATCTGGGACCAGATGTTCCATGCGACGCTGTACTACGGCCGGAAGGGCGTCGTGTTGAACGCCATCTCGGTGGTCGACCTGGCGCTATGGGATCTGCTCGGCAAGGTGCGGCAAGAGCCGGTCCACGCCCTGCTCGGCGGCCCCGTGCGCGACGAGCTGCAGTTCTATGCCACCGGCGCGCGTCCTGACATCGCCAAGGAGCTGGGCTTCATCGGCGGCAAGCTGCCCCTGCTGCACGGTCCGGCCGAAGGCGATGAGGGTCTGAAGCAGAATATCAAGATCATCGAGGACATGCGCAACAAGGTCGGCGACGACTTCTGGCTCATGTATGACTGCTGGATGAGCCTCGATCTCAACTATGCGACGCGACTCGCGCACAAGGCGCACGAGTTCGGATTGAAGTGGATCGAGGAATGCCTGCCCCCCGACGATTATTGGGGTTATGCCGAGCTCAGGCGCAACGTGCCGAAGGGCATGCTGGTCACGACCGGCGAACATGAAGCGACGCGCTGGGGTTTCCGCATGCTGCTCGAAATGGGCTGCTGCGATATCATCCAGCCCGACGTCAACTGGTGCGGCGGCATCACCGAGCTGATCAAGATTTCGGCGCTCGCCGATGCGCATGGCGCGCTGGTGGTCCCTCACGGCTCCAGCGTCTACAGCTATCATTTCGTGATCACGCGTCACAACAGCCCGTTCACGGAGATCATCATGACGGCGCCCCACGCCGACAAGGTGCTGCCTGCCTTCACGCCGCTGCTGCTCGACGAGCCGATCCCGGAAAAGGGCCGCATGAAGGCCTCGGCTCTCGACAAGCCCGGATTCGGTGTGCGCATCAATCCGGAGATCGAATTGCACCGGCCTTATCAACCCTGATCGGGAGCGCAGGGCCTGGCGCGCTCGGAACGGTTCGGATGGTCAACCATCCGAACCGAAATCCGGCGCGCCAGCGTCAGACAGTAGCGGGCATCAAAGGCCTTCGGGTAATATTGCCGGCGATGTGTTTCCCCCGGTGAGACGCGGCCAGCCGAGACCGGCAGCGCCTTGCGGACCTGGATCGGGCTTGAGAGCGACCATGAATTTGCGCGACTGTCACAACTTTCACGATTTCCGCCGCCTCGCCGAGCGCCGGCTGCCCGGCCCGATCTTCAATTACATCGACGGCGCCGCAGACGATGAGGTGACATACCGGCGCAACACGAAAGCCTTCGAGGACTGCGACCTCGTCCCCAACGTTCTGCGCGGCGTGGAGAAGGTCGATCTCTCCGTCGAAGTCATGGGCCAGAAACTGGCGCTGCCGATCTACTGCTCCCCGACCGCCTTGCAACGTCTTTTCCACCATCAGGGCGAGCGCGCCGTCGCCGCCGCGGCCGCGAAATTCGGCACCATGTTCGGCGTGTCCTCGCTCGGGACGGTCAGCCTCGAGGAGCTGCGCAAGGCGCACGACACGCCGCAGGTCTACCAGTTCTATTTTCACAGGGATCGAGGCCTCAACCGGGCCATGATGCAGCGGGCCAAGGACGCCGGTGTCCAGGTCATGATGCTGACCGTCGACAGCATCACGGGCGGCAACCGCGAACGCGACCTGCGCACCGGCTTTTCGATCCCGTTCAGGTTGACCCTTGCCGGCATGCTGCAGTTTGCGATCAAGCCGAGGTGGGGAGTGGATTATCTCACCCATGAGCGGTTCAAGCTCCCGCAACTCGACGAGCACATTGATATGAGCGGCGGGGCGCTCTCGATCGGCCGCTATTTCACCGAAATGCTCGACCCATCCATGAACTGGGACGATGTGGCCGAGATGGTTCGCTTGTGGAACGGCCAATTCTGCCTCAAGGGCATCGTGTCGGTGGCCGACGCCAGGCGGGCCGTCGAGATCGGGTGTACCGGCATCGTCATCTCGAACCATGGCGGCCGGCAACTGGACGGCTCTCGTGCCGCGTTCGATCAGCTCGCCGAAATCGTCGATGCCGTGGGTGACCGGATCGACGTGCTCATGGATGGCGGGGTGCAGCGGGGCAGCCACGTCCTGAAGGCCCTCTCGCTCGGCGCAAAGGCTGTCGGTCTTGGTCGCTATTATCTCTACCCTCTGGCAGCTGCCGGCCAGGCCGGCGTCGAACGCGCGCTCGGCATGATGCGCACCGAGATCGAGCGCGACATGAAGCTGATGGGCTGCACCTCGATCAGCCAGCTCTCGCGTGACAATCTGCGGTTCAGGTGAATGACAACAAATACGCCGTTGACGTCGAAACTCCATCCTTCGGAGACAGTCCGCCTGGGTGGACGCCTGATCGGCCGGGTAAGCCAAGCGTGAATAAAGTTAAACTGGGTCGCTGATGCGGCTCGAGACTACCGTGGCATCGACTCTGTACATTTCGCTTATCGGCCGCATCTTGCGGCTCTATGATGGTCGCAATCATGAAAGGTCGCCGTTTCGTTCATCCTGACCCAAGGAGGATCGCACTTCCGAAGGTTCTGCTCGCGTTGAGCGATTCGACGCGGCTGCGGATCGTCCGGACGCTCTTGGATGGGATGGAGCGAACGGTGGACGATCTGCGTGGCGAACTCGCGAAATCTACGATGAGCTATCATATGCGCGTCCTGCGCGAATCGGGCCTCACGCATACCCGCTCCGAAGGGGCTCGCTGCTTTGTGTCCTTGCGGCGCGAGGAGATCGAGAAGCGGTTTCCGACGATGCTCGACGCCATTCTGCGTCAGACTGGCTGAGCCAAAGAGCGATCCATGGTGTCCATGAGCTCGTGGCGAGCAATGTCTGCAACCTGGTCCGTAGTGGTCAGGACGACACCACCCGCTTTCCGGACGGCTTCCAGAACATGGCATAGCGCGCGGAAGCGATAGGCTTGGCCGGAGACAAAGGGATGGAGGGTGATGTTCAGGCACGTGCCGCCTTCGGCAAGCAGAACCGGCAAGGCTTCGACGACTGAGTTGGACCATTCGTCGGGCGTCAGCCTGCGCACCCACATCGCTTCAAGATCATTCCACATGATCTGCGCGGGCAGTGCGACCAAAGGATGTGGTGCGGTCCGCAGGAGATGGGGACGGTCATCATTTGCCCAATCAGTCGTGTAGGCGAACCCGCTTTGGGCTAGCAGATGCGGGGTTCTGGCGCTCTCGTTGAAATCCTGTCCGGCCCAGCCCTTGGGAATGGTGCCGGTTGTGGCGCGGAGCGCCTCGCGGCTCTCCTCGATAAGCTCGCGCTCCTCTTCTTCGGTCATGGTACTCGATATCCGCCTGTGGGCTTCTGTTCCGTGCGCGAGGAAGACCGATCCCTGCCGCGAGCACGCGTCCACTATTTCCGGATGGCGTATCGCCGCCGCGGCGCCGAGCGCGACCGACGGTTTGATGTCGTAACGGGCAAGAGCCTCCAGCACGCGGAAGATGCCGATCCTCACACCATATTGGCGCATGGACCAGGTCGCCCAATCTGGTGTCGCCGAGCCGAGCGGCGATACGATCCGTGGATCGGGATTGGCTCCAGGAACAGGCTGGAGCTCCCAATGATCGACAATGATGGTCACCGTCGCTGCCACGCGTGCCCGATCAGGCCAGTGAAAACGTGGAGCTCCCGGCGATATCCTGTAGATGCCGTAAGGATCGAGCGGCTGTCCGGCGGAGCGGGCGTCCGTCATGGTGCATTCTCGCCGGCCCACGCGTGGATTTCCGTTGCCGCATGGTGACTGGCGTACCAGTCGACAATCTCGCCTCCCGTGGCGGGCCAGACGCCGGAATGACCGAGGATATACGCCAGCGCATCGCGCAGATGGCCGATGCGGTGCGGCTGCCCGATGAGGAAAGGGTGGAGTGCAATGCAGAGGACGCGACCTTGCTCGCCGCCTTCCTCGTAGAGGCGGTCGAACTGGTCGCGCAGCATTTGCGCAAAAGCTGCCCCTTCCTGTCCACGCCCGAAAAAAGAACCGTCGTTGACGTCGAGTGAGTAAGGCAGGCTGAGAAGCGAGCCCTCGGCGACCTTCAGCGGGACGGGCTGGTCGTCAAACACGAGGTCGCAGACATAATCGAAGCCGGCCGCAGCTGCGAGCTGGAACGTGTTGAGCGTGTTCGTGAAAGCCGGGCTAAACCATCCGCGCAGGCGCCTGCCGGTCAGGCGCAGGTGAATGTCTTTGCACAAATCCATCGCCGCGCGCTCGTGCTCGGGAGCAAGACCCCAATGATGGCGGGTGTTGTAGAGGCCGTGCGCCATATATTCCCACCGGCGCTGCTCCATCGCCTCGAGGATGGGCGGGAAGTGCTCGATGACCGCCATGTTGAGACTGACTGTCGCCCGCAGGCCGAATGCGTCGAGAACATCAAACAGTCGCCAGAGACCGACCCGGTTGCCATAATCCGCGCGTGTATAGCCGAACAGGTCGGGATGGGGTGAACGCGGCCAGGGGTCCTTACTCCATCCTGGCGCCGGCACATATTCATAGTGCTCTATGTTCGGGACAATTAGCAGCGCCACCTTCGCGCCGTCAGGCCAAGTCAACTTGGGTCGGGTTTTGATCGACGAATAGGCGACGACGGAGTCGAACGTTATGTGTTCCATGTTCGACGAACATAGAACATGTGGTCTGGACGTGCAAGTCGAGCATGATTCAGCGCGGCGCGCCG
Organism: Bradyrhizobium ingae; assembly: GCF_055791185.1. Taxonomy (NCBI): domain Bacteria; kingdom Pseudomonadati; phylum Pseudomonadota; class Alphaproteobacteria; order Hyphomicrobiales; family Nitrobacteraceae; genus Bradyrhizobium; species Bradyrhizobium ingae. Next base: position 61,486 of record NZ_JBVUBB010000042.1, read on the forward strand.
GCGAGTGGTTGCGAAGCCGATCCGCCGCCGGATCTGCCAGGAAGCGGTGTCGCAGGTCTAGTCTAGGCCACGGCGCAGGAGTCGACGGCACACCGTCGTTTGCGCCGTAGCAGCCAGGCTGCGATCGCCATGTTTGCGATGTTCCAGGCGATGCCGTTGACCAGCGCCGAGGCGTAGGAGCCGGTCCGGTCGTAGATCGCGCCGGCCATCCAGCCGCCCAGCGCCATGCCGGCGAGAGTGACGGAGATGGCGAGGCTGACGCGAAAGCCGGCCTCCTGCGCCGGGAATAACTCTCGGATGATCACCGCATAACTCGGCACGATGCCGCCCTGCGCCAGGCCGAAAATGGCGGAAATGACGTAGAGTGAGACCAGCCCGTTGAACGGCAGATAAAGCGCGAGGGCAATGGCCTGCATCGCCGAGCCCAGCAGCAAGGTCGGCAGGCCGCCGATCAGGTTCAACACCCCGCCGAAGATCAGCCGGCTCGCCACACCAAAGCCGAGCATGACCGCCAGCATCTCGGCGCCGCGCGCAGGGCCGTATCCCAGATCGCCGCAGTAGGCGACCAGGTGGACCTGCGGCATCGACATGGCGACGCAGCAGCACATGCCGGCCAAGGCGAGCAGGCCTTGCGTGACACTCGGAGCGAGGCCTATGGCCTGGATGGTATTGCCGGTGCTCGCTGCTTCCGGGATGGTCTTGTGAAACACCGGTCGCCGCAGCAGAACCAGGGCGAGCGGCAGCATCGTTGCCAGACAGAATATGCCGATGCCGATATGGGTCTGCCGCCAGCCGGCCGCAGCGATGAAATGTTGGACGATGGGCGGCCAGCCCACTCCGGCAAGAGAGCTGCCGGCAGTAGCCAGGGAAATGGCGAGGCCCCGGTGCCTGTCGAACCACAGCGAGACGTCAGCCACGAGGGGCGCGAAACTCGCCGCGCCGCCGAGTCCGATCGTGACGCCGGAGATCACCGCAAAGACGGACAGGTTGGGAGCATAGGCGGTGAGGACGTAGCCGAGGCTCATCAGGACCGTGCCGGCGGCCAGGGGTGGCAGGATGCCGAAGCGATCCGCCAATCGGCCGACAATGATGCCGCCGATCATGAAGCCGATGGTGGCGAGCGTGTAGGGCAAGGCCGCGTCGGCGCGAGGCGCATTGAAATCGGCCTGCACCGCCGGCAACGCCACGACCAGAGACCACATGCCGACGCAGCCCAGTGTGCTGAGGGCGATGGAGACGGCGAGGCGTATCCAGGAATACGAAGTCTCGATCGACGACTTTTCAGGCGGCACTGCGGCAGGTTTCCTCGGGTCTGCGACCAGGTCAGCCCTGGGGTAGCGCCCGCCTTCACCGGCGACAAAGCAGGATTTCTCTTTTGTAGAGCGAGCGAAACTTATGCATCCTCTCGCCCTACCGCATCGCCCGGAGCCGGCCATGACGTATCTCCTGCCGCCACTCAATGCCCTGCGCGCCTTTGAGGCCGCCGCCCGCCATCTCAGCTTCAAGCAGGCCGCCCATGAGCTGCACGTCACAGCCGGCGCCATCAGCCAGCAAGTCCGTCTGCTGGAGGAGCGGCTGGGGGTGCAGTTCTTCGAGCGGCGGACACGGCAGGTCATTCTGACGCTGTCTCTTATACACATCTGACGCTGCCGACGACTAGTAAAGGGGGGGGGGGGGGGGGGGGGGGGGGGGGGGGGGGGGGGGGGGGGGGGGG